>JAZSMP010000337.1:0-3066 GCA_045535915.1 Eubacteriales bacterium | reverse complement strand
TCTCTGGCGCTGACCGCCCGAGAAGTTTGCGCCTCTCGCTTCAACTCTTGCTTCAATACCGCCCTCTTTTGCGAGAACAAAATCAAGCGCGCCCGCGGCTTCAAGTGCCGTGCGGATATCGTCATCTGTGGCATTCGGATTACCCCAGCGCATATTTTCGGCAACGGTGCCCGCGAAAAGATGCGAGGACTGCGGAACGACCGCTATCATCTTACGCAGATCCATCACGGAATAATCCTTGACATTCTTACCGTAGACAAGGACTTCGCCGCCCGTAACGTCGTAAAATCTCGGGATAAGGTCAACGAGTGTGGTCTTACCCGAGCCGGTACCGCCGAGGACACCGAGACGCTCACCCCCGTTCAGCTTGAAGCTGATATTGGTAAGCGAATCGCCGTTGCTGTCACGGTAGCGGAAGGAAGCCGCGCGAAACTCGATAGCGGGTTCGGTTTCGTCGATCTCGACCGTCTCGTGTTCCTCGTCGCTCTCAATCGGCATGGAAAGCACGCCCGTGATTCTCTTGGCGCACGCTCCGGCCTTGGTGAGGGTTACGATGAGGTTCGCGAGCTTGACGAGCTCAACGAGTATCTGCGACATATAGTTATAAAGTGCGATGATCTGACCCTGTGTCAGTCTGCCCGAATCGACGGCAAGTCCGCCGTTCTTGACGATCATAATGATCGCGATATTGACGATAACGTAGGTCAGGGGATTGAGAAGCGAGGACACTCTGCCCGCAAAAACAGTCTCCTTTGCGTGCGAGGTATTTGCACCGTCAAAAGCCTCGACCTGCTCGTTCTCGTGGTTGAATGCGCGGATAACACGGACGCCGCGCAGATTATCGCGGGTGTGGCGGGTGAGTCTGTCGAGCTTCGACTGAACCTTTGCGAACATCGGAATACCGAGCAGGATGATCGCAAATACGACAACCGCAAGTGCGGGAACCGCAAGCGCAAAGATGACCGACATTTCGGGGTCGGTGATATATGCCATAACGACCGCGCCGAAAACGATGAAGGGTGAGCGCAGAAGCAGGCGCAGACCGAGATTGATGCCGTTCTGGAGACGGTCTACGTCGGCGGTAAGCCTGGTCAGCAGAGCCGATGCTCCGGCTTTATCCGAGGATTCGCGCGAAAGATAAAGTGTGTGCTTGAAAAGGTCGCGGCGAAGCGCGCAGGAGAATCCTACGGCAGCCTGCGCGGAAAAATACTGCGAGGTGAGCGAGAGCACCATACCGACCGTGGCGCTCAACACCATAAGCCCGCACATACGCCAAACGAGCGCGGAATCTCCGCCGCCAACACCCTTGTCGATTATTTCTGCAACGAGCAGAGGTACGAGCAGTTCAAGCAAAGCTTCGATAAGCTTCATAAAGGGCGCGACAAATGTCTGCCGTCTGTATCCCTTTGTGTACTTCCATAACTGTTTCATTTTTTCAACTCTCTTAAAGTGATATTTTACAAATAATAATTATATCATATTTAGTTCTTTTTTTCAATAGGTAAAACGATTTAGCAGGCAAAATCCGGATAAATCGTTTTTTCTCTTGACATTTTTCGCGGATTGATATAAAATATAGTCAGCACACCATTCGGAGGAATAATATGAAACTTAAACTAATAAAAGCAATATCCGCTATTCTGTCGCTTTTGATACTTGCTGGATGTACGCCGGCAGTTCCCGAGGAGACGTCCGCCATCCCCGCAGACGTCACCCCCGAACCCACCGAGGCGATCGAAACGACAGCCGCGGCAACCGCGGAAGAAGAAACCACAGAGGAGGCAACCGCAGACCCAATGGAAGGAATGACTAACCCCTACACTCCCCTCAACTACGAGGATATCAAAGCCATCTGGCTTTCGCAGTTTGATCTGAACAGCGTATACTGCTCGGGTAGCTCGCAGAGCAGCGAGACCAACTACCGCAAGATGCTCGACAAGATCCTTGACAACGTCAAGGCAAACGGCTTCAACACCGTCATCGTTCAAGTGCGCCCGAATGCCGACAGCATGTACCCCTCCGAATACTATCCGATGTCGAAATACGTTGTCGGAAGCTACGGCAAGACAGCGAAATACGATCCCTTTGCCATCATGATCGAAGAAGCACACGAAAGACAGCTTTCGGTCCAGGCTTGGATCAACCCGATGCGCGCTATGACGACAAGCGAGATCGCATCGGTATCGAACGATTATCTTATCAAGCAGTGGTACAAGGATAAAGAGACCAAGGGCAAGTACGTTGTTGCCAACGGCTCGAATTACTATCTCAATCCCGCATACGAGGAAGTCCGAGCACTCATCATCAACGGCGCGCGGGAGATCCTTCTCAAATACGATGTCGACGGTCTGCACATGGACGACTACTTCTACCCCACCACCGAGACCTCCTTCGACTCTGCGGCTTACAAGGAATATAAGGCGAACGGCGGAAAGAAGTCGCAGGAAAACTTCCGCAAGGAGATGCTCAACCTGCTCGTTTCGGGTCTCTGGCACGCAACCAAGGCGATCAATCCCGACATGATATTCGGCATCAGCCCCGCGGGCAACATCAACAACGTCCGCCGCGACGGCGCAGACGTTGACACGTGGTGCGCGACCGAGGGTTACATAGACTACATCTGCCCGCAGGTGTATTTCGGACTTGAGCATGCTTCATACGATTTTGTCAGCGTTTGCAAAACATGGTCGGATCTTATCAAGATCGACAGTGTCAAGCTCGTCATCGGCATGACCCTCGGCAAGGCAAAATCGGGCGTTGACAACTACGCCGGCAGCGGCAAAAACGAGTGGGCGGAGCACAAGGACATCCTCAAGCGTTGCCTTGAGCACACAGAAAGCCTCGATAAATGCATCGGCGTGGCTTATTTCTGCTACCAGTATTTCTACTCTCCCACATCGGGTGCGGAGGTTAAGGAAACTAAGACGGAAAGGGATAATTTTATTCCTGTGCTTAAAGAGATCAGTTGGAAATGAGTAAAAAGATCGAAAAAGAGCCGGATGGGTATATAAGGGATTTATTGAGGACAAGGCAAAAAATAATAGGCGGCAACATAGCTTTGAATGC
>JAZSMP010000053.1:0-3258 GCA_045535915.1 Eubacteriales bacterium | reverse complement strand
AGAGGCAGAGGCTCAGAAGCTGGCGGCAGACGCGGCAAAGTACGCGGGCGAAAAGGAAGCCGAGGCTAACAAGGCTCTCGCGGAGTCGATCACGGAAGCTCTCATCAAGTATTATGAAGCTCTCGGCTGGAACGGCGAGCTTCCCGATACCGTTGTCAGCGGTACCGAGGGTATTCTGCCCATCATCGGCGGCGGAAACTGATAGAAAATTTCTTCGTCCGTTGAAAAAATCCGCAGTCGGGCACTTTGGCGGCTTAAATGTGCTCTTTCGTATGTTAAAGATATAAATTGACAAATCCGTCAAAAATATATCGCGAAACGACTCTTAATTTATGCGAATCGTACAAAGTTTATGTCAAATTGCACAAACACGAAATTATCTGTTGACAGCGGAATTAAGAAGTGGTATAATATTTCTAATAAATATACTTAAAATTCGGATATTATTCCATAACGGTCTGAAAATCGAAAAAATTTAAAAATTTTTTCGAAAAAAGCGCAACCTTTTGAGAAAAAAGTTGTCTATATAAGTAGAGGGGAAAATAAAATTCCCGCATGACTTAAGTGTATTAACGGAACGCGTGTTTTCTTTCAACACTGCTGCGACACCGGGCGATGAGCGTCACACTCGCCCGGGAGGTCTGACATGACAGTGATTGATAGCGTCAAGGAAGATGCGCGCAACAGTTTTAAACCGCTTGAGACCCGAGAGAACGAAGATCAGACGCAGTGGTCGGAGTTTTCGGGTCTCCGGCGGGTAATAAAAAACAACAGCCAACCGAAACGCGGTTGGCTGTTGTTTTTTATAATGCAAGAATGCACCGCTCCGCAAGCGGAGCATGCAAAATGCAAAATTGAGGTAGCTTTTTTCGCGTTGCTCAAAAAGCAAATACGATAATTTTGTTTTGTCTTAATTGCCATTTATTAATATGAATACTTTCATTACCAAATAGAAAAATCGAGATGTAATGAAGCGGAAACTTAAAAACATCTCGATTTTTATTTAGCAAAATGTAAGTTTTTACAATGCAATAAGCTATCACGGAGAAACAAAAATATCGGTAAAATAATTTCCGAGCGTAGCGACGGAAATTTTCCTTAATTTAGCATTTAGCATTTTGCATTGTTAATAATGTCGCGCAGCTTTTGTGCGTTTGCGAACATATCCCCGCCCTTGGCGTAGATGGAGGATGTGCCTGCGACGAAGATATCGGCGCCCGCTTCGGTCATAAGCTTGGCGTTCTCAAAGCTTACGTTGCCGTCAACCTCGATCTCGATATCGGGGTAACCGTGATCGTCGAGGAACTCTCTCATGCGCGTGATCTTGGAGAGCGTGGAGGGAACGAGCTTCTGGCCTGCAAAGCCGGGGTTTACGGTCATGATGAGCACGCCGTCGATGACGTCAAGAAGCTCTTCGATAGCTGAGATCGGAGTTCCGGGGTTGAGAGCCACCATCGGCTTTGCTCCGCGGGCGCGGATCGACGCGAGTGCGCGCTGGATGTGGGGCTCGGACTCGATATGTAAGCATACGTAGTCGCCCTCGCCGAACTCGAACCAATCGAGCTTCGAGCCGGGATTCTCGACCATCATATGAATATCGAGCGGAATGCTTGTTGCCGCCTTGACGCGCTTTACGAAATCGGTGCCGAGGGTGTAGTTCGGGACGTAAACGCCGTCCATGATGTCGATGTGGAGATACTCGATGCCCGCCTTCTCAAGGAGCTTGAGCTCTGCGCCGAGATTGAGCAGATCCGCGCACATCAGACTGGGAGATATCTGTTTCTTGTGTGCCATTTTGGTTTCCTCTGTATTTCTATAATATTAAGCAGAATAATTATATCACAGAATAAGAGGTTTTTCAATATTTACCGATCAAAAAGCTCCTCGAGAAGCTCCAAAAAGCGAAATTTCAGGCGGTATTTGGGCGGATCTTCGTTTTTTTCGTCGGCGGACGCCGTGATCGACTCGAATTGAGCGGGCGTAAGTCCGACCTCAATAGATTCCTCGGCTTTTACCGCAGAGAGACAGAGCGAGGGAAAGAGCACGCACCACCAGTTGTCGCCCGTGCCGTCTCCGAGCTCAACGATGAGGGCAGTGTACTCGCCCGCGGGGTAGACCTCGCCCGCGTAATTGCGCTCGGGGAAGACCTCCTTGCCGATGCTGATCCTTGCCTCATAATCGGCACCGAGGCTTGACAGAGACGAGTTGATGTGGGCGGTCAGGGCGTCTTTTTCGGCTTCGGCGACCGATACGGCATCGGCGAGACCTTGGCAGTCGGCAAAAAGCTCGGAAGTGAAGGGGAGAAGGGCATCGCGGACGGCAAGCTTTGTCGCCTGATCCTCTTCGCTGTTCGAATTTGCGCGGATGTGGAGGCGGAAAACGCTTGCGTAGACGGGATCGGTGTTGTAATTTTCAATAGAGAAGGAAAAGATAAAAAAGAGGATGAGCGAGAGGGTCAGGGCGGCGCAGGTGAGGGCGGCAGCCGCGCGCCACACGCGCGGGGAATGTGTAAGTTTCATGATCGATTGCCTTTCTTAATAATAATATGTAGCCGCCCGATATTATTATTGGCACTTTTGAGAGCTAATATTCTCTGCGGCACCTTGTTTTACTTAAATATTGATTTTTGAATAGAACGCTATGTTCGCACAACAAGCGGGGGTATGGGGGCGAAGCCCCTGCACCCCGTTCAGCAAGTGCGAACATAGCTTTCTGCTTTTTGTGCATATTGCTATATGCTATTTTTTATGATACTTTGTCAGTAGCTTCTCCGCACTCTGAGAGCGCGTGATTTTTTGTGTTATCCGGAATAAACCAAATTTTCATTTACCTGTTTACAAAGAGTCAAAAATATGCTATAATATATTTGCTACACTAACCACATAAAACGATCTCAATTTTTTCGGCATAGGGTAACTGTACCCTTTTTTGCCCATACTTCTATTAGGAACGAATTTGGTAAAAGCGCAAATTCCACCTGGTAGAGGTATTGCCGAAAGGCTTGAGATCTAACTTCGGTTTGTGTAGCAGCAATCGGAGTTTGCGTTTTTCGGTGCGTGGCTTCGGCTGCGCACTTTTTGTTTTGGAGGAAGAAAAAATGAAACAAACGCTGTCAGCGCTTTATCGCGGAGATATCGATCCCAAGGGCGAAAAAACGGAAAACGACAAAAAAGTCAAGGCTCTTCGCGGTAGTATTGAGAATTGTTATAACATTCTCTGGAACAAACTCGACGGCGATGGAAAACAGGTGTTGAGCAA
>JAZSMP010000005.1:0-11154 GCA_045535915.1 Eubacteriales bacterium | reverse complement strand
AAAAGCGATGCCAGTTCGTTGACTAGTTTTTATTATTTTCTACCATATCGGTGTTTTGTGTGCTGTCCGCACAATTTGGGGCAGTTCAGCTTGCTCGGGTCGTTTTTGTTATATATATTTATCTCTGAACTCTTCCGCTTCCGTCGCCGCCGGCAAGTTTTTCAACTTCGGAGACGCTTACACGGTTGAAGTCGCCTTCAACAGAATGCTTGAGTGCCGAAGCCGCAACTGCGAATTCGATAGCAGCCTGAGTGGATTTGCCCGAGAGCAGGGAATAGATCAGACCTGCGCCAAAAGAGTCACCGCCGCCGACACGGTCAACGATATGGAGGTGGTAGGACTTCGAGAAGCAGTAATTCTCGCCGTCGTAAAGCATACCCGCCCAGTCGTTGTCGGATGCCGAGATGGATGTGCGGAGAGTGATAGCAACCTTCTCAAACCCGAACTTGTCGGCAAGCTGCTTAGCTACCGACTTGTATCCCTCGTGGTTGAGCTTTCCGCCGTAAATGTCGGTGCCCTCAGCTTCGATGCCGAAAACGTCCTTTGCGTCCTTCTCATTGGAGATGCAGACGTCAACGTACTCGCAAAGCTTGGTCATAGCCTCGCGTGCCTCGGCTCTTGTCCAGAGTTTGCCGCGGTAGTTGAGGTCGCAGGAGATCTTGACACCCTTTGCCTTTGCGGCTTTGCAAGCCTCGATACAGATGTCAACGAGCTTGCCGCCGAGTGCGGGCGTGATGCCGGTGAAGTGGAACCAGTCTGCACCGTCAAAGATAGCGTCCCAATCAAAATCCTCGGGCTGTGCCTCAGCGATAGCGGAATGTGCGCGGTCGTAAATGCAGACCGAACCTCTCTGCGACGCGCCTTTTTCAAGATAGTAGATACCTACACGGTCACCGCCGCGTACGACCTTCGATGTGTCAACTCCGAAATAGCGAAGCGAGTCGATCGCCGCCTGACCGATAGCGTGCTTCGGGAGCTTGGTGACGTATGCACTCTCAAGTCCGAAGTTTGCGAGCGAAACTGCTACGTTAGCCTCGCCGCCGCCGAATGTAGCCTGCATCTGGTCGTTCTGAAAGAATCTGTAGTATCCGTTGGGTGCGAGACGAAGCATGATCTCGCCGAAAGTTATAATCTTGCTCATTTTTCAGCCTCCATTCTCTCAAGAGCTTCCTTGACGAAGAAGCTTCCGCCGATAGCGGCGATCTTATCGAACGCGAGAAATTCGTCGATGTTCGAGCGGTCAACTCCGCCCGTGGGGATGAACTTGACCTGCGGGAAGGGACCCGAAAGTGCCTTGAGTGCGGAAAGTCCGCCGTAAACGTTCGCGGGGAAGAATTTTACGGTAGTAATGCCGAGCTCGAGAGCCGCCATAATCTCGGTGGGGGTCACGCAACCGGGGTAGTAGGGGATATTCTTTTCATTGCAGATCTTTGCAACCGAAACCGAAAGACCGGGAGAAACGATGAACTGCGCGCCTGCCGCGAGAGCAGCCTCGCACTGCGCCGCATTGATAACGGTTCCCGCACCGATCGACATTTCGGGATAGTTTTTGCAAGCGTATGCGATCGCCTCAGCCGCGCAAGCTGTGCGGAAGGTGATCTCCGCGGTGTTGATGCCGCTCTTCTTGAGAGCAGTCAGAATCTTGTCGGTCTCGGAAAGCTCCTTGATAACGACAACGGGAATGTATTTTTCCATAACCATGCCTCCTTATACACCTGAGTAAGCCGCAAAACCGCAGTCGATGGGAAGAACTACGCCAGTGATAGCCGAAGCTGCACGGTCGTCGCAGAGGAAGAGAGTTGCGCCGAGAAGTTCGGAGGCGTCAACGTAACGTCCTGTGGGAGTACCGTTCAGGATCTTCGCGCTTCTTGCGGTGGGAGTGCCGTCTTCGTTGAAGAGAAGCTTGTAGTTCTGTGCGGAAACAAGGAAGCCGGGAGCGATGGCGTTGCAGCGGATGCCCGTACCCGCGAAATGGGTAGCAAGCCACTGAGTGAAGTTGGAAATACCCGCCTTAGCCGCAGAGTACGCGGGGATCTTGGTAAGAGGAGTGTAAGCATTCATCGAGGAGATGTTGAGAATACATCCGCCCCTCTTCTCAACGAGATCCTTTGCAAAGACCTGAGTGGGAAGGAGAGTGCCCTGGAAGTTGAGCTTGAAAACGAAGTCAACTCCTGCGGGATCGAGATCGAAGAAGGACTTGCCGCCTTCCTTTGCCTCGTGCTGATACTCATTGTCGGTGGTAGCGCGGGGATTGTTTCCGCCCGCTCCGTTGACGAGAATGTCGCAGGGGCCAAGGTCTGTGAGTACTGCCTGATGTACTGCCTCGAGAGCCTCGGGATCGAGCACGTTCGCCTTGTAGCCTTCGCAGATAAAGCCTTCAGCCTTGAGTTCATCAGCGAGCTTCTTTACTGCCTCTTCATTGAGGTCGAGAGCCGCAACCTTTGCGCCCGACTGAGCGAAAGCGCGAGCCATAGCGCCGCAGATAAGTCCGCCCGCGCCGGTAACGACAACTACCTTGCCTGTGTAATCAATATTGATGGGAAGATTGATCATTTTTATTTACCTCTTTATTATTTATCGAACTTATCGAGCGAATCCCAGACGCCAAGCATATACATTATGCCGAGTGCGCGGTCGTAAAGACCGTAACCGGGACGTACCGTGCCGGGACCTTCGCCCCAGAGATGTCTGCCGTGGTCAGGGCGGATATATCCCTCGAAGCCACAGTCATGGTAAGCCTTGAGGATCTCGAGGATGCCCGTGTCGCCGTCGCAGTCGCGGTGGCTCGCCTCGGAGAAATCACCATTTTCAAAATGTTTGACGTTTCTGATGTGAGCAAACGCGATACGGTCGCAATGCTTGCGGACGATATCTGCTACGTTATTGTTAAGATCTGCGCCAAGGCTTCCCGAGCAGAGAGTCAGACAGTTGTATTCGTCGTCAACCATACGAAGGAAGCGGTCGATGTTCTCCTCGTTGATAAGAAGACGGGGCAGACCGAATATATCCCAAGGCGGATCGTCCATGTGGATAGCCATCTTGATGTCGCACTCGCGGCAGGTGGGCATGATCGCCTCAAGGAAGTACTTGAGGTTTGCCCAGAGCTTTTCGTGGTCAACGTCGGCGTATGCCTTGAAGAGCTCGTCAAGCTTCGCCATTCTTTCGGGCTCCCAACCGGGGAAGGACATGTTGTATTTTTCGGTGAAATCAAGGATGTACTTCGCCATAGCGTTGTAATCGTCCTGGATCATGTTCTTTTCGTAGAAGAGAGCGGTCGAGCCGTCACCGACGGGATGGAAGAGATTCGAGCGTGTCCAGTCAAAGATCGGCATGAAGTTGTAACAGATTACCTTTACTCCGAACTTTGCAAGATTGCGGATCGTGGTTTTGTAGTTTTCGATGTAAGCATCGCGTGTGGGCAGGCCGATCTTGATGTCGTCGTGGACGTTGACAGACTCAACGACGTCCATGTTGAAGCCGTATTCGTCGAGCTGACGCTTGACCTCGGCGATCTCATCGACCTCCCAGATCTCACCGGGCATTTTGTGATGCAGAGCCCAAACGATTCCGGTGACGCCGGGAATTTGCTTGATATCCGATAATTTGATACGGTCGTTACCCTCGCCGTACCAGCGGAACGTCATTTGCATTGGCATTTTTATACCTCCGATTTATAATTCAAAATATTTTCTGGCGTTTTCGTAGCAAATACCGCGGACGATCTCACCGAGTGCGTTTTCGTCGTTCGGATATTCGCCGTTCTCGACCCATTCGCCGATCAGCGCGCAGAGGATGCGTCTGAAATATTCGTGGCGGGTGTAGGAGAGGAAGGAGCGCGAGTCGGTCAGCATACCGACAAAGTTTCCGAGAAGCGAAAGGTTGGCGAGGCTGATCAGCTGATCGCGCATACCCTGCTTGTTGTCGTTGAACCACCAAGCGCTTCCGTGCTGAAGCTTGCCCGCAACCTCGGTGCCCTGGAATGCGCCGATTATCGTGTCGATAAAGGCGTTGTCGGATGCGTCAAGGCTGTAGATAACGGTTCTCGGCAGACTGTTCTCTTTGTAAAGTCGGTCAAGCAGGGAAGCGAGCTTGCGGCATCCGTCGTTCGGACCTATGCAGTCAAAACCCGTGTCGGGGCCGATCTTAGCGAACATTGCGGAGTTGGGGTTGCGCAGACAGTTGTAATGAAGCTGCATCGCAATGCCGACTCGGACGTATTCCTTTGCGCAATGAACGAGAAGAGAGGTCTTGAAAGCCTCCGCTTCGGCAGACGGAAGAGTCTCACCCGCCAATCCGCGTGAAAGAACGGCTTCAAGCTCTTCGTCGCTTGCTTCGGCATAAACCATGAAGTCAAGTCCGTGGTCGCTTGCACGGCATCCGCAGGATGCGAAATAATCTATTCTGTCCGAAAGAGCTTTTTTGAGCGAGGACATCGAGTTTATTTCATATCCGCAGACCTCGGAGAGCTTGCGGATATAGTCGAGCCATCCCGCCTTGTCGATATTAAGAGCCTTATCGGGACGGAAAGACGGAGCAACGACCGTATCGAAGGACTTGTCCTCTGCAATCAGCTTGTGGTATTCGAGGCTGTCGATCGGATCGTCGGTCGTTCCGATGAACTTTACGCCGCTCAGCTTGATGACGCCGCGTGCGCTCATGCCGTCTTCTTTGAGCTTTGCGTTGCAAAGTTCCCATACCGCGGGCGCGGTTTCGGCGTTCAGAATGCCGTCATAACCGAAGTAACGCTTCAGCTCGAGATGGCACCAATGGTACATCGGGTTGCCGATAGCTTTCGGAAGAGCCTCGGCAAATTTGAGAAACTTTTCGTAAGCGGGTGCATCTCCCGTGATGTAGTATTCATCCACACCGTTCGAGCGCATAAGACGCCACTTGTAATGGTCTCCGCCAAGCCAGATCTCGGTCATGTCCGAGAAACGCTTGTCCTCATAGATCTCCTTGGGGGAAACGTGACAATGATAGTCAATTATCGGCTGTGATTCCGCAAAAGAGTGATAAAGCTTCTTCGCGGTTTCTGTGGAGAGCAGAAAGTCTTCGTTCAAGAAAGTCTGCATTTTGTTCCTCCTTTATATTTTTTGAGTATTTTGAGTATTTTCACGGTATTGCTTCGGGGTCATCCCCGTTTCTTTTTTGAATAGTTTTGTAAAATACTGAACGTCCATGATCCCGCAATGGAGTGCGATCGTCTGCACCTGCAGGTGGGTGGTGGTGAGCAGATGGACTGCATGCTTTATGCGTTTTTCTCTGATAAATTCAGAAACCGTCTTTCCCGTTTCCTTTTTAAAAACCGCGGAGAGATAGCCCGCGCTGATATTCTGCGCCTCCGCCAGGGTTTTCAGGCTGAGATCGGCAGAGAGGTCGGAATCGACCAGCAACACCGTTTTGCGTACCACGGGAGAGAAGTCCTTCATTGAATGCTTGCGCACCAGCCTGCAATAGGAGCGGAACATCTCGGTCATCAATCCGAAGGAATCCGGGAGCGCAGGCAGCTGCTCGATCTTCATGGCGAAGGAGCTCGACATGGCGTCAAGGTATATAGGATGTACACCGCCCTTTTCGGCAGCTTTGCGCAGAAGAGTGTTCATGATGATGCAGTAATTCTTTGCATTTCTCAAGGGATCCGAGGCGCGTCGCTCGAGGGTTGATTCGGGAAATGCTGAAAAAAGCTGTGTTTCCTTGTGGATCTGCCCAAGGGTCACCGCTTGCATGAGCTCATTTTCAAAGGAGTAGCGATTTTCCATCGCCTTCATGTTCATGAGAAGGGCGTCAAAGGTCTCGCTGTGAGCAGTTTCATTTATCGGTGAGACAGGTATACTCGATTCGTTTTTTACGTCCACGATCGAAAAGGATTGGCTTTGCCATATCCTTTCGCAGAAGGTGTTGATCATTACGAGGATATTGCTGTCGGGAGTAAGAATGGGAATATGGGAATAATACTCACTAATGTATTTGTGGCTTTTTGGCGGTACCGATGTTTTCCCTCCGGAATCGAGTATCTGCTCCGAGGTCAGCGGGTCGGAAAGATACGGACCGATGAAGAGAAGAGTTTCTTTCTCGGCTTTCGGCAGAAGAAAATAGATATAGCAAAGGTGAAGATCGTCGGTCGATTTGTACATGGTGCGCTCTGCAAGCTCACCGATAAAAGCGCGCAAGGGCATATCCTGCGGAAGCTCATTGCCGAAGACCGAGTATATGTCACTGTCCATGACCGAGCAGATCGGTTCCCCCGGTTCGATCACAGCCGCGCGTAAACGGACCTTTTTCAAAGTTTCACACAGAAACGTAAGTTCATTATCATAAAACATCTTTGCGCCTCGCAATAAATATTTGGGGCAGCGAAAAGCGGAATATAAGCAAATATTTCAACTACATCAATATTATAACATGGATTTTTGATAATTACAACAGAAAATTTGTCGAAAGATTAAAAAAATACAAAAATACATGAAAAAAACACTCTCGATGTTTTGCAAAATACTTTATACTTAAGATAACGGTTTTTTGCCGATTTGCTCCGTCTCTCAAAACGGATCGTTCGGCGATGACCAAAGAAAATCAGAAAGAGGATTTTTATAATGAAAAAGCAAAAAACGCCGCAGCTTGACGCAAGCGGTCACCGCAAGTTTGGTATGCGCGATAAGATTGCGTATGCGGCAGGAGATCTCGGATGCAATATGAGCTTTTCGCTGAAGAGCACGGTGCAGACCTTCTGGCTTGTATTTATGATGCTGGAAACAGGACTCCTTTCGGCACTTCTCCTGATCGTTCAGATCTGGGATGCAGTCAACGATCCGCTGATCGGTACTTTGATCGATAACGACAAAAGAACTTACAGAATGGGTAAGTTCAAGACTTATATTTTTATAGGCGCGTGCGGACTTCTTGTAGGCGGTGCTGCGGTATTTCTTCCTTTCCCCAACGCTCCCGTTATAGTTAAGGCGGTACTTTTTGTGCTTGGCTATATTGTCTGGGATGCATTTTATACTATTGCCAACGTGCCCTACGGTTCCATGCTTTCCCTGGTTACGGAGGACGTAGGAGAGCGTGCTCAGCTTTCGACCTGGAGATCCATCGGTTCCATGATAGGAAATATGCTCCCCGGCATGATCCTTCCCATGCTTATCTGGAAAAAGGTCAATTACGACGGAACTACCGACTTCCTTGACAGCATAGAGATTCCCGAAGGATTTGACAAGGCCCAGTTTCTCACCAATCCTCATACCGGCGAGGCGTATCAGATAGGCGAGGCTGTTCTCAGCCCCGCAACCGGTAAGCAGGTTGAGGTCCTTCTTGGCGACAGAGTATTCTTCGCGGCACTTATTATGGGTGTTCTCGGCTTCATCGCCTTTATGTTTATGATAAAAGCGATCACAGTCCGCGTTGACGAAAGTACCGTCAAGACAAATGAAGGCGGGGGTGAGAAATTCAACGTTTTCGCAGCTTTCGGAAAATTTATGAAGAACCGTCCCGCTGTCGGCGCAACGATCGCCGCAATGGGAATGTTCCTTGGCATGAATGCGGCAACCACAGCAAATACCATTATGTTTGCTACTTATTTCAACATGGCATCCATGTCCGGAGTTGTTCAGATCATCGGATTCCTTCCCATGTTCCTTTTCATGCCTTTTATAACGAAGATTGTTAAGAAGTATGGTAAGAAGGAGGCCTCCGTATTCGGTACGGTCGGTTCTCTGATAGGCGGTGTCATTATGATGCTCTTCCCGCTGTTTGAGAATGTTAATACAGCTTTGATCGTATATATGGCAGGACTTGTTGTTTTCGGCGTCGGAATGGGCGTTTACACCTGTGTATCCTGGGCGATGATGGGTGACGCGATCGACTATAACGAATGGAAGTTCGGAACCCGCGAGGAGGGTACAGTTTATTCGATACATTCCTTCTTCCGTAAGCTTGCGCAGGGTGTCGGTCCTTCCATTGTGCTTCTGATAATGGGCTGGCTCGGTTACGAGGCAAAGCTCGGAACCATCGGACAGAGCGCTGCGACCTCACATAATATGTGTTGGCTTGTAGCCGGACTCTATCTTTTCAGCGCAATTGTTCAGTTTGTCGGTCTTGCGATCGTATACAATCTTGACAAGAAGACCCTGACTCAGATGAACAAGGATCTCGGCAGAGCCGAAGAACAGAAATAACTAATTCGGTGTCCGCT
Source organism: Eubacteriales bacterium (assembly GCA_045535915.1). Taxonomy (GTDB): domain Bacteria; phylum Bacillota; class Clostridia; order Oscillospirales; family CAG-272; genus CAG-390. The sequence goes on along the minus strand of JAZSMP010000005.1, from coordinate 2,966 downwards.
CCACGGAGCCGGACACCGAATTTCTTTCAAGTTTATATCTAATTCACATTTCTTGTGTATAATCATTTTGCAAAAAATATATCAGGAGAAACACAATGAGAAACATTGTAAATCTTAATTCCGACTGGCTGTTTGTCAAGGATACGACAGACGTCTCTCTCCGAGAGGGCGAGAAGATCAGCCTTCCCCACACTTGGAACGCCGAGGACGGATACGACGGCGGCAACGATTATTTCAGAGGTTCCTGCCTCTACAAAAAGACTCTTGAGAAGTCCTCGCTTCCCGAGGCTGACCTCTATTATCTTGAATTCCGCGGCGCGAATTCTTCTGCTGACGTCTACGTCGGCGGCAAGCATCTTGCGCACCACGACGGTGGTTATTCGACCTGGCGAGTCAATATCACCGAGGAGATCAAGGACTCGACCGAGATCGCAGTTATCGTTGATAACTCGGCTAACAACCGTGTTTACCCGCAGATGGCGGACTTTACCTTCTACGGAGGACTTTACCGTAACGTAAATCTCGTTTGTGTAAACAAGACTCATTTCGACCTTGATTACTACGGTGCGCCCGGCATCAAGATCACTCCCGCGGTTGAGGGCGATAACGCTAAGGTCGAGGTAGAGGTATTCGTAAAGGATCTTGCAGAGAGACAGTCGATCCGCTACACGATCACCGATGCCGATGGCGAGCCGATTTCGGGCGGCACCGGTACTTGGACCAAACAGACATTTGATATTAACGGCGTTCATCTCTGGAACGGACGCAATGATCCCTATCTTTACACCTGCACAGCAGAGATCGTTGAAGGTGATACCGTTGTTGATAACGTAGCGGCACGCTTCGGTTGCCGTACCTTTAAGATCGATCCCAACCGTGGCTTTATCCTCAACGGCGAGGAGTATCCTCTCCGCGGCGTATCCCGCCATCAGGACCGCACCGGTGTCGGTAACGCACTTCTTCCCGAACATCACGTTGAGGATATCGATCTCATCTGCGAGGTCGGAGCAACCACCATCCGCCTTGCACACTATCAGCACGATCAGTATTTCTACGACCTCTGCGACGAGCGCGGTCTCGTTATCTGGGCTGAAATTCCCTATATCTCGAAGCATATGCCCGAAGGACGCGAGAATACGATCTCGCAGATGAAGGAGCTCGTTTCGCAGAACTACAATCACCCCTCGATCGTGGTCTGGGGCCTCTCGAACGAGATCGGTATTGGCGGTGCGGATGAAGATCTTCTCGAAAACCACCGTATTCTCAACGATATGGTTCACGAGATGGATAAGACGCGTCTTACCACCATCGCGGCTGTCTCAATGTGCAAGATGGACGATCCCTATCTTCAGATCCCCGATGTAGTTTCCTACAACCACTATTTCGGCTGGTACGGCGGCGATACAACCATGAACGGTCCCTGGTTCGATAAATTCCACGCAATGCATCCCACCATACCGATCGGATGCTCAGAGTACGGATGTGAGGCACTCAACTGGCATACCTCGGATCCCAAGCAGGGTGACTACACCGAGGAATATCAGGCTTATTACCATGAGGAGCTCATCAAGCAGCTCTTCACCCGCAAATACATGTGGGCGACCCACGTATGGAACATGTTCGATTTCGGTGCAGATGCAAGAGCCGAGGGCGGCGAGAACGGACAGAACCACAAGGGTCTTGTCACCATGGACAGAAAGTACAAAAAGGACGCCTTCTATGCATACAAGGCATGGCTCTCGGACGATCCCTTCGTTCATCTCTGCGGCAAGAGATATATTGACCGCGTTGAGGACGTTACAAAGGTGACCGTCTACTCCAATCTTCCCGAGGTCGAGCTCTTCGTAAACGGCAAATCGATCGGCAAGAAGACCGCTTCCGATCATTTCTTCTACTTTGATGTCAAGAACGAGGGTGAGTCGACCATCGTTGCCAAGGCAGGCGAATTCACCGACGAGGGCAAGATCCGCAAGGTCGCAGAGATGAATATGGATTACGTTCTCCGCGAGGTCGGCGCAGTTCTCAACTGGTTCGACGTCACCGAGATCGAAGGAAGATTTTCGCTCAACGACAAGATCGCGGATATTATGAAATCCAAACGCGGCAAGCTTTGGTTCCTCGGCGTCGGTCTCAAGCTCAAAAAGAAGATGGATGCAAACAATAAGGCCAAGAAGAAAGGCAAGAAGTCGGGCGGCTTCGACGTCAACCTCAAGGACGCCGGCGGAAGCGGACTCATGGATATGATGGGCGGCTTCACTGTTCTCCGTCTCTCTTCCATGATGGGTATGATGAATATCTCCTTCACCAAGGAAGAGCTTCTTAAGATGAATAAACAGCTCAACAGAATCAAAAAGCCTAAACAGAAATAATAGAAAATCAAGCCTCCCGCGCGGAGGCTTGATTTTCTATTGACAAATAAATGAATTTGTGCTATAATAAATTTAACGCAATTCTTTTCGGAGGTGTATCATGAAGTATAAGAAATTCTGGATGCCGGCAGTATTTATGGCTGTTTCTGCGGTTGTTTTGGCTTTAGCGTTTATTTTTCTTCCCTTGATGTTTGAAGATGACTCGCCGGAGTCGTTTCTTATGTTTGTTGTCGGATACGGAATATGGTTTCTCGTTATGTTGCCCTCGCTTTCTATGATCTATACAAGAAAAGTATTAGCGGACAGCAAGGAAAGATTCCTTCTGACACTTTTAAATTCCGTTTTGACCGTACTTCCGATTGGAGTCTGGCTTTTTGCCGGTATTGATAAAGAACGCCTTTTCTGGCTGATATTAATCTTTGTCTGGACTGAAATGTGGGCTCTGCTCGGACTTTCGGGCAAGGGTGATAAAAAGTCTGACGTTTGGTACGTGCCGCTCTTTTTATCGGTTGCGGCATTGGTCGTAAATATCTGGCTGAAGAGCTTCATTGTAAATACTCTCATCATTACTATTCTTTCTTGCGTAATATGTCCGAT
>JAZSMP010000237.1:0-2548 GCA_045535915.1 Eubacteriales bacterium | reverse complement strand
TCCAGCTTAAAACAAAACTGACACCACTTGAAAAGCGATGCCAGTTCGTTGACTAGTTTTTATTATTTTCTACCATATCGGTGTTTTTTTGTGCTGTCCGCACAATTTGGGGCAGTTCAGAGCGGGTTTTATTGTTAAGCTTATTTCTTTTTCTTCTTTTTCTTTTTTGGCTGAACCGGTTTTGGCTGTTCCGCGGGCTTGACGGGTTCGGGCGCAGGCTCCGGATCGGGTATGGCTTCGGGCGCGGGAGCGTTTGCCGCCGCGGCTTTTGCAAGTCTTTCGTCCATATCCTCGCCGACGAGCTTATAGATAGCTGCAACGAGGGGGACACCGACAAGCATTCCGCCGATTCCGAGTACGCCGCCTCCGATCGTAACAGCGGCAAGCACCCAGAGTCCGGGCAGGCCGATAGACTCTCCGACGACCTTAGGATAGATCAGGTTGCCTTCAAGCTGTTGAAGAACTACGATGAATACGATAAAGAGCAGCGCCTTGATGGGGGATTCTGTGAGTATCATGATCGAGCCGACCGCAGCACCGATATATGCGCCCGCGACGGGAATGAGTGCGGTAAATCCGATGAGCGCGCCTATCATGCTCGCGTAGGGGAATCTGAATATCCACATTCCGACGGCGCAGAGAACACCGAGAATGACGGCTTCCTTGCACTGTCCGACTATGAAGTTTTCAAAGCAGGTCTTGATCGTTTCAAGTGTATGGTTGAATTTCTTTCTCTTGGAGAGACCGAGGTAGCATTTCTCGAGTCTCTTTATCTGCTTTGCGATCTTTTCCTTGCTGAGAAGGATGTAGATCGAGAAGATAAGGCTGACAAGAGCGGTAACTACGCCCGAGAAGACGGAAGTTACGGTCGAAATAACGATATCGAATACGCTTCCGATACCCGAGCTCAGGATATCGAAAATCTTTGTCAGATTGGATTTCCAGTCAATGCTTGCAAGCTCAGCCATGATATCATCGGGGAGGATATCGGTGTCCTGCAGCCATTTGACAGCGGAGCTGAAAAGGGGCGGGACCTTGGCTATGATGATCTCAATACATGAGATCAGCTGAGGAGTGATCAGCAAGACGATGAGAGTAACGATACCGATCAGCAACAGAAATGCCAGAATCATGCATATGATCCGCTTGGCTGTCAAGAGAGCTGGTTTCTTGGCTTTGGGGAAGATTATTTTCTCAAGACTTCGCATGAGAATGTTGACGAGAAATGCGATTATCGCGCCGATGATGAGCGTTTCAGCCGAGTTGATAAGATCGGATATGAATTTTGCCACGCTTGGCCAATATCTTGTTGCGATATAAAGCGCAAAGACGGCAAGCGCAAGTTTCACACATGTTGCGGTCTCAACACGGAAGCTTGTTCTGACCTTCTTTATGGATTCATGATCGTGTCTTCCGCCATCAAAGAACTGCTCGAATTTCGAACTGCCCGCGTCGCGTGTTTTTTGCTCCTTTTTTTCTTTTTCATCCATGATTTTTTCCTCAGATCTGTCTTGTGATCTTTGCGGTGTTTGCCGCGCTTCCTTTTCCGTTCGGACCTGCAAGTTGTACCTCGCGCCATTTGTTCTCAAAAGCATGGATATCTTCACTTGCCGTTACCGGCTCGCATCTGCCGAAGTACTCGTTTTTGAAGTATTCGGTCTGCTCGGCCTGTGACTCGATGAGAGATGCGGGGGCAAGTCCCATGAGATAGTTGCGCATTGCGATTCCCTCGCCCGCGCAGATACGCTGAAGTTCGGGGAAATAATTGGTCAGCAGGAATTGAGCGTAGTAAACGAGGCGGAGATCGCCGTAGCAACGGTAATGGCGCGCGTATTCGTCGCCCGTTGCTTCGACCGCAACAGTCATACCCTTCCTCAGTGCCGACATAATCGCCTCGGGGGTATTGCTTTCGGCAAAGCAAATCGTGAAATAGTGCGGGAAGGTGGATGCGTTTACAATACCGTGTACGTCACTCGAACCGACAACGGGGAATTTTACGCCTTCCGCGAGAAGCTCGGCACGGAGGTTTATCGAGAAATTTATACCGATCTGACCCATTCCGCCGACAAGCTCGTAAGCGTCGTACATTCCGCTCTTCAGAATGATGCGGGCAAACTCCTCCTGAACGTTGAAGATGCGTGTTCCTCCCGGCTTCCAGTAGGGATGCGGGAATATGGCAAGTCCGCCGGCTTCATGGACGTGGTCTGTGATCCACATAAGGCGGGAATATCTTTCGCGGTATTTTTCGGGAATATCCGAGGGAACCTTTTCAATATATGCATCGGCTTCGGCTCGGCAAGCGGCTTCGTCACGGCAGTAAAGCGCCGCAACGCTCTTTTTGCCGCCGATGTGAACCGTATGGATCATATTGCCCGGGAAGTGGATCTCCTCGCCGGGGATATGAGTGATGCCGAGTCTGACACCCTCATAAGCCTCGTCCATTTCCTCGCCCGAATAATAGCGGTTGTGATCTGTCAGAGCCATGAAATCGTAGCCCTGCTCGCGGTAATGGCCGAGAAGGGCTCCGGGGTCGCGCTTACCGTCCGAG
>JAZSMP010000206.1:0-6173 GCA_045535915.1 Eubacteriales bacterium | reverse complement strand
GCTGCCGAAGAATCTCGTGATGACCGAGTTGTTCCTCGGTCAGCGCGGTGCTGGCGAAGTGGTCTGCACAGCACCGACCCAATTATAAGCATATGAATATGAAAAATCACTGTGTAAAAATAAAATTACACAGTGACTTTTTTATATTATTTTGCCTTTTATAAGTACAAACAACTATGTTTGACTATAATTATACGGTCATTCACATCAAAACACTCCGTACAGGCACCGCGGCGCGCTTGTAAATGGGCGCGCCACGAGATTCTTCGGGCGCCAAACGGTCTGCGGACGCACCCTCAGAATGACAATGTTTCTTTTTGCAGGGGCTTCGCCCCTGCATCCCGTTTAGCAAGTGCGAACATAGCTATTTGTCTTTTTATGCACTTTGACATATCGTTTTTTAGAATATGGGTTTGTCAGTAGCCTGAATTTCCGCTGTGCGGAAATTTACCTTCAACTAGCAACTAGCGTCTAGTAACTAGCAACTAATATCCTCAATAATCTTCGCAATCGCGCTTTCCCTGCAATGCACCGTGATCCTGTCGGCGACGGCTTTGAGGTTGTCGGTTGCGTTTTCGACGGCGTAGCCGATGTCGGCGGCTTCAACCATGTCGATGTCGTTGTCGTAATCGCCGACGCAGATGAGGGTGTGACAGCCGAGAAGGTCTTTGAGAAAGAGCGCACCTCTGCCCTTGCTGTCGGCGAGGTCATTGAATTCGATGCCGTATTTCCAGCTTCGCGTGATGTTGAAACGGTCGGACATCCGCGCCTTTACCGCGGCGTAGGTTTCATCGGTGTTATCGGGATGCATCCGCGCGAGAAATTTTACAAGCGGTGTTCCGAAGGCGTCGAGAAAGCTTTGGCGTGCGGCGGGGCTGTCGTTTTCGTCAAAATCGTAACGCGCGGCGGCACCGTGGCGGTTGACGTCAAAGCATTCGAGCGGTATTCCCTCGTCAACGAGCGCGAAAGCTTCGAGTATGCGTTCTTTCGAGATCGAGCCCTTGTGGTAGATCGTTTTGCCGTCGAGCGAGATGATGACGGCACCGTTGTAGGATATTATCGGCGCGTTCGGGGTGATGACCGCGGCGGGACCGTCGGTGAACATTTCGTAATTGCGTCCGCTTGCAAAGGTGAAGTATCCGCCCTCGGACTGAAAATACTCTATGGCTTCAATATTTTTCTTTGAGATCTGCTGATCCATATAGATCGTTCCGTCAAAATCGGAGCAGATGATATATCCGTCAAATTTTCCCATAAGATGTTCCTTATTACATATTATTCATTATTAAATCTGTTTTTTTGGCGGCTGTGCCGTCGAAAAAACAGATTTGAGGCGAGCGCGCATTCTCAATTGTAAAACGAAGTTTTACAATTGGATTAATTATAGTTTGTCGGGCAGGCGGTAGACCGCGCTTCTCGATTCGATGAAGTCGTCCTCGATGATCTCGGCTTCGACAGAGCCCGAGGGGGAATCGTCCGTCGTGATGAATCTGCCGCGGAAATAAAAGCGAGGGAGAAGATGCGGCTTTTTGGTGACGGTCAGATATTCGTAGAGAGGGGTGGAGGTGAACCAATGACCGAAGCCCTTGTGCGAATGGATGATCATTTCGGAACGGACTTCGTATTTTTCGATGACTTTTTTCCATACGTTCTCGGGCGAATCGCAGACGGCAAAGAGGTATGCGACGTTTCCGTTTGGCAGAACGAGGCGGAAATAGAGCAGATCGCATTCGCAGTCACGCGAGAGACGCAAGGGATGTCCGCTTCTCAGCGCGGGGGCGCGGAGGGGCATAACCTCTTCGATCTTGATTCCGCAGAGCATACTATCGGGTGTTTCCTGCTCTTCGGGTTTATTCTTCCCGAAAAGACGGGCGAAGAATCCCTGCTTTTCCTCTTTATTCTTGTCTTTTGAATCGAATGACGTATAAAAATCGCGCACGGTCTCGGAAATCGAGTTGTAGATCGCGCAGTCGGCGACCGCGATTGGCATGAGATATATCTTCGGCGCGGCGTGCGAGCCGGTGAAACGCGATGCGTGGGTGCATCCGAGGGCGTAGATCGGCCAGAGATCGAGCCGCACCGCGGGCATAAAGCCGACAAATTCAGAATCGCCTCCGAGTTCACCGCAAAGCTCGGTGAAATCACGCTCTTCCTCGGCGAAAACGGGTCTTGCGCCAGAGAGGAAATCAATGAACATTTTTCTTCTCCTTGAATTACTTACTTAAATTATTATACTATATTTTTGACATAAAATCAATAGCCGCCCGAAAAAATCGGGCGGCAGGGGGATTATTCTGTCGGAATGAGATGGGTGTATTCGTCTTTTATATCCGATATCTTGGTGAAAGCGATATAATAATTAAGGTTTCCCGTGTATTCCTTGATCTTCTGATAGGTCAGGGTGTTATCGTTGACCAGGATATACACTTCCTCGTGGCGGTGAATTGCGGAATCCTTGTCTATCGGCTCTCCTTCATACTTGATAATATATTTGTACGTTGAGTACAAGAGATTGCTGTAGCCGCCCGCGCGGGATTCGGATCTCAGCTCAAAGATACCGTTGCGATATACTATGGTTGTGATAAAGGTTGCTGATTGGGAAGGATAATAGTAGACGATATGCACCGACGCTTTATCTCCGTTCATAGCTTTGCTGTAAAAGTCATTCCAAAGCTCCTCTCCGGCTACAACAAAAGCGTCGCGGAAGACGACAAATCCGCCCTTCTTGGCTTCTTCATATATTTCAGAGGCGGGTTTGTCGTTCTCAAAAGCTTGGATGGGCTCTTTCGAGATAAGATAGGATTCGTAGTTCAGATATCGCTCATAAAGCTTGGCTGCATCGTCAATCGATATCATACCTTTGTTGAAAGCCGTTTGCGGATCGAGGATTTCGCCCTGGCAATATACCTTTATGCTTGCGCCGGTTGAATAGAAGAACTTAAGTCCTTCTAAATCGTATTCAGTTGCCTCGTGGGTGTCACCGACTTCTGCCCAGATTACAGAGCTTCCGAAGGTGCCGTAGTATCTGAAGGATTCCTCAAAGGAATCAGAGCTTTCGCCACGTTCCATAATAAATGCATCGCTTGCTGCTGTAGCGGAATTGTAAGCCTCGAGTGCGTAGCGTTCTTTAGTCTTGCGGGTGTCGTTATACATGGTTTTGTAGACTTTGTCGTTTTCCCACTCAGCGTACCGCGTTTTGTATCTGTCTCTGAAGAGAGCCTTGTTGATCTGCTCGATCTTATCGTCGGATATATTTTCGAGGTCGGAGACGAATTTCGCGTAGGAGTATACGAGGTTTTCTTCGGTTATCCAGTAACCGAATCTGTTGAATTTGTCGTGTCGCTCTTTGATCTTCTCGGCGTCGGCTGCATTCAGCCAGCCTGCGGAGTATGCGTCCTGAACGGTTTTGATAATGCCGTCTTTGTAGGCGAGGATATAAAACGCGTTGTCGTTGAGGATTGTAGTGCGTCCGAGGGTGATGTAGTTGTATTCCTCTTCGAGATAGGTGTTGAATGCGAAGATGACACAGTCCGAGATTATTCCGTAGTATCTGCCGCGGAAATGGTCTTCCTTATTCGGGCTGAACAGCAGGGACTCGTATCTTTCCGCGGAGCTTGTTGCCGCATTTGTTGCACCGTTTACTTTGTCTTCTTCACTGAAATTTTCTGCCTCGTAGTATTTGGAATACGCTTCATATTCCGACGCGTATACCATACTGTACCAAGCGTTTCTGACCTCTTCGATCATTTCATCCGATATGGGTTCGAGATCGGGAGTGAAGATCGGATAGTGAGCCTTTCCTTCTTCATCGGGAGGGAGATCATACGTGCTTTCCGCGGTTGTGCCGGGATTATTGCCGGGGAAGAATGCGAGATTCTTTATGACGTAATCTGCGATCGGAATGACCGCACCGAGCATGATAAAGCACGCCGCGAGAAGAAGAGTGTACTTGATTGATTTACGGACGGCAATTTTTTTGGTTTCGGGTTCTTGACGCATGTTCGGGGCTTTCAGGTCCTCGACGGTTTCGGCGATGAGATCACGGTCGATGTAGTCGAGAGCTTCGAGCAATACGATTTTGTTGTTCAGATTGATTTCTTTCATACCGTTATACCTTCCTTTCCGAGTTCTGCCGCAAGTTTTTTGCGGATGCGGTGGAGAGTGACCTTGACACGGCTTTCACCGAAGTTCAGCTGTCTTGCGATATCGGTGTTGCTCATATCGAGCCAATAGCGCATGATGAACATCTTTCGTTCGGTTTTCGGCAGTGTGCGAAGGAATCGGCTTATGAGCTCACCCGCGCGCTTCGCTTCGTAATGCGCCGAAATATCTGTGCTGTCCTCGATCATCGAAAGAAATTCTTCGCCGACTATCTGTACGTTTTTGCCTCGCTTCCAGGCGTTGTTTGAGCGCGATCTTCCTATCGAGAGACGGCGGACGATCTCGGTCAGGTATGCGGGGAAGCTATCGGGGCGTTCGGGCGGGATAGAATTCCAGAGCGCGAGCAGGGAATCGTTAAGTATCTCCTCGCGGTCCTCTTTTGAGTGAAGAAAATTCGACGCTACGTAAAGGCAGAGATCGGCGTATTTGTCTTCGGTCTCTTTTATTGCCTGTTCGTCACGCGCGAAAAAGAGTTCTATTATCTTTTCATCCTTCATAGTCTTACCTCCTTATGGTTGTTGAAGGTCCTTCACTATATAAGTAGCAAAAGAAGAGCCGCGGTTACAACTTTTTTGAAAAAATCGGTTTTCTTTATAATAATAGCATATTTTTGACGGCGTGTCAAGAAACCGCCGCCCGAAAAAAACGGGCGGCGGTTTAAATATCAGAACAGATCTTCCTGATTTGCGGTCTTGATGCCTGCGCCTGCGAGTGCGGCGGATGCGACGGCGTTGTCGTCAACGCGGAAGATCATGTATGCATGTCCGTCAGGAGCGAGGAATGCGTAGGTGTACTCAACGATGACGTGCGCTTCGGCAAGTACCTCGAGGATGGTCGCCATACTGCCGGGCTTGTCCTCGATCTCGGTTGCGAGAACGTCGGTGACGGTCGAGATGAATCCGCCTTTTTTAAGCACGCTTTCGGTGTATTTCGGATCGTCGCAGATGATGCGGAGGATTCCGAAGTCCTGAGTATCCGCGATAGAGAGGGCGCGGATGTTGATGTTGTGGTCTGCGATGAAGCGCGTGCAAGATGCAAGTGCGCCTTTTTTGTTTTCAATAAATACCGAAATCTGTTTAACGCTCATAGTTCTACTCCTTTAATCGTGCAATTTTCTCTTGTCAATTACGCGGACAGCCTTGCCCTCGCTTCTCTGTATCGACTTGGGTGCGACGAGGTGTACCTTCGGATTGATTCCGAGCATGGTCTTGATCGCCTCGGCAAGAGCGCGTTCCTTGATGGCAAGATCCTTGACGGTATCCGAGAACTGCTCGGGATTGAGTTCAACCGATACGTCGAGAGTGTCGTTGTTCTTGACGCGGTCAACCTCGATGAGGTAGTTTGGCGAATAACCTTCCTTGATGAGAACGGTTTCGATCTGCGAGGGGAATACGTTTACGCCGCGGATGATGAGCATGTCGTCGCTGCGTCCCATCGGCTTTGACATTTTGATAAGAGTTCTGCCGCAGGAGCATTTCTCGCGGGAGAGAACGCAGATATCGCGGGTGCGATAGCGCAGCAGCGGGAAGCCTTCCTTATCAAGGCTGGTGAAAACGAGTTCGCCCTTTGAACCTTCGGGGAGAACTTCGCCCGTCTCGGGGTCGATGATCTCGGCGTAGAAGTGGTCCTCGTTGATATGCATACCCTTCTGAGCCTCGCATTCAAATGCTACGCCGGGACCGGAGGTCTCGGTAAGACCGTAAATGTCATATGCCTTGATGCCGAGCGATTTTTCAATATCGCGGCGCATCTCCTCGGTCCAGGGCTCGGCTCCGAAGATACCCGCCTTGAGGTCGAGATCGTCGGGGGATATGCCCATTTCCTTCAGAGTTTCGCCGATGTATGCGGCGTATGATGGGGTACAGCAGATGATAGTGGAGTGAAGATCCTGCATGAACTGGATCTGACGCTCGGTGTTGCCCGAGGACATGGGAAGGGTCAGACAGCCGACTTTGTGCGATCCGCCGTGCATACCCGAACCGCCAGTGAAGAGGCCGTAGCCGTATGCGACC
>JAZSMP010000298.1:0-14912 GCA_045535915.1 Eubacteriales bacterium | reverse complement strand
GAGCACAACACCGTAGGGAAGTGCTTCGAGGATGAGTGCCGCAATAAGAATGCAGAGAAGAATAATTTTCTTTTTCATAATAAACCTCCTTTATCCGAGAATCTTGTCGATATAGTCTTGTATATCGTGGATATCCTCTTTCGAGGTGACGTCGATGACGTAAAGGTCGCCGCCCCAGACGAATTTTGCCTGGCTGTGATAAGAGCCGTCGAAGATCTTTGAGTAATGAACGGTGATGCCGTTTATTTCGAGACGGAGGTTTTGCTCCTCGTAGCCGCCGACGTAGCTCTTTTTTACATTGTTTCTGCCGAAAAGAATGTAGTATTCGACTCTGACTTTGCCGTCGTTTGTTGTAACGCTGAGTTGGTTGGGATCATGAAGGTCGATATTTCCGTTTTCGTCCTCAAAACAGGATACGCGTATGACCGAGCCTTCTTCATAAGCAATCGTATTGTCGTTATAGAGAGTCTCCTTGCCTATCGCGGTGTTCATTTCTGCGAGAGAGTCGAAATTATAATTGACGGGTCCGGGAGAATTTGCACCGCGGAGAACGACGTTGTAATAACCCACTCCGGCAAAGACGATAAGTAAGAAGCACGCCGCTATTGCCGCCCACTTTTTCCAAACCGTTTTCTTGGGGATATTTTCGGCAGAGAGGATAAGCGCGGAGTCAATGCCGCTCATGGCACGCAGAATGTCTTTTTCCGTCATAGCGCAACGCCCTCCTTTTCGAGATATTTGCGCAGTTTTGCGCGGGTGCGCGAAAGTGAAGCTGCTACAGTGCTTTCCTGTATCCCAAGGTCGTGTGCTATTTCGGCGATCGGGTAAAGGTGGAAATAACGGCGCACGAAAATGATTCTTTCTCGTTCGGGGAGCGACGATATGAAGCGCGAGAGAAGATCGCTGAGCGCGGCGGATTCACCGATCTCCCTGCCGTCCTCCGAGGGCAGACATTCGGCGAGTTCTTCAAGCGCAAGCGTGACTCCGTGCCGCTTCTGCGCGTGTTTGGCGTCGTATACGTCAAGCGCAAGATTGCGGCTGATGCGCCCGACGTACGGCTTGAGGGGATCGGGATTCTGCGGGGGAATGCTGTTCCAGAGGCGGAGGTAGGTGTCGTTTGCAACCTCCTCCGAGTCGAGTCGGTCTTCAAGAATGCGGTAAGCCACGGCACGGCAGTATGCGCCGTACTTTTTGTCTGTCTCGTCGATCGCGGATTCGTTTCGGGCGAAATAAAGCTCGATGATCTGTTTGTCTTCCATAAAATATCATCTCCTTTCACCCTTAATAACGGAATCGTTTACCGCTTTCTTTACATAAATTCTATCATAATGGCATAAATTTGTCAAGAAATTATTAATTGCACTTGACAAATAATCCAAAAGGTGATATTATTAATATGTATCAATTCGGCAAGACCGAAAAATAATGAAAGGAAATCTATCATGAAAAAGATCCTCAGCGCAATTCTCTCGCTCACTATGATCCTTGCTCTCGTTGCTGCTATGGGAATCACCGTTTCCGCTAAGGACGGCGATCTTCTCTATACAGTAAACTTCAAGGGCGACGACAAGTATGCTCCCGCAAAATTCGCATGCCTTAACGGCGAAGACGTTATCACCGCGGTTCCTTCCGATGACGGTTCCTCCGTTACCGCTACCTACAGCGCAGACGCTACTGCAGCTCGCGCATTCTGGGGCGGAGCTATCAAGGGCTTCACCTACGGCGAAGGCAAGCAGTACACCATCACTATGAAGATGGCAGTTGCTTACACCAATACCGACGGCAAGCTCGCTTCCGGTAACGCAGGTGTATACATCAATATGCCTACTTCCACCGATGCTCAGTATCTCCTTGATCAGGGTTACAAATCCCTCGTAGGTTACTATGGCTGTCCCAACATCCGCCACACCCTCAGCTACGGTGCAGGCGGTAAGTCCGTCGGCGCTCTCATCAGCGAAGATGTTTACATCACCGATGCCAAGTACCTCTCCACTGTTGACTCCGAGGGCTTCGTTGACCTCACATTCGCAGTTGACGGCAAGAACGTTAAGGTATATATCAACAACGTATATCTCGATGAGTTCGATGCATTCAACGAGGGTCTCCTTGACAAGGCAGGCAATCTCGGTTTCGTAATCTACCTCTACAACAAGAGCGCATCCGTTACCGTTAAGGATGTTAAGGTTTACGAGGGTATCACCGTTACCAACCCCACCTACCCCGACTACTACACAGAGGGTGCAAAGGTTACCAATTATGAGTCCGCAAGAACCGGCGACCTCCTCTTCACCGCTGACTTCACCAGAAGAGATACCGGCTTCTACGGCCGTTTCGTAGCTTCCAACGACAATCTCTACACCACTACTCTCGATCCCGCTAACCCCGGTTACATCAAGATCGAGAACACCGGCGGCGCGGCAGGTACCACCTACTACGGCGGTATCATTGAAGGTCTTGAAGTAAACTCCGAGACCAGATACACCTACGACGTGAAGATCAAGACCTCCGCTCAGAATGCAGGTTTCGGCTTTGCAGTTCCCACCCTTTATCCCTTCGGCAACTCCATTGCGCTCTACGGTAACTTTGCTAACGGCGGTATCGCTACCCAGCACGGCGCAAACAAGATTCTCAACCAGGTAAGAGAGCTCGCTTCCAACGGTTACGCGTCTGTTTCCAACATGGCACATGATGCTGACGGTTACGCAAGCCTCCGCGCTGAGCTTCACGGCTACGAGTTCACCGCTTACTACCTCAACACCGAGGGTAACTGGGAGCTCTACACCAAGGTAGATATGACTCACACCACCAAGAACGACGGTTCCGCTGAGTACATTCACGACACCGGCTTTGACCTTGCAGTTTGCCTTACCCTTAATAACAAGGGTCTTGTAGCAGAGTACAAGGATATCAACGTTTACAAGGGTCTCCTTATCTCGGATCCCGAGGGCAAGCTTGATCCCGTTATCACCGAGCCCGCTCCCGAGACTACCGAGCCTCCCGTATCCGGCGATACCGGCGACTCCTTCGTAGTATTCGCAGCTGTTGCAGCTGTTGCCGTTATCGGCGTAGCAGTTGTTGCCAAGAGACGCGAAAACTGAGTCTGCTTCGCAGAAGTTCAAAGTGAAAAGTGCAAAGTGCAAAGTTAAGGATAATTTTCGCTGAAGCGAAAATTACGGATTAATAATTTTGTGCTGTGCTGACAAGATTTTGTACAATGCGATAATTGAATAACTAACACGGATATTCCGAGGCGATGCTCTTGGGATATCCGTGTTTTTCTGTTATAATTGAAAATTTCCTCGTAATGTGAGGAATTTTCTGCATTCAGCCGGCAACCGGTGACCGGCAACGAAAACTTTTTGAAATTTAATTGAGCTTAAGAAAAAATATTGTTTTTTATCGGAGAAAATGTGAAATTTCTATTGACAAACTCATACAAAAGTGGTATCATTAATATGTATCAATTCGGCAATGCCGAAAATTATGAAAGGAAATCTATCATGAAAAAGATCCTCAGCGCAATCCTCGCACTCACCATGATCCTCGCTCTTGTTGCGGCTATGGGAATTTCCGCTTCCGCTAAGGAAGGCGATATCCTCCATAAGATCAACTTCAAGAACGACGACAAGTACACATTCAAAATGTTCGCAACCAACGGAACCGCAGACGGTGTTTCCGCAGAAGTTTCCGAAGACGGTAATGCGGCATCCATCACCGTTAACACCAAGTCCAAGAGATACTTCTACGGTGACGTAATCGACGGTCTCAAGATCGGCGAAGGCAAGAAGTACACTGTTGAAGTTCTTGCAGACAACTCCATCGAAGGCAAGACCGCTATCCAGAACTTCGGTGTTTACATCAACGGCAACAAGGAGATCATTGACACCGATTACACTACCATCACCCCCAATAACAGCAAGTACATCGATAGCTTCAATGCTCTCAGAGGCTACTACGGCACTCCCGAGGGCTGGAACGGCACTCCCAAGAACACCCTTTCCCGCGGCGCTGGTAGCCAGATCGACGGTCTCTACGTCAGCACCGGAAGCGGCTACGTCGGCGGTATTTACACTCCCGATGCAGAAGGCTTCTGCAAGGTTTCCATCGAGGTTGACGGCTACACCTACCGTGTATTCATCAACGGTGAGTTCTTTGACGAGAGCTATATCCCCCTCGCAAATAACTACAACGATCTCGCACTCATTTTCTACGTTTACAACGGCGGTACCGTAACCTTTAAGGATGCTGTTGTATACGAGGGCAACATCTACACCGCTAAGGGCTTCACCTATCCCGCACTCCGCGAAGGCGCAGAATCTATCTCTGACGGTTCCGATGCAATGAAGCTCAACGCAAAAGAGCTTACCATGGCTGCTTACGAAAAGGCAGGCCTCGGTGCTAAGCTTACCGACATCCTCTTCAAGAACGGCACAGATTACGCTCCCGAGATGTTCTATTTTGCAGGAACCGATCCTATCATCACCGTTTCCGACGACGGCAAGCAGATCGACTTTGACAAGCCTACCGATGCTTCCATGACCGATGCAGGTCAGGGCGCAACCTGGTGGGGCGGCGCTATCGGTTCTCTTGAGTACACCGCTGACACCGTTTACACCTTCACCTACAAGGTTAAGACCAACGACCTCCGCGGCGGTAGCTTCTTCAACTGCGACGAGACCAACATGTCGAAGAACCTCGCTCAGCACTTCAACTTCTACGGTAACCTCGACGGCAGCGCAAATTCCGATATGGTTGTCTGCATCAGCGGTACCAAGCTCATCGGTCACGAGACTGTAAAGACCTCTTCCTACACCAAGTTCGCAAACCTTGATAAGAACATCGCGTTCGACGCAGATGGTTATGCTGATATGGCTGTAACCGTTGACGGTTACTCCTGGAGCCTCTACTACAAGGATGCTGCAGGCGAGTGGGTACTCTTCGAGACCTACCACGGCACTGCTGCTGAGTTTGCAAGCGCACCTCAGGTTGCATGCGGCGTATATCTCTACCACGATATGTGCACTCTCGGTATCAAGGATGCTTCTCTCTACAAGGGTACTCTTACCGACGTTGCTAACTACGTTCCTCCCGTAGAGACCACCGAGCCCGCTCCCGAGACCACCGAACCTCCCGTATCCGGCGATACCGGCGACTCCTTCGTAGTTTTCGCAATCATCGCAGCTGTTTCCGTTATCGGCGTAGCTGTTGTTGCAAAGAAGCGCGAAAATTAAGTTCAGAGTGCAGAATTAAGAATAATTTTGTACTTAACGATAACTAAATAATTTACTCGGATATTCCGTATTTTCGGAATATCCGAGTTTTATATTATAAATGAAAATTTCCTCACCTCTGCCCTCTTTCCGACAGCTTTCTGTCAGTCATCCGACATTTTTCTGTGCTAAAATCATTCACGGATGGCAAAAATGAAAGGAATGATTTTATGAAAATAACAAATATCAAGGTGCGGGGGATCTGGCTCGAGCCTCAGTGGGCGGTTGCGGGGACTCGCGGAAGCTACGGCTCGTGTGTGCTGAAGATCGATTTTTCACCCGAATGGGATGGGATGCGCAAGCGCGTCACCTTTTTCCCCGCGGACGGGGCGGATGCCGTTGAGGTATGGCTTGAAAATAACGAAGCCGTGATCCCCGACGAGGTCATGGAATTTGCGGGAACTGCAGGATTCGTCATCGACGGCGAGATCGACGGCAGAAAGCTCGTTACCCAAAAGGGTGAACTGAGGGTGATAGACACATCTTCTCCCGGCGGGAAGAATCCCGCGTTTGTTGAACTGCGCGAGGAGCTTGAAAAACTGAAAGCGAGGCTTGGCGATGGGATCGCGGTTCTTTAAGAATTATGAAGGCTACAAGATAACCTACCCATTCGGCAGCCGCGTGATCTTCGGTAAGCGCGAGCATCATTCGGGCGTCGATCTCGTTGCGCTGACGGAGGGAGGCGGAGCCATATCCGACTGGGTCGTCGCTTTCGACGCGGGTGAGGTCATCGAGGCGGGTTACAGTGACAGATCGGGTTATTACTGCAAAATACGCCATGACGAGACTGCCGTGACGATCTATTGCCACTTCAAAAAAGACACGCTTCGGGTCAAGATGGGAGACTTTGTGAAGCGGGGTGACCTTCTCGGATATATGGGAAGCACGGGAAGGAGCACGGGTGCGCATCTGCATCTCGGCGTTGCGCTTTACGGCGAATACGTCGATCCCGAGAAATATTTCGGTAAAAATTTAAGTGAGGTGAACAAATTGACTCTGACACATGAGAGAAAGGTTTTGAAAAGGGGTGCTGTCGGCGGTGAAGTGAGGCTTTTGCAGACTATGCTGGGCTTCCACGGCGCATCTCTTTCTGTCGATTCAAGCTTCGGCGCGGCGACCGAAAAGGCACTCAAGGAGTTTCAGCAAAGCCGCGGTATCGCCGCAGACGGAAGCGCGGGTCCCGCAACCTGGAACGAATTGATGAAAATAGTAAAAAACTCTTGACAAATCGGGTAAAATAATATATTATTATAGTATCCTATTATATCCGAAAGGAATGATACTATGAAAAAGAGAATTGTTGCGTTTTTGCTTCTTGCAGCCATGCTTTTTGCGGCTGTTGCTTGCACGGGCAACGGTGAGACAACGACAGAGCCGGGCGACGGAACGAGCGCTCCCGCTCCCGATAATAAGACCGAGGCGGCTCCCGATGCAACCACGGCACAGACTCCCGAGGATACCGATCCTCCCGCTCCCGAGGTGCAGATCCTCGATAAGAGCAAGTCGTATAACTTTCTCTTTATCGGAAACAGCTATACTCATTATAACGACATGCCCGAGCAGATCTTTGCCAAGATCCTAAAGGCCGCGGGATATGACGCCAAGGTTCAGAGAGTCACAAAGGGCGGATGGTATCTGATAGATTCCGCAAAGTCCACAGACGAGGTCGGCAAACAGGTCGATTCCGCGCTCAAGGCAAGAAACTATGATTATGTGATCCTTCAAGAGCAGAGTACATGCCCTGCGGCGACTCCCGATAAGTTCTATACCGGCGTCCGTAACCTTGCCGAGAAGGTCAGAGCCGACGGTGCGACTCCCGTTCTTTACGGAACATGGGGCAGAAAGACGGGACACAGCGTGCTTGCCAACAACGGCTGGACGAATGAGAGTATGACCTGGATGATCAGCGCGGCATACGAAGCGATCGGCGCCGAGCTCGGCATCGACGTTGCATACGCAGGTCTTGCTTTCTATGACGTTTACACCAACAATAAAAATATCAATATCTATGATGATGACCTTACCCACCCGAACGCAACGGGAAGTTATCTCGCGGCAATGACGATCTTTGCGAAGATCACGGGTGTTGATCCCACGACAGTTGACTACAACGCAAATCTCACAGACGAAGCGGCAGCGATCCTCAAGGAAGCGGCACGCAAGGCAGTCTTTGAGACTCCCGAGATACCCTCGGAGTACAAGACCTCCTCGGTGGGCGTTGAGTATTCTCTCGGCTATACCGTGGACGCGCTTGAAATGAAGAATCTGAAAGCCTTCCCGAAGTCCCCGCTTATCTCCGTGCTCCAGGGCGGAACTTATCCGAACGGCAAGACCTTCTCAGGTATCCTCGGAACCAAGAATGCTATATCCTCCAAGGAATATTCCGCGTCCGGACTCAGCGATGCTCAGAAGGCTGATATCGCCGATATCGGATACGGTGTATCGGTTATCGGTATCGAGAAGATGGATTCCTCCGCAAAGGGCTACACCACGGCGGTCGAGAACCTTGTAAACGGACATTGGGGTACGTCGTTTATGGCATGCTTCGAGTTTGATGACAAGAAGTACAATATAAACGGCGAGGTCGAGGCGGAAGCGCAGTACACAGGACTTATCACACTGAATTTCGGCTCAAAGCATAAGTTTGACGCTATGGGCTTTGCTTCGGGCAGCCTTAAGGGCTTCCCCGGTGTTGCCGAGGTCTACGTCAGCGATGACGGCGTAAATTGGGAGCGCGTTCCCACAGCTTGCTGGGATAACGTCAACGGCACAAAGCTTGTAAATTGCGGTACGTCGGCTAAGGACCCCTGGAACGGTAATACCGCAGATACTACCTGCCTGTTTGATATGTCGGGTGTCAGCGGTCAGTATATCAGAATCGGTATCATTATCGGAAGAAACGACGACGCGGCTAAGTACAACACCATCAACACACGTGAAATCCTCGTCTACGGAGAGAAGCTTGGATAAATGAAAAATATAATTAATAAAATTTTTGGGGCAAAATTTTGCCCCGAAAAGCTGATAAGCAATATTCTTTTTGCTCTGGTGGTTCTCCTTCTTGTCGGAGCTTGCTTCCCGACTCTGGGAAAGGAGACCGAGCTTTACGAATACGAGGTTGGAGGGGCGGTTCCCGCCGATATTTACGGGCGTCAGTTTGACGCATGGCAGAAGGGACAGATCGAGCTTGATATCAGCGTCGATCCCCGTCTTGCCGAACTTGAGAATCCTTACGATCCCGCGGCAAGATCGGCATCGAAAGCCAGATACAGCTGGGATTACGCCTTTTTCGACGGAAAATACTATTCCTATTTCGGTATCGCGCCGATCCTGACCGTCCATGCGCCGATCCACGCATTTACGGGCAAGCTCCCGAACGTGCCGATGGCGTGTCTCATCCTTGCGATAGCGGGAGTGATCGCAACGGCGTCTGCGTACCGCGAGGTCGTGCTTCGATTTATAAAGAAGCCGAATCTCTGGCTCTTCCTTCTCGGACTTGCGGGCGTGGTTTCGGCGAGCGGAGTTTACCTCGGTGCGCTATGCGCGGATATGTATTACGTTGCAGTCCTCTCGGCACAGGTCTTCTCTATGACTTTTGTTGCGCTCGCGGTTCGTTCGATGAGGGAAGAGAAGCTGTGGCTTAGAATGGTACTGCTCGTACTTGCCGCGATCGCGCTGACGCTGACCGTCTGGTCGCGCCCCACGGTAGCTCTTATGTGCGTAGCCGTTTTCCCGCTCTTTATCGAATTCATTTTCAAGATCAGAAAAGACACTCTGAAAGACGGACTTATGACAGTCGGCGCATTCGCGCTGCCTCTGATCGCGGGTGCCGCCGCGGTAATGTGGTATAATGCCGCGCGCTTCGGCTCGCCGCTTGATTTCGGCGCGAAATATCAGCTCACGGTCAGCGACGTTTCGCTCAATACGATCGATTTCAAGTACCTTTTCTCCTCCTTCTTCTCGTATTTCCTCTGCCCGATATGGCAGACCGAGGTTTATCCTTACCTTGGAATGCAGAAGATCAAGGTTCTGCCCGAGGGCTCGAGATCTTTCTATTTTGACCGCTACTGCGGAGTTTTCGCATACGGTCTGCCGCTCGGTATTCTTCTCTATCCCCGACTTGCGATGATTGAAAAGCAGAAGGGCGAGAAGGATATCGCAAAGACCGCCACCGTTGCCGTGACCGCAATTCTCGCGCTCACAATAGCGTTCTCGGACTTCTGCATCGGCGGCGTCAATATGAGATATATTTACGATATCTCCGTAATGCTTGCGCTGATCTCCGCGGCTGTCCTTATGAATCTGACAGAGAAGAGCGAGGGTTACGCAAAGCCCGTGACGGGAATCGCGACCGCAATTCTTTCGCTGATGTCGATCTGGACAAACCTTGGAGTCGTTGATACGATAAGAATAGTTTTGGGCGGAAATTAAAAGTATATAATATAAAGCGGAATCGCATTTGCGATTCCGCCAGGCTGCTGACAAACTTACGACAAAAAATAGCATATAGCAAAATGCACGAAAAGCAGAAAGCTATGTTCGCACTCGCGATGCAGGGGTGAAGGGGGCGGCAGCCCCCTTCAAGAAAGGCGATGTCATCCTGAGGAGCGCCCGCAGGCCGCCCCCGCGACGAAGGATCTCGTGACGACCGAGTTGTTCCTCGGGCGTCGCGGTGCTGGCGAAGTGGTCTGCACAGCACCGACCCAACTAAATGTATATGAATATGGAAAATCACTGTGTAGCTTCAAAATTACACAGTGATTTTGTATTATTTTGCCTTTCAAAAGTGCGAACAACTAATTTTGACTTTAGTTTTACGATTATGCACATCAAACCACTCCGTACAGGCACCGCGCCGCCCTTGTAAATGGGGGCGGCACGAGATCCTTCGTCGCCAAGCGGCCTGTGGGCGCTCCTCAGGATGACAACGTTTTTTCTTGCGGGGGCTTTGCCCCTGCAGCCCACTTTGCAAGTACTAACACAGCTGTTTGACTGTTTTTTGTGCACTTTGACATATCGTTTTTTAGAATAGGGGTTTGTCAGTAATCTGCGCGGAATCGCATTTGCGATTCCGCTTTTTTTATTCAAATTCCTCTATCGTCCATTTTGTGCCGAGGATCGAGGTGAAATTATCGTCCTTGTATTTTTCGTAATAGACGGTGATGAGCGAGCCGTCGGGGAGCTCTGCGGTGGCGGGGTAGCCGAGGTCACTGCAGTAGGCTTCTGTAAGCACGTGCTCCTCGCCCCAACTCTTGCCGCCGTCGCGGCTGATCATGATGCGCTCGCCGAAGGGAGCCTCGCGGCGTCCGTAGGTGAGGATGAGCGCGCCCGACGAATGGAGCAGCAGATGAGGGGGAGAACCGCTGATACCGAGGCATTCGGGATGCGAGAACGACTTCCCTCCGTCGGTCGAGACGCAGTTATAGATCGAAAATCCGTGCGGAACGCCCTCGCCCTGCGCGCGGATAGATGCGATGATAGTTCCATCCTCGAGCTCGACCGCGTGCGGCTCGTGCATATTATTCTTGCCGAGTCCTTCGGGGAAGTCGATTCCGCAGAGCTTCTGCCAGGTCGTACCGTCATCCGAGCTCTCAAAGGCGTAGATCGCGCCCTGCTCGAGTGATTCGTCTCCCGAATGGAATTCCTTGCCGACGAAGAGTAGTCTGCCGTCTTTAAGGAGAATGGGACCGTGAGGCGCGGTAACGGGGACTTTAACAGCTTCTTCCCAGGTATTTCCGTAATCGCGCGAGAGACGGACGAAGGAGCCGTACTTGTTGCACTCGTCGGGCAGATTTCTGTATCCGTCGAGCATCGCGGATGCCATCGGGTAAGTCACTGCGTCGGTGTAGCCCTTGACCCACTCGCGGCGTGCGTCGTAGAACTGCCAGGGGTGGCAGAAATAGGTAAGAAGCATCTTGCCGTCTCCGAGGTAGGTGATGCCCGCATCGCGGTCGTCGAGGTATGTGTCGTTGATGACCATGGGCGAGGTCCAACTCTCGCCTCCGTCAAAGCTCTTGTAGAGATAGTTTTTGCCGAAAACGCAGAGGTGTCCGAGTCTGTTACCCGAGCAGACCGCGTAGAGCACGCCTTGCTCGTCGATGCAGACGGTGGGCCAACCCTGATAGCGGTAAAATCCGTTTTCGGTGCGTCCGATTATAAAGTGTTTCATTATCCGATTTCCTCTCTTTCTATACGTTTCTTGCCTGCGTGGAGACTGCGAGCGAGCGCGCGGTAGGCAAGATGATGGTCAAAATAGCGTTCGATCTCAAATTCGTGGCGTCCGAAGGAGTCAAAGAAGTTGTTGAAGGCGTCAAAAGCCTCGTCAGAATGGCCGAGAGCCGTCAGGATCATTGTTTCGGCAAGACCCGTGCAATATTCGCAGTGAAGCTCAAGGAGACGCAGAGACGCGCTGTGAACGCGCTTTGCGGCTTCCTTCTTCCACGCCCTTATATTATTCTTGATCTCCTCGCAGAGCTTTTCGACACCTCTCAAAGCCTCTGCGCGCTCCTGCGATACAAGATTGCGCGGCGCGGCAGAACGGTGCGGTACTTCGAGGTATTTTACGTCGAAGATATCCGAGATCTTCTCAAGATATTCCGCGATCTCGCGCCAATGCTCTCCGTATGCGTGCGAGAAATAATCTTCCTTCAGCCCGTCAAACGAAACGTCCTTGTCGTACATCGCGCGCGAGTAGACGTAGAAGGGGAAGCCGCTCGGGAAGAATGAACGCTGTGAACCGTCCTGAATGATGCCGAAGAAGCCTGCGTCTCGGTAGGCGCGGACGTCCTCGAAAAGCCGCTCTGCCAAGCGGACGCCGCCAATGTCGTAGTACTGATGGATCCAGAAGTGATATTCGTAGCAGAATTTCGGCGTGTACGCGGTCTTCTGCCACTCTTCGGAATACCGGATGTAATCCGCAAGGTCGGCGGGGAAGACGTTTTTGTTCAAATCGAAACGAGGCAGTTTCTTTTTCTCGCCCGACATTTTCGGCGTTTCGGTGTAATCGCGCGTGATCGCGGCTAAAAGAAGCGCAAAGCGGTCGGGATTTGCGAGCTTCTCGGTCACGGGCGGAAAGGCGGTGTCGTAATACGCGATGTATGCGATTCGCGTAGCGAGTCCGCGTGCGCTGAGTTCCTCGTCGATCTCATTGAGAAGCATCACGTACCAGTCGGATACGGTCTTTTTGCGGCACTCATCGCATTCACAATGGTTGTTTCTGTTGTCGGCAAGCCAGACGTGCAGGTAGTTTACCTGCGGACTCTTCTCAGCGTAGTCCGCAATGTACTTTGCTACGATCTCCCGCGCCCGCGGATTCGACATACAGAAATTCGTGTTCAGCGCAACGCCGTGGTAGAGAGTGCGAGCGCCCTCGGTCAGCGCAACGAAATCGCGGCTCTCCTCGGGGATGGGATTTTCTGCATCCTTCGCCCAGCCTTCGGTCGTGTCGATGCCGAAGGGCTCAGCCGTCCAGCCGTGTCCCATATCCTGAAAGATCAGCGAACGCTTCGAGATCTCCGCCTCGCAGGCGCGCTTCCATTGAAGCACCTGCCCCTGCGAGATCGGCTCGGGCGGGCGGTTGGCATTGTTGTGCTGATGGTTGTAGTAATAGTTGTAGTAGACCTTTGGATTGTCGAACTCGAGCATATAGGAGTTGAGTCCGATCTTGGGCGAAAAGTCGATGGTCTCGATCATCGAACCCTGGTATTCCGCGCCCTCGTTGCATTGCGCGCGCACGCGCATATCGGCTTTTTTTCGGTAGTTCACCGATTTGAGCTCGGTCACGGGAATGAACTCGCCGTCAACACCGGGATAGACCCAACGGCAGCCGTTCTGCCTCAGATACTCGTAGACCGCGATCAGCAGCGCGCGCGGATTGCTTCCGGCGATGATGCCTCCGCGCTCGTTCGCGTTTATAACAACGACGTCGTCGAGCTCGGGCTCATCGGTCTCAGGAAGAGAGACGCCGATATCCGAGCAGACGGCAAGAACGAAGCCGTCGCCGTCGCGTTCGGATGAGCATATTTCGATCTCACCGCACCTCGGCATCATCATACGGAGGTATTTTTTCAGCTCCTCGGCGGCGAAATCGACGGTGGGATGAGAGGTATATTTAAAAATCTTATACATTTTTGAGCTCCTTCAGCTGTGCGAGTGCGGCTTTTACGATGCGGTCCGCGCTGTCCTTTGCCGTGCAGGCGTTGACCTTGCTGACCTTTGATTCGTAAGCTGTACTTTCGTGGACGGTCTTTGTTGCGATATATCCGTGCGTGCCGTTCGCAAGCTCGAAAATGAGTGTGTTTTCGAAGGGGGATGCGGTCTTGATGCGGTAGCCGATTTCGGTGAAGATCTCGGAGGGCAGACCGACTATCGCCCAGTCACCGAGGCGGATCGTATGTATTTCAAAGCCGATCTCGGGGCTGACGTTGTCGTCGGATTCAAGATATTCGGTAGCGAATGCTCTCGACTTTGAGTCGTGCGACGCCATATCTTTTGCGATCTCTTGCGCCCATTTATAATCCTCGTCGGTCTTGTAGCGGCGTGCGAGGACGATGCTTTTAGAGATCGATGCGATCTCGGGAGCGGAATTATCTGCATTGATGTCCGCATTGATCTCAACGACGGTCGAGCAGAGACCCGCGCCGATAGCCTCGGGCGCGTTTTTCGTGCCGCCGTAATAGGAATCCGAGGTCGTGCCGAGCCAGTCGATGCAGTTGATGTCGCCCGCGGTGCCGTTAAAGAAGAGAACGAAGACGTCCTCGCCGTAAACGCGCTTGAGTCCGCGGCGGAGAGCACCCGGAAAGTCCGCACTGAAGCTCTTTTTGTTTTTCGCGTGGCAGTCGGGGTGGTTGGCGTAGTTGACGATAAAGCCGCGTACCTCGCCTCCATCCGAGTCGATGCGCATGACGTTTACTGAATAGTCGGGTGTGGAGATCGGCGCGACCATAAGCTCAGGGTGCGCGCGGCTCGGATTCATCTTGATCGAACCGTCGGTCATACGTATGTCACGGCAGAAGCTGTAGCGATCCTCCTTGCCTGCGCCCGTGCCTATCATGGCGGATCTCATATTATTGTAAGCCGAAATTGCGGCGGCAACGATGCCGTCTTCGGTCATGGATGCGACCTCGTAATCGGGAGGGCAGAGCCAGAGCTGATAGTCGGTCTGACCGCCTGTGTGGGTGTGAGTTGCGCCGACGAGAATGCGGTCCAAGGGCACACCCGTGGAATCCGAAATGCGGCGGCGGATGCGGTCGGCGGTGTCGCAATGGATCGAGAGGGTGTCTGCCGAGACGAGGATGAGGCCGTTGCCGTCGACCGTAAAAGCCGCGGCAGTTGCGAGAAGCTTGCCCCTTGCGGGCTCACTCGTGAGACAGGGCTCAAAACCGCCGGGTATCAGTTTACCGACGGGCGGGGTTATGTCAAATTCAGAAAATCCAACGCGAAGCATGATGAGATCCTCCATTGTGTGTTGTTAAGATAATTTTACCACGCACGCGAGAGGTTGTCAAGCGATTTTCAAAAAGAGGAAAGGTTTTATTCAAGTTTTTTCAAGAAGTTTATGCTTGCCTACGGCAAGCGACGACTCTGTCTCGGCGGCTAAACACCGCCGTTTTCCTTTGGAAAACCGTCAGAGCCGCACGAAGT
>JAZSMP010000332.1:0-9611 GCA_045535915.1 Eubacteriales bacterium | reverse complement strand
GGAATTAAAACAATACTCAATTCCGCAGATATGAAAGCAATTCCTTTGTATGAAAGAGTGGGTTTCCATACTTCATCAACAATTATGTACATAGACCTTTAAATTCAAATTGATTTGACAATAAGACAAATTCCAATTTGGTGAACTGAATACTGACCCATAGGAGCAAGGTTGAAATACACCTTGCTCCTATTCGTTTTCTGTGGGCATTCACAAAAATGAATAAAAAGGTCAGTTATACACACCAATACTTATCTCGGACAGAGAGAAAGTAAAAGTATGAAAACTCGGATACTTGGAGTTATCTCCAAAATATCCGAGCTTTTCTTTTTACTTATTTAATTGTTATTTTATTATTATATTACTATGCCTTACAAAATTATAAACGCACTGAAGAAAATTACAGAGCAAACTCCGCA
The DNA here is from genome assembly GCA_045535915.1 of Eubacteriales bacterium. GTDB lineage: Bacteria > Bacillota > Clostridia > Oscillospirales > CAG-272 > CAG-390. The sequence goes on along the minus strand of JAZSMP010000332.1, from coordinate 9,192 downwards.
TCTTTCTGTCCACTGTCCACTGTCCACTAACCACTGTCCACTGTCCACTATTCACTTCTCTGATAACTGATCGCTTTCCTTCTCTTCTTTCTTCTTTTTCGCTCTTATCGCCTTGAGCTTTTTGCGTTTTCTGATGGGTCGTGATATCCATACACCGGCGGCATCAACGCCCTTGGAGATGACCTGCTGGATCGGGTCGTCTTCTTCGACCTCGGGTTCAACGTTCTTATAGATCTTGACAACGCCTGCGGTGTTAAGGCTCTGGCAGAGCGCCAGTGTTATCGGAAGCAGAAGGATTCCGATGCCGCCGTAGATGAAGTTGCCCGCGAGCATCGCAAAGAGAGTCAGGAAGGGATGCATTCCGACGTTGCTTCCGACGATCTTCGGCTCTATGATCTGTCTTACGACGCAGATCACCGCCCAGAGTATAAAGAGTCCGATTCCGAGTCCGAGGTTGCCGATAATAATGCTGATTATCGCCCAGGGAACGAGGACAAGTCCCGATCCGACAACGGGAAGGATATCAAAGATCGCAATCAGCGCCGCGAGGAGCGCGGAATACTTGACGCCGATGATCGAAAGACCCGCGAAGATCTCGCCGAAGGTTATCAGCATTATCAGCGAGTAGGAAAGTATGTATTTCTTAAGCACACCGCCGAGATGCGACGCGATATTGTGCATAAGCTCGTTGGTCTTATCGGGAAGCTGTCGCTTGATAAAGTTACGGATCGATTCGTAATCGACGATGAGGAATATCGTCGCAACAACCATGATGACAATGTTGAGCAGGAAGCTCGGCACCGATACCGCGATGTCAGTCAGCTTGCCGACGAACTGTCCCGAAATGCTCATGACAGTGCTACCGAGCGAGGAAAGCAGCGAATTTGCCGTGGCGTCGAAGTCGATCGCCATTTCGGGGTCAAAATTATGGAGCATCTGCTGGATCTCGGCAAAGAGAGTCGCAAGGAAGGGGCGGATCTGATTCTGATAGAATGACGGCAGATCCTTGAACTTATCCGCCAGGAGCGAAACAAGCTCGATTATCATCCAGATCACAACGACACCGATCGTGCCGTAAAAGAGTATTACAAGCACGACCGAGACGATCCTCGTGTTCATCTTGAGCTTTGCGTGCAGAAACCGCACGACGGGACGCAGTATCAGCGTCACGATCAACGCGATGACAAAGGGGAACAGCGCAGGAAGCGCAAATCTGATAACAACTACCGAAATTGCGAATATAAAGGCGAAAAACGCAAAATTGATCAGGAATCTCTTGCGCTTAACGGTTGGGGAATGTTCAAAATTTTGCATTTTTTACTCCTTTATTTTTTGTTTTAATATACGCCCTCTCTAAGTTGAGCGTATCTGGCGTATTTTTTTATTGAATTATAGACCTCAAGCGCCGCTCCCGGTGTGCCGAGATCGCGGCTCTTACCGACGCATTTGCCGTTTTTGGCGTAAAGCGATATTGTATAAACACCGCGGCCGCGGCGTTCAGCCTTGAATTTCGGGTATCCCATCGGCTCGGTCTTCTCGCCGAGGCATCCCGTGACGTCCTCGAGCGGCGAATCGCATATTATCCGCACCGAGGCGATCGACGCACGGCAGAGCGCAAGAGTGCTTCGCTCACCTCCGCGGAGAAGAACGCTGGTCTCGGTGGAATTGAATTCAAAGCAGAACCGACCGTCAAAGGTTCGGCGTATCCGATAAAAGGCACTCATGCTTCTTCGTAAGAAAACGTCTCGATATCCGAAACGACCTCTTCTTCATCCGACACGTCAGGATCCGAGAGCAGGTTCCCGATCCATTTGTCGATCAGGGCAAAGGTCTCCTCTCGGTCTGTCTCATTGAGGACCTCATGGCGCGCGCCGGGGATGAGCACTGTGGTCAGCTTCCGCGCGCCGGCGTGTGTCAGCGCACCCGCGACGTTCATAACACCCTTGCCGTAAGCTCCGACGGGATCGTCCTCACCGCTGATGAGCAGAACCGGAAGGTCTGTGGGTACTTTCGGCGCCCATGTTTCGTCCGTTACCTCCGCGAGCATTCGGAAAAGGTCGCGGTAACCCGAAACCGTGAATGTGTAATTGCAGAATTTGTCGCTGTTATATTTTTCAACGACCGAGCGGTCGCGCGTCAGCCAGTCGGTGCGGTCGGCATTCTTGCCGCAACGCTTAAGGTAGCCCGACTGTTGGATCGAACGCAAAAGCTTGCTTCTGTGTCTGTCACCGCGAAGGGAAGCGATCATATTCGCAAGCGCGATTCCCGCGCCCGTCGGCGCACCCGCTCCCGCAGTACCCATTACGATCGCGCCCGCAAGGTTTTCCGCATATTTTGTAAGATAAATTCGGCAAAGGAATGAGCCCATCGAGTGCCCGAGCAGGATCAGAGGCTTGCCCTCGTACTTCTCAAGCAAAATGCGTGACATTTCGGCAAGTCCCTCTACGGCAAGCTCGACTCCGTACTCTTTAGCAAAATAGCCGAAGTCCTCGGGCGACTCGGCGCTTTCGCCGTGACCCGGATGGTCGTTGCCCGCGAGGACGATGCCGTTCGAGCAAAGATGCTCGGCGTATTCCTCGTATCTGCCCACGTACTCGCACATTCCGTGCGAGACCTGAACGATGGCCTTGACCTCGCCCTCGGGCTCGTAAATGCGGTAGGCGAGACTGCCTCCGCTGTATTCAAATCTGTCTTTGATAATTTTCATTCTTTTACCTCATCATATCGCTCACGAGCGAAAGAAGATTTTCGCGCGTGTTGAAATCGGGATTCGCAAGCACCGCCGCAAGCAGTTCGGATAAGACTTCGCCGACTCTCGCCCCGGGCGGGACACCCTCCTCGAGCAGGTCGCGTCCGCTGAGAGCAAGCTCTGAGACCGACATCGGCTCGCCTCTCTCTGCGGATCCGTATAGATTCTTCGCCGCGAGCGATGCATTCTCGCCCGAGAGAAGTCTTTCACCGCGTGCACCCGCCGAAAGCAGGATGAAATATGCGTATTTCGGTGTAATTTTGCCCGTGATTCCCGAGGCATATGTGCGGACGGTCGCGCTGTCCGCCCTTTTCGGCAGGGGAGACGACGCGACGGCGGTCACGACCGCCGAAAGCTCACCGCTGAGCTTGAGCCTTTTCGGGATATCAAGAGCAACCTCTTTTCCGCTGTCGCGCAGGAGCATTCCGAGCCGAAGAGCCGCTAAATGTGCGCGCGCCGAGATAAATCCGAGCTTTTTTTGCTCTTCCCTTTCCTTTTTTAAATAAAGTCCTTCGGGGAAGCGGTCGGGCATAAAGTCGGCGGGCACAAAATTCTTCGCCGAAAGCGTCTCAAAATACGCTCCGGGCATTATCTCCGCAAGGACGTGCGCCGAATGCATCAATGACAGCGAACGCGAAGGTTTTTCTGCCGAAAGCAGACCGAGAACCTCGCTTCCGATCCTCTCCGCGCTGACAGTCGAAAGGCGTTTTCGCTCGCTCTTTGCCGCCGCGAGAGTTTTTTCTTCAATTTCAAATCCGAGCCGCGCCGCAAATCTGAATCCGCGAAGGATGCGGAGCGAATCCTCGGTAAAGCGCCGCACGGGGTCACCGACGGCACGGAGAACGCCGAGCTGAAGATCCTCTGCACCGCCGAAGGGATCGCAAAGTCCGCGCGCAGGCGAATACGCCATGGCATTGACGGTAAAATCGCGCCTTGCGAGGTCCTCGCGGATATTTTTGGTAAACTCGACCGAATCGGGACGCCTGCCGTCGGTGTATTCGCCGTCAACGCGGTAGGTCGTGATCTCGAGGGGCATCGAATCGATCACCACAGTCACGGTGCCGTGCTTCTCGCCCGTGAGAATCGTGTGGAAATCCGAGAAGACCGATTTTATCTCCTCGGGCGACGCGGACGTAGTGATGTCGTAATCGTGCAGAGGACGCCCGAGCATCGCATCCCTCACCGCCCCGCCGACGACGTAAGCCTCATACCCGAAAGTTTCGAGCTTCGACAAAGCGAAATTGACCGATGACGGCAATTGCATATTAAATTGTGACATACGATCAACTCCTTTTTGAGTGCAGAGTTAAGAGTGCAGAATGCAGAGTTATGGAAATTTTTCGCCAAGGCGAAAAATATTTTTAAAAATTACTTTTCGAGCCTCGGCGAGAAAAGTTTCCGAAACTCTGAACTCTGCATTCTGCACTCTGCACTGGTATTTTATCTAACTTTACCTCTATGCACAAACTAAATTACTCCACAACCCGGAACATCTCTCCCTCTCCGGTAAACTTACAAAGCTTGATCACCGAAGAATGATATCTGACCTCGTCGCGTTTTTCCTTTTTATCGTAGGAGAAGTAGTAATATCCGTTGCCGAGGGCGATCATGCCCGTCTGACCCTTCGGCCAATCGCAGCCGTAAACGCCTGTTGCGGGATCGGGAGTTCCGAGTGTCGCGCCGGTGAGAAGAAGTCCCTCTCGTCCGCAAAGACCCTTGAGCTCACCCGTCTCGGGCGCGATCCTGCGGTCGATTACGAACATGGGCGGATTGCGGAATTTTTCCTTATTACCCTTGTAGACCGCCACAAGCCACGCATCAAGATAGGTGTCGTATTCGAGATTCTGTACGCCCCAGTTAGTGTTTCCGGTGTAAAAGAAGAGCTTATTCTCGCATCGCGCACCGCTGTGGTGGGGCTCGCCCTGAGTCAGAGGCTTTGCGAAGGGCTTGATCTTGCGCCAGTCGAATTCAAGAATGATCTGGTGGTCGTTGTCATCGCGGTTTACGTCATTATAGATTCCGTAGGCTATGTAAAGCATGTAGGGCGAGACCTGACGCTCACCCGGACGGGGAGAAAATGTCACGCCGTCGATACCCGAACACGCAAAGCGATGTGGAGCACCCTGCTCGCCCTCCGAGTCAAAGTCCTCGCAGACGTCGGGGAGGTAAACAGCGGTCATAATGCCGTCAGCTTCCGCATCCATACCGACGCGGTCGATCTTGTCAACGTCGAAGATCGCGATATAGAAAGCGTCCTCATCCGCGATCTTGACGCCTGTGCGTGACATGATGCCCTTTCCGATAGAGTCGTGCTTATATTCGATGGAGCCCCAAACGCATCCGTCTCCGCCGTTGAAGGCAAGACAGCCGAGGTGGCCCGTCAGACCGCCTACCGTGCCGATGACGTTGCCGTCGAGGTCTGCCTTGATGAGATCGGTGGTATAAGAATAGTATATGTACTTACGCTCTGTGTCGATCGCGATTCCCTGAATGTGGCCGCCGGTCCATTCGCCGGTCGCAATAGCCCTCGGAAGTGCGGGAGCGGGATACTTTTTAAGCAGTTCAAAGCGGTTGTTTTCCATAATTTTCTTCCTTTCGGGATGAATATAATTTCTCACCATAATTATATCACATATACTCTCCAAAGTCAAACAAAAATCAAAAAAATACGTGTCACTCTATCGTTTTCCACAGCCTTTTTTGTGCAATTTGTACATCCGACAAAAAGCGTCATGCTTTTTTCTCATTTTCCCCATAGGCTGTGGAAAACCTTGTGGTAACTGTGTAAAAGTCGACTTTTTCAAGGCAAATCAAGGCTTTTTGAACACCTCGAGGAAAATCCTGCCTGTGGAAAACTCCTTGTCAAGAGTATTTTTGAAAAATTTTCAATATCCGTAACTTTCTCACTTTTGCACAAACTTGTGAAAATTGCATAATTTTTTGCCGTAACCCCTTGACAAAATAAAAACGAATAAAAATGTATTTTATCGAAAAAATATTCATTTTCACCAAGCGGCTCATTTTTTGTCCTTTTTGCCGTCAATTTATGGCGCAAATATTACAAATAGCAACTTTTGTCTTTTAGACAACATCTTTTGACTTGTTTTTTTGCACATTTTGTCTTATACTTATTCTGTAATATTATATTATAATATATAAATCTTATTTAATCCAAAAGGAGAACAGAAAAATGAGCCTTCCCGTTGCTATTCAAGTTTATTCCGTCAGAGATGACGCCGCTGCAGACCTTCGCGGCACCCTTCAGAAGATCAAAGATATGGGCTACGACGGCGTAGAGTTTGCAGGTCTTTACGGCAACTCCCCCGAGGACGTCCGCGCTATGTGCGAGGAGATCGGTCTCGTTCCGATCTCGGCACACGTTCCCTTCGTCGATATGCTCAAGAACCCCTACGGTCTTCTTGCCGACTACGCAAAGATCGGCTGCAAGTACGTTGCAGTTCCCTATCTCAACCCCGAGCACAGACCCGACAACGCCAACTTCGACTACGTAGTTGACTTCATCGAGGTTCTCGGCAAGGCTGCAAAGGCACTCGGCATCGGACTTCTCTACCACAACCACGATTTCGAATTCATGACCATCGACGGCAAGTACGCCCTCGATATTCTCTACGAGAGAGTTCCCGCAGATCTCCTCAAGACCGAGCTTGACACCTGCTGGGTCAACGTTGGCGGCGAGAACCCCTCCGAGTACATCAAGAAGTACGCAGGCAGATGCCCCGTAGTTCACCTCAAGGACTTCTGGGGCGAGAAGAGCGACGACATGTACGAGCTCATCGGCATCGACAAGAAAGCTCCCGCCCGTCCCTCGGGCTTTGAGTTCAGACCCGTCGGCAGCGGTATGCAGGACTTCCCCGCTATCGTAAAGTCTGCTCAGGAATCCGGTGCAGAATGGTTCGTTGTTGAGCAGGATAAGCCCTCCATGGGTCTTACCGCTCTCGAATGCGCTAAGAAGAGCATCGATTACGTAAGATCGATCATCTGATGAAGCACCTTAAATTTTTGACACTTACCGCCGCGGCACTTCTCCTCTTCTCGTCCTGCGCGGGCGAAACTCCTGAAGAACCCGCAGAAACTACAGAGGCAGAGACCGCGGCTGAGATATACACCGTGGCGTCGCCCGGCGTATGTGACTACGTATTCCTTCGCGCTGACGGCATCGGCAGCGATGCGCTGAAAAAGGCACTCGACCTCCGCCGCAGTATCGAGGACAAATTCGGCGTCAAGATCACGGTGGAAAGCGACTGGTCGCGCGACAACAAGGAAAACAACACTATCGAATCGACCTCCGACGTCCGCGAAGTCCTCATCGGCAATACGAACCGCGCCGAGACCCGCGCCACGGCAGAGGAATATAAGAATCTCGGCTACGGATACGTCATCAAAGCCGTAAACGGCAAGATCGTTATCTGGGGCACCGAAGAAGCGACCCTCATCTCCGCTATAAACTACTTCACCGAAACCTTCCTCGGCGGCGACAAGCTCGAATTCCCCGAAGGCTTCACTTGTACCTGGAGTCTGACGGGCGAGGGTATGCCGCTTACGCAGATCGCGAATGAGTACTCGATCATCTGCGGTCAGAAGGCACCCGACAGGGTCTGGAACGCATCCAATCTGCTTGCAAAAAGACTCGAGGAGCTTTCGGGTATCAAACCAACGGTCACCTCTGACGAGAAAACTCCCGACAAATCGGGCAAGGAGATCCTCATCGGCTCGACCGACCGCGCAGAATCTTCGGCGGACGGCATCGGGTATATGGATTACGTGATCCGAATCGCAGGTGACAAGATCGTCCTCTTCGGCGGAAGCCCTCTTGCAACACAGTCGGCGGCTGAAAAGTTTCTCTCCTTCATCAAGGACGGAACGATCTCGACCCTCGACCGCGATTTCGAATACAAGAGCAATTATCACGCGCTGATCGCGGATTCGCTTGCCTTCAATATCGAGTCCTTCGTTCCCGTGTGGGCGGATAAGTTCACCGTCCCCGCGTGGATGCTCGACTACGAGGAAAAGCTCTACGCTCTTACCGCGCCGAGCGGCAGAATGACCGCCGACTCGCACCGCGGAGACGTTCAGAACTATCCCGAAAACTCGATTCCCGGCATCCTCAGCGCCATCATGTTGGGCGCCGACGTCATCGAGATCGACATCCGCCTGACCCGAGACAACATTATGGTACTGATGCACGATGCATCGCTAAAGCGCGCGACAGACTGGAGCCAGAAAGCGGGCAAGAACGGCCTTCCCACCTCGGATCAGATCGAGGACTGGACCTACGAACAGTTGCGCGAGCTTCGGCTTCTCTATAACGGAAAGGCTTCGGATTGCATCATTCCCACTATGTACGAGGCGGCACTCCTCTTTGCGGGACGCTCGCAGATCCACTTTGACTGTAAGGTTGCGGATCAGCTCAACGTAAACTCCGACGTCTTCCTTCTTGCCGAGGCGACCGGCTCTAAGGAGTCCTTTGTCTACTACTACGGCATCTCCGTGATGCAACAGTGGAAGTCGATGAACAAGGACGACAAGGATTTTGCGGATTTTGTCACCAAGATGAGCAAATATCTCGCAATGTCGGGCCACGCTTTCCGCAAGCGCAATTTCGAAATGATCGAAAAGCACGGCGACACCGCCGACGGCTGGCAAAAAGCCTGGGACGAAGGCTACAAAATGACCTTCACCAACAAGATCTACGATTTCAGCAAATACTTGGCGGCAAATTACGAGCCGATCAAGCTACCTTAAAACAAATAAAAAACCAAATACATTATTTTGGAGGAAAAAACAATGGCAGACAAATCTATGGCAGGACTTAACACCTTTGAGGCTGCGGTTGAGACCAAGATCGACACCGCAAAGAAACTTCGCGTCGGTATCATCGGATGCGGATGGATCGCAGACTCTCACATGAACGCTTACAAGAACCAGCCCGACGTTGAGATCGTTGCGGGCGCGGACCTCGTTCCCGGCAAGGCTGCAAAATTCTTTGAAAAGCACGGTGTAGAGGGCGTTAAGACTGATTACGCTTCCCACAAGGAAATGCTCGATGATGAGAGCCTCGCTCTCGACGCAGTTTCGATCTGCACCTACAACCGTCAGCACGCAGAGCCCGCTATCTACGCGCTCAAGAAGGGCGTAAACGTACTCCTCGAGAAGCCCTTCACCGTAACCCTCGACGAGGCTGTTGAGGTCATGAAGGCTGAAAAGGAGAGCGGCAAGGTTCTTTCCATCGGCTTCCAGCCCAGACTCGACGCCAACATGCAGATGATCAAGAAGATCTGCCAGTCGGGCGAGCTCGGTGAGATCTATTACATCCAGACCGGTGGCGGACGCCGTCGCGGTATTCCTACCCCCTTCGGAACCACCTTCATCGAGGACAAGACCGCAGGTCTCGGAGCACTCGGTGATATCGGATGCTATTCTCT
>JAZSMP010000034.1:0-2714 GCA_045535915.1 Eubacteriales bacterium | reverse complement strand
CTTATAATTTTATTTTATACAAGTTAACCGCGCGAAGCGGGGGGAGTGACAGAGCGCAATACTTCCCTACATTCGGGAAGTATTGACTCTGTCCAAGCAGAAGAAGCAAGCTTCATCTGCTTGAAGCGGGAACGAGAGCTGAAGCTCTCGCATTAGTCCGAGGCTCTGCCTCGTGCTCCGCAAACTTTGGAAAGTTTGATCAAACTTTTGGACATACAAAATGCTATGGCAAGTACAATGATGAATGTGGGAGTTATTGTAACTGCTGCACAGCCTTTTTCCGCGGGCTCGGTAATTTCTTCCGTCGCATTGACCGTCAATGCCGCTTCCTTTTCCTCCTCAGTCAGCGGGCGCGAGGTGTAGGTTGCGGTGTAGGTTACGTCGCGCTTGACGTACCACGTAAGCTTTTCGTCCCATCCGGCAAATTCGTACGCGTTTTCGGCGTCGTTTTCTCGAGTCGGTTTGAGTCCTTCGGGAGCGTAGACGCGTGTGCCGTAGGCGTAACTTTCGGTCGCAAGAACACTTCCGTCGTAGTCAAGGAATGTGACGGTCAGCATGATGGGCTCCCAGACGGCGTAAAGCTGTACGTCGACGTCGGCGGTGTATTTGTCACCTGGTTTGTATACGGCATCGCCCTTCTTTTCGGTCGCCCAGCCGACAAAAGTGTTGCCCTCACGGGTTGGTACTTCTTCGGGAATCGTCAGGTCGATACCCGGATTCTTGCGCTGAAGTTCGATCGGAAATTTGCCTTCTCCTACATTATAATATATAGTGAACACGTTTTTGTCAGCCGAACGGAGGTACGAAGCCGAGATCCAACCTTCCTTTCCGCCGAAATCGATCCTTCCCCAGTTTTCGTTGAACTTATGTACTTCAACCTCGTCGTCTTTTTTAAGCGTTCCGAGGACGGAATAGGAGGTTCCGGGACCCGAGCGGACATTGAGCGAATCGGCTGTGACGAAAAATTTCCCGGGCTTTGCGGCGTCGTCTTCGAGAGAGAATACCGAGTAATCGGTGCCTTCCCGGGTCTCGTATTTCAGAGCACCGTATCCGACTATGTAGCTGTCGTCAAGAGCGTATTTGTGACGCGCGACTACGTCGCCGCCGTTGCCCTCGACCGTGAAGACGTATCCGTCACGGACGCCGATGACGATTCCGACGTGGGTCGATATTGCGGTAGAAGTCGCACTTTTGAAGTAGATCAGATCGCCCGGAAGGGGAGAATAGCCCGATTCGCGGGTGCGGTAAAGGTCCTGCGGCTTCAATATCTCGTTTATCATTCTCGGACAGCTGACCTCGGAGCAGTCGATTTCAGCGGGAACGCCCGCCTGGAACTGGCACCATGACACGAACGCCGCGCACCACGCGTATCCCCATATGCCCTCGAGCTTGATGAAAAGGCGGTTATATTCGACGTAGTTGTTCGAGCCGCCGAGGTTCCAGCCGTCCATATCGGCGTCGCGGTCGCCTTCGTGGTAGCCGAGCTGTGAGAGGGCGATCATGATGACGTCGTAGCGGTGGTCGCCCGTGAGCTTTGATTTGGCTTCAAGCAACTGTTCGTAATAGTTGCTTGTTTTGTATGCGTCTCCGTATTCGTATGCGCTGTAATTCGGCTTGATGGATGCCGCTGCGGGAATCGCAAAGGCGGACAGGAGCGCCAGTGCCAGCACCAAAGATATCAGAGCCGAAAAGATGCGTTTCTGTTGAGTCATTTAGGTCTTTTCCTCCGGGATTTGTACTTATATGAATATTATACCACATTCTGCAGAACTTGTAAATAGGTATCGAAAAACAGACGAAGTAATATATAAACATAAATGGGAAATAATAGCATATAGCAGAAAAATATACAATAATCAGAGGATCTGACGTCATTTTTTGTGAAAAAATCAACATTATTAACAAAAGGCGAAAAATATTTTTAAAAAATCCTCGGAATGCGAAAAAAGATTTTTGAAAAGGATTGACTTGTAAAGCCAGATGTGGTATAATATGCACGTAAACTTTCATATCAAGTAAAGGAGATTTTAAAAAATGAGAAAGTTTGTATCTGTTTTCTTTGCTCTCGTTCTCTGCGTTTCTGCTATGGTAGTTATCGCTTCCGCAGCAACCAATTGCCCTGAGCACGACTGGACCGCTTGGACCACCGTTGAGATCGTTGACGGCGACAAGATCCAGGAGCGTTACTGCGCATGCGGCGCAACCGAGACAAGAACCGACCACACCCATAAGCTCGTAAAGGTTGATGCTGTTGCTCCCACCTGCGAGACCGAAGGTAACATCGAGTACTGGTACTGCACCGGTTGCGACTGGATGGAGACCACCGGTGGCGTTGCTACCAACCGTCTCTCCGTAATCCTTCCCGCAGCTCACACTCTCGTACACGTAGAGGCTAAGGAAGCTACCTGCCTCGAGCTCGGTAACATCGAGTACTGGTACTGCTCCGAGTGTGACTGGGTAGAGGTTGCAGGCGGCGTTGCTTCCAACAGACTTGCAGTTAACCTTCCTACTCTTGACCACACCATTGAGCACGTAGCAGCTGTAGCTCCTACTTGCGAGTCCGACGGTAATGTTGATTACTATTACTGCACCGTTTGCGGTTACGCATGGCTCGACGAGGCAAGAACCCTCGTATCCAATCTTCAGTCCGTTAAGCTCGGCGCTGCTAAGTCGGATCGTAGCCATGTCGTTCTGTGAGCCAAGGAGTTGTGTGG
>JAZSMP010000103.1:0-6586 GCA_045535915.1 Eubacteriales bacterium | reverse complement strand
TCGGTGCGGTAGCAGCAATCATTGTAATCGTAAAGGGTATTCAGAAAATGAGAAAATTGGGGAGGAAGACGCAAGCGATCGAAAGAATGCCGGCGGCGACCCACACTTTTCCGCCGAAGCGGTGCGTTGCGTTCCAATTTTCCTCGTCCTCAAGAGTCCATTTTATCCTGATGCCGACTGTTCTGCTCTGCCTGCATTTGGGCAGATAATTTCCGACAACGATCAGCATCACGCCGAGAGATGCGGGCAGAATAAACATAATATCCACTTCTCTGCCGAGCGCGTATGCGTAAGTCATACCGTTTGCGAACAACGAAACTGCGGGCACAAGCCAGTAAGTGATCCCCATCACCTTGGGGCTCTGATCTCCGCTTATCTGTTTATTGGAGGTAACCGTCACTGTCACGCAATTAAGCACGGCTAAAACGCATGGGAGTACGAATACCGCGACCGCCTTACTACTCCAGCCGTCGGGATTGCCGTCGGCGCCCCAATGCGTCGGCACCTGCTCGGGAAGCTTATCCCACAGAATCAAGCCGAAAAGGATCGGCAGAAGAACTACGATCGTAGAGATGATCAATTTAAGCTTATTAATTTTCATCATTTGCGCCCTCGCCTTTCAATTCGCTGATCCAAAGCATTATCTCCTCGAGAACCGATGCATTCAGATCGTAATAAATATATTTTCCCTCACGCGTGTCGCGGATCAGATCGGCTTCACGAAGAACCGAAAGATGCCTCGATATCGCCGCCGCAGTGACGTCAAAGCGTTCCGTGATCTCGCCCGCCGACATCCTTCCCGACCTGAGCATATTCAGTATCTCACGGCGGATCGGATCGGCAAGCGCACGCATCGTATTGTGCAAGCTCATTTTTGACCTCATTTAACATTTAACTTAATTGTTAAATATATTATATCACATTCCCCACAATTTGTCAATAGAAAATGGGGACAAATTTTATGTCCCCAAATTTTCATTTCGATATCTGTCCCATTGCCGTCAGCATACCGCCGACGCTCTCCATAGTCCTGCCCGCGCGACGAACCATTCGCTTCGTCTTCGCGGGGCGCGAATTATATGCCGCGATGGCAACGCCGGTCGCGCAAAATGCCGTGCCGACCCCAGCCGCGGTCAAAAATGTTTTTGCTGCTTTATTCACCTTAAAAATCCTCCGTTATCTTTTGTCAGAATTATCTTTCCCACCGCAAAGAAAAATATACATCGATTATAACGGAAGAAGATCGCTGATGCTTGAAAGCTGTTTCACTTTCCTGAGTGCACGTGCCGCGGTCTCGAGCGCGCGTTTGCGCACTCTGAATGCTCCCGCGCGAGAAATATCCATCATCTCGGCGCATCTTGTAACCGTTACACCGCGAATGTAATGCCAATACAGCAAAAGCCGCGTGTTGCTGTCGCATTTCAGCTCGGATATGAACTGACGCACGCTGTACATTCGCGCGCGTATGATCGTTTCGTCCGCGCCGTCAAGGTCGCTTTCGCGATCCTCGTAGGTTTCAGACCAGTAAAGCAGAGGATCCTCGGGCAGGACCTCACTTCCCATAAACTGTCTGCCGTATCGCATACAGTCAAGCATCCTCACGCCGTGACGGTAGCTTGATAGATACTCTTCTGCCTTGCGTAATTCTTCGGCACTCACTTCTGACGAATAGCGCAAACTTCCGCGCTCTTCTTCTCTTTTCTCTGCTTTTTCTTCTTTTTCCACTTTTTCGTCCATTGAGACTCCTCCTTATAGATTTCCAATAATAGAACATTTGTTCTATTTATGACAATATAATACCACATTTTGGAGCCTTTGTCAAGTCTTTTTTTCCAAAAATGAAATATTTACACTTTTTATGTTGACAACGCGGCTCAATAAACTTATAATAAATGTAATATTTTTATTCAGGAAGAAAAAATGACCGTAATCAGTGTAAACGACGTCTCGCTCTCCTTCGGAGCGCGAGAGCTTTTCAAGAATATTTCATTTTCGCTCGAGACGAACGACCGTCTCGGCATAGTAGGTCCGAACGGATGCGGTAAATCCACTCTGCTCTCCCTTCTTCTGCGCGAAAACCGCCCCGACGAAGGAAGCATTTTCATCGCCGCGGACACCTCCGTCGGCATTCTGACTCAGGACAGCGCATACGAGGTCTCTGCCGACACGGGCGCGACCGCGCTCGAGCAGATGTACGCCGCCTTCCCCGAGCATCTTGCGGCTGAAAAACGTATCGCGGAGCTCGAGGCATGGCTCGCGCGCAATCCCGAACTCTCGATGATGCCGAAATATGCATCGATCACCAAGGAATTCACCGATCTTCACGATCGCTATGCCCGCGACGGAGGACTCACCTTCCGCTCGCGCTGCCACTCGATCCTCGAGGGCATGGGATTCACCGAGGAACAGATGTCGCTCCCGATCGAGTCGCTTTCGGGAGGACAGCGCACACGTCTCGCGCTCTCGCGACGCCTTTGCCGCGAGCCCGATCTTCTCCTGCTCGACGAGCCTACCAATCATCTCGACGCCGACACCCTCGCCTGGCTCGAGTCCTTCCTTTCGAATTATTCGGGATGCCTCATTACCGTATCGCACGACCGTCGATTCCTCGATAAGGTCACCAACAAGACCCTCCTTTTTGAGCGCGGACGCGCAAAGCTTTACAAAGGAAGCTATACAGCCTGCGCTGAACAGAGACGCCGCGACCGCGAGATCCTTGAAAAGCAGTATAAGGATCAGCAAAAGGAGATCGCACGACAGGAGGCATATATCGAACAGCAGCGCCGTTGGAATCGCGAGCGAAACATCATCGCTGCCGAAAGCCGACTCAAGATGCTCGCCAAGATCGACCGCATCGCCGCTCCCGAACGTGATGAACGCACAGTCAAGATGCAATTCTCTCGCGGTCTGCAGAGCGGAAACGACATTCTCGACGTCCGCAAACTCTCGTTTGCGTATCCTTCCGCATCAAAAACGCTTCTGCGCGAGCTGAATTTCCAGGTCAAGCGCGGTGAGAAGGTCTTTATCGTCGGACCGAACGGATGCGGTAAATCCACGCTTATCAAACTTCTGCTCGGTGATCTTCAGCCGACCGGCGGAGTCATCGACTACGGCCACAACCTCCAGATCGGCTACTACGATCAGGAAAACCAGGGACTCGACGAGCGCAATACCGTCCTCGAGGAGCTTTGGTCGCTCTATCCCGACATGAAGGAAAAGGACGCGCGCGGTGCGCTCGGCTCCTTCCTTTTCCGAGGAGACGACGTTTTCAAGCCCGTTTCCGTCCTCAGCGGCGGCGAGCGCGCAAGGCTGACGCTCGTTAAGCTGATGCTCTCAAAGATGAACGTACTCATCCTCGACGAGCCGACCAACCACCTTGACATCGGCTCGCGCGAGGCACTTGAGGATGCTCTCGCGGGCTACGACGGAACTCTCATCTGCGTCTCGCACGACCGTGCCTTCATCGACCGTCTTGCAACCCGTCTTCTCTGCTTCGACGAATACGGCAAGCTTGTCAGTCTTCCGATCGGACAGACACGCGGTGCATGGGACGAATGGCAGGCTTACCGCGAGAACGGCAGGATCGTTCCTGCAGCCGTCGCAGCGCAGAAGCCGACCGAGACTGTTTCCGACAACAAAGCCGACTACCTCCGCCGAAAGACCGAAGCCGCCGAAGCCCGCAAACAAGCGTCAAGGCTCGCACGTCTCAAAAAGGAGCAGGAAGAGCTTGAAGCCGAGCTCGATAAACTATCCGAAGAACTTTACGGAGACGCGGCATCCGACTACGTCCGCGCCGCAGAGATTCAGACCCGCATTGACGAAATAGAAAACCGCCTACTCGAGATCTACGAGGAAACGGAAGTATAAAGAAAAGTATGATTTACCGCCAAAACGGTAAATCAGACTTTTTGTTATTTTTTCTTAATCTCCGGCAAAAAAGTCTCAAATCTCTCGCCAAGTTTTTTACTATGGTATCCGAAATATCTTTCTGCGGTAAACATATCGATCACGCGCGAGAAGAGGCTCATCACAAGCATCGAAAGCAGTACGCTTTCGGCGGCAAATCCGAGCTTGCGGAAAACGATCGTAAGAGCACCGCAGCCAACACCGTGAATGAGGCGTCCGGTAGGTGTCGCGGGTGACGAGGAATATTCAGTCGCCCCGAAGAATGCGCCGAGGAAGATACCGCCCGCGCAAATATGGTAGATGAAATATTCGAAATGCGCGCCGTCAAAGAAAAGAAAGAACCAGACAACTATTGCACCGCCGAGAAATCCGACCGGTATCTGCCACGCGATGACTTTACGGCAGATCAGATAGAGCCCGCCGAGCAAAAGAAGCATCGCCGACATCGCGCCGATCGCCTCTGTTGCGTTTCCGAGGAAAAGATCGAGCATTTTTATATCGGGAATGATGCCCGACATCAGCGAGTCAAGCGGAGTTTTTGCCGCCAGCTCGCGCATCTGATCCCAGTACGAGACAGTGCCGATACTGAGCTTCGTGAATGCCGCGGTGTGCGCCGTCATCATGCCCGTGAAAAGAAAGAAAGGTACAAGAGCGGCGGCGACGGGATTGACGATCCCGGCGAGGAAGCTGCGGAGAGTGACCGCGATAAATACCACGATCGGGATCATTAAATAGTTTATCCCCGCAGGCATAAAGAGAGCAACCGTCATACCGAGCAGAGACGCGGTAGGAATTTTTGCTCCTTTGCGGAATATTATCGCATAAATGACCTCGAACAGTGCTCCGCAGAGCATCGCCATAAGTACCACAGCGATCGGGCGCGCACCGTAGGCTATCGCGCTCCAGATGATCGCGGGGAGTGCGGCGATGAAAATATCAAGCGAAACGAGAAGCTCGCTTGTGACGCCTCTGAGGTAAGGAGTTTTATACATGTTCAGCCTCCTTTGCTCTTTCGTCATTGTACTTAGCCTTCGCGTTCTTTATGTGATATACGTGCTCAACACCGCCGGGACAGTTGTAGGTGCACGTACCGCATTCAATGCAGGTCTTGAGTCCCATTGCAAGAGCTTTTTTGATATTACCCTTTTCCGCGTGCTTCGCAAGATAAAGGGGCATGAGATGCATCGGGCAACCCGTGACACACTTTCCGCATCTGATGCAAGCGGAATGAGTGGAATTATGAAGATATTTTTTCGAAACGTAGAGATACGCAGTGTCGGTCTTCGAAACACAATATTCGCAGTCGGACTCAATAACCTTTCCGCGCATCAAACCGCCTTCGATAACTGCAGCAACATCGTCCTTGACGCCTCCGCAAAAGGCTTTGATATCCGAAAGTCTCGTTCCGATACGGACATTAACTACCTTCTGCTCTTCGATGCAGTCGCCCGCAACGGTTACGGTCCGCTCGATCTGAGGCATGCCGTCGGCAAAGGCGCGGAAAATATCGGCGCAAACCTCGGCACTGAAAACAACGTAACCGAGCTGAGCCGTCGTCTCTCGGACGGGAGGCTCCTTGCCCGTGACAGAATTTATGATCAGTCGGCGTTCGCCCTGCGGATGCTTTGTCGCAGTAACGCGGAGGCGCAGGAGCGGATTGTTTCCGATGACATCCTCGAGCACACGGATCGCGTCAAGCTTGCTATCTTCGATTACGATGTCGGCATACGCAACCTCAAGTGCGCGCAGCAGGATCTTCGCACCGTTGAGAACGTGTGTGGGATGCTCGAGCAAAAGTCGGTGGCGCGAAGCGAGAAAGGGCTCGCATTCGGTGCAGTTTATAAGGAGTCTGCGCGCACCGCCGAGAGCGCATTCCATACGGCGCGCAACCGAAAAACCGTCCTCCGACTCGCAAATGCCTGCATTTTTTATTATACGAACGATCTCATCAGGCGCGGTCTCGGTCAGCTTCTTGCCAAAGGGGACAACAGAGGGATCGGGAGTGTCCTTGCCGTCGTTGTTGATAACGAGAGAGACTGCGCGTCCGTCTTCATATTTAATTTCGCTGACCTCACCCGAAACGCTCGAATGAAGCATGATCTTCGAATCCTCAGTGCATATCGGCTGACCCATAAAAACAGGGTCGCCAACAGCCACGCAGGGCACGTCACCATCGGAAAGATATATTTCAACTTGTGACGGAGCGGGCATAGTCTCAGAAGAGCGCCGCGAAGCAGTCTGCTCAAATGCGCTTTCGTGCACGCGAACACCGCCCGTAAAGGTGTAAAGATTACTCATAAAACACAAATAGCCTTTCGCTAACAGATAATATTATTATACATCAAATAAATGAACATTTCATGATTTAAAGATTACATAGCCGATATTTTTATTTTTTCAGCAAATAAATGTCCTAAATGTCGTACCAAAACAGGACATAAGCAAAAAAATTCTCAAAAAGCCCAAAAATCTTTCGCAAAAGTATTGACAATCCCACCAAAATGTGATATAATAATCAAGCTCTGTGGCGGAATAGCTCAGTTGGCTAGAGCGCTCGGTTCATACCCGAATGGTCGTTGGTTCAAGTCCGACTTCCGCTACCAGGCCCGTTGGTCAAGCGGCTAAGACACCGCCCTTTCACGGCGGTAACACGAGTTCGATTCTCGTACGGGTCACCAAA
>JAZSMP010000068.1:0-2357 GCA_045535915.1 Eubacteriales bacterium | reverse complement strand
TCGGTAGTGATCTCGGGTTCGGGTTCGGTCGTGACCTCAGGCTCGGGTTCCGTAGTGACCTCGGGCTCGGGTTCCGTTGTGACCTCGGGTTCGGGTTCAGTCGTGACCTCGGGCTCGGGTTCAGTCGTGACCTCGGGCTCGGGTTCCGTTGTGACCTCGGGTTCGGGTTCGGTAGTGACCTCGGGCTCGGGTTCGGTAGTGACCTCGGGCTCGGGTTCCGTTGTGACCTCGGGTTCGGGTTCCGTTGTGACCTCGGGTTCGGGCTCGGTAGTAATCTCAGGTTCGGGCTCGGTAGTGACCTCGGGCTCGGGTTCGGTAGTGGCCTCAGGAAGAGGCTTGGTCACTTCTTCGAGTGGCTCGGTTGTGACTTCTTCTTTGACCGTCGTTTCGGGAACGGGATCGGTGTCGAGCGGCTTTGGCTCGGTCGTTGCGGGAACCTCTGTCGTGTTTTCGGGTACTGTCGTGACTTCGGGAGCCGACGTAGTATTGGGAAGTACCGTTATTTTCGTGATCTCCGCGGTTTCGGGAGCTTCGGTTTCGGGTTCTGTCGTGATTTCGGGTTCTGCGGTCGTTGTATCGGTTATAACTTCGGTGTCAAGGGTTGCTATATATTCCGTAGTTATTTCTCCGCTCTCATTTTCGCAAGAGGTAAAGGAAAAGAGGAGAAGCAGAGCGAGAAATAAAGAGAAAGATCCGATCTTTTTCATAATATACCTCCGTGTTATTTAGTTATTTTTCCTCGGCAAAGATCATTCCGATGCCGCGTTTGAGTGTTTCTCCGTCCATCGCGCCGTTTGCGTAGGCGATCAGCTTGCCCTCGGCGTCAATGAAGAAGGTGGTGGGGATAGACTGGATGCCGTATGTGTTCGAGGCGTCCATATCGGTGTCGTAGTAAACGGGGAAGGAGTACTCCATCATATGAATGAAGTTGCGCGCCGATTCGACGGTCTCCTGCACTCCGTCGGTCAGATTGACCATCATGAATCTGACTTTTCCGTCATATTCCTTGCAGATCTCGTCGAAATCGGGCATTTCCGCCTTGCAGGGCGGGCACCAGCTTGCCCAGAAGTTGAGCACGATCGGCTTGCCGAACATGTCCGAAAGCTTGACGGGATCGCCGTCCGCGGTGTAGACGGTGAAATCGTCCGCCATCTGCGGTTCGATAGCCTCGCCGCTGTCTTCGGTATGTGTATGACTGCTGTTTTCGGGCTCAAGCGTCACGATCGGGTCGCCCTTATCGCAGGACGCGAAAGAGAGGAGCATCAGAGCCGCGAGCGCGAGGGAGAAAAATTTTTTGAACATCAAAGTGCCTCCAGAAGAGCCTCGTATCTTGTCAGAAGGAAGTCGTAGCCTTCATCCGAGAAGTGGCGGTTTGATTTGCCCTCAAGAACACAGCCCTCGTCGATCCATTCGCACTGTGCGGGATTGTAGAAGGAGAAGCCCGCCTGTCTGTAGTTATCGAAGCAGGGCATACCCCAGCGTGCGCAGACCGCGATCATAGCGTCAACGTAGTCGATATCCGAAAGACCCTCGTGATTCTTTGTTCTCCAACGGTCGTAATTGGTAAGGAAAAGGAATTTTGCCTTGGGGTATTTCGCGGTCAGACCGAGAATGAGGGAATTGAGCGCGCCGCAGAATGTGGATGTATCCTCGGAATCGAGCTCGCCGAGCGGTACGTGCAGACGCTTGTCATTCGCGCCGCCGAGAACGACAACGTAATCCGCGCCGTCCTCCATGTCGGCGTAGCGGACACACATGGGTACTCTCTGCGGCTCTGTGGTCTGAACGGCAACGGGATTGCCGTTGATGCCGTGATTATAGACGGTCATGTTGTGTTTCTTTGCAAGCTTGTTGACCCATGTTACCTCGTTTCCGAGTTTATTTCCGTGTATCAGGGAGTCTCCGAGGGCAACAATGGTTTTGCCGGTAAGATTAGACATTATTAATATCCTCCGTATTTGCATAATAATACATAATAATTATATCATTAACACGCGCTTTTGTCAATGATTATCTTCTATTTATATTATATCATTATTTTTTACGGCTTTCGGTGACGAAGTCACAATATAAGTGCAAAGTTATGGTGAATTTCCGCTGAAGCGGAAGTTCGGGGTGCTGACAAACCGTTCTTTTGAAAAACGACATATCAAATTGCTTAAAAACAGTCAAACAGCTGTGTTTGCACTTGCGATCATGGGTGCAGGGCGAAGCCCTGCAAATGTAACGGTGTCATTCTGAGGGCGCGAATACTTGCCGTTGGCAAGTGGCAATTCCGACTTCTCGGCTTACGCCTCCATTTTCCTTCGGAAAACCGTCGGAAATGCCCGCAACCGCTTGGCGCCCGGTAGGTGTGT
>JAZSMP010000245.1:0-6256 GCA_045535915.1 Eubacteriales bacterium | reverse complement strand
TTATCAAAAGCGGCACCGGCAGTTTTTCCTGCGCCAACGGCACCGGCAGCTCCTGCTGTAGCAATTCCAGTTGCAGCTGTGACAACCCCAGCAATCTTTGAAGCATAGTCATTAGACATTATAGGTATCTGCTGAGAGCACTGTCCTGCATATGTTCCGATAACACAGTTATTATTACCATAAACATTGTGTATACAAGAACCTTTGTTGAGGTCAATGTTGGTGACAACTCTCAACGTGCCGGGTAAACACTGACCGGGATCGATCGGAACAAAGCCCGTTCCCCACGGGAGATATAACTCGATCTTTGTGTGTGGTTCATAGTCAAGGAAGTTTCCCCAGTATTCACTAAGGGAAATAGTTCCCCAATCTACTGTAGCCGCCGCCGATGTTAGGGCGATAAACGGTAAACCCGAATTATGATTGCCCCAGTACAGATTTTGATTACGAGTTGTGACACCGCTAAGTGAACGAATATCAAACGGATAAGACATGACAGAGATGACAGACTCTGCAGGGTCACCGTAAATGAGAGAGATAACCGATCTGGCAATAGTTAAACCGAGATCGGTTGTCCATAGCCAGTCACCGAAGATTTCCAGATAACTGGAATTCGCAAGATATCTCGTCATCATTCCAGTTGCTGAAGCGTCGCCTGCGGCGGAGCCAGTGGGGACAATAATTTGATCGGAGCTTTCGGGGGTTCCTGTTTCGGGATTTCTTCCGAAATTGCCATCACCACCTGCAGGGGACGAGACACCGCCGGGTGTGTAGGGGTCACCCTCTTCTTCCGGTGCGTACTCTCTTCCGTCGATAATCTTGCTCGAAAGTTCCTCGTCGCTCATAGTGAAAACTGCATCATAGTCGGAAGTTGTGGGGGTTATAATAACTTTCTGAAAGAATGATATCGGAAGCGACCCTGTTTCGTAGTGAAGACTCTGCTCGTACCATAAACTGGAAAGATCATCATTTTCCTTATACAGAGGGGTTGACAATGGTCTAAAATTTCCTCCTACAGAGTTGTCTATGTTGATTGCTGGCGAACCGAACGGAGCTATGCCATATCTTCTATTAGAGATAACATTAGTATAGTTATCTTGAGTGTTCTCGGGTATGGAAATACCTTGACGTATTCCGAGTAAAGAAGTAAAAAGCGAAAAGATGGCTCCGTATGTGTTATGCACTGTATTATAGTTATTATCTCTATATTTGGCTGTCATTTTCATTCGCAATCTTGCACAAGGATGGACTCTGGTACCTATCACTTCACGAGTATCGGGATCTATTGCTATCATACCTTGATAATAATCATCTCTTCCTTGATCGTTAATACTATAAGTCCAGAATAATGGAGTATAGTTGACATTAACTGAAGTAAGTGAAAGTTCAGTAGGTAGAAATAATCCGCCACCAACTATCTCAGGATCCCATAAATATTTATATAGAACGGGCACATCATGAGGTCTGCCGGGAACGAGGAATATAGCATCCGGTCTAATAAATTTTCCGCCTGTTGAAGAGACAGAAATTCCGCCTATTGATATCGGGTTGTCCATAAACACCAGATTATCATCATAAAAATATGCCTCGTCCATAGAGATTATTTGACTGCTATTGGCAGTAGTATAGGACTTATTAACAATTGGTAAAGTTAAAAAATCTGAAACTCTGTTATAGCACCATGTCGGTATTGAGGTCTTAAAAGTGTCGGGCAAATCAAGATACCTACCTGTAAACACATAATCGCTCATATTATTCCTCCTTTCTAATAAACCCCCGAGTGTTACCTCGGGGGAATATTGATTTTCAATCAACTGGAATTAGACAGTATCACTAAAGATAATTGATATCTGTCTTAACGATAGCTCTGCGGTGTCGATGATGGCTATTCCAACACCTATAATAGAATTGCCAAATACTACAGATCCTTGATAGACAATAATAACATAACCTGAGTCATCATGCTTGATGATAGCTTTGTTGAGCATGCATGATATGCTGACAAGTGCGCTAACATCGGAATTGTTCACGAAGTTGAAATAAAGTGGCTTATTATTATCATCGATAGCGCTCAACCTGTCTTCGATATCTTTGTTCATAACCACCATATATTCTCCAGCAACTTCCTCATTAGCAATCAGATTACCTGTAATCGATAAATGATTAAATCCTGAAATCATACTATCACCACACTTTCCAGTCAACTGGAATTACGCAACGAAGAACACAACGAAGTTCTCATTCGCGTCGTTGAAGTAACCGGCGTCAAACTTATAGAAGTTGGTGAAGAACTCTGCTTTCGGGTTGTAGTGCGTGGTGACACGTCTGTCCTGATTGGTGACACCAAGAGCGTCACGATCAAACATTACACCGAGAATACCGCTTGCCGCGACTTCCTCTGTGGAACCGTCATTCTGCGCAATGTTGACATGAATGTCGGAAATGCTGTTGAATGTGTAGTCTGTACCACTGCCCTGCCAGTACGGAACTGTCTCTGCATTCGGAAGAGCTGTATACTGATCGTGAAAAGTATCGCTCTGCAGATAGGTATCAGCCGCATTACGGAAGTCGGAAAGCATGATTACATGAAGCATATCTCTCGGAGTAAATCTGTCCTTACCACCGATGTTGAACAGGGTAGAAATCTTGGCGAGACGGTCAATATAGTTCTTCATGGTGAGAACCGCAAAGCGAACAAACTCGGGAGTTGTCATTGCCTGCTCGGGTGTAAGAGTCGCCGCGTCTGCAAATCTGTTCTTATAGAGCTTCAAGAGGTTAACCGCACGTACGCCGGACTTGTCAGCATAGCCGTTGTCATCCTCATACTCAGAACGCAGGGTCATTGCGGTCATGTTGTTGATTGTGCGCATGATGAGCGCATCAATCTTGATGGTGAGTGCCTTGTCAACGGCATCGTAAAGCATGGAGAGGAAAGAGTTTAGCTGTGTTGCGTTGCTGAAGCTCTGCTTTACCTGCTTCTCGGTGAAAGACATGTCGATCTCGAATGTTACGCGCTTATTGTAGAACTTAGCGTAGACTTTCGGCTGATAGAAGATGTTCGGGTCATAGCTTGCGCCATCGGTGAGTTCCCAAGACTCGTTTTCGCTGGCGTTCGGAAGCTCTACAGCAATCTTTTCGAGAACAGAACCGAACTCCCACCCGTCCATGAGAACCGACGGAACGGAACCGCGATACGGGCGGTTGACAAAGATTACTCTGCCGATGTGATTGACGAGGCTACGAACGTAGCGGTCTACTGCGTTTGCGTTGAAAATTTCTGTACCAATGTCTACAACATTGGAAAGGTCTTCTGTGACGATATCGGTTCTACCGAGAACCTCACTTGTCACTGTGTTCATAAGATTATAAATCTGTGTTACCTGCATAATTAAATTCCTCCTATTCGGATATAATAGCTTTAATATTATAGATGCCTGCTTCTTTACCGATCCTAATAGTGATTTCTGAACCCTCATCCTTATACGTTAACGATAATCCAGTTTCGCCGCCGGCTCGTACGAAACTAAAATAGCCACCAAGTGTGAGCACCAACTGGTCTCTTGAGAGCCCTACTGTACCATAAACAGGTTTACCTGTTGTAGTAACATTATCAAGCTGTTTAATCACATCGGGATCATATATCAATTCCGACTAATAAATCGATTTGATCATAAGCAGGAAATTCAATATATTGAAGTCCTGTATTCATATAACCACCTTTCCAGTCAACCGGAATTACGCCGGCGTGAATGTCACGTTATTATCATCGGTTGAAATGTTGAAAAACAAACTATTCGGGCCGATGAAACCATATACCTTACCGTCGCGGGCTCCTGTAGATGTTCTGATATCGGCCAGAGCATCCAGTGTGACGTTGTTGATTGTTAGGTTGTGTAGGTGAACAATTTTATTGGTTGTCCTCAAAATCTCCGCGTGCTTCGGAAGATTTACAGTTACAGGCGTTTCGCTGTTGAGAGTTACGCCAGTAAAATCGAGAATTTGATATCCGCCAACATTCATATTATCATTCCTTTCTTAATATACAGAGATTGTAATCATCTTATCGATATCCGAGAAAACTACTTCAAAAAAGCTTAAGAACTCCGCCCAAAGTTCAAGGTCTCTGCGCATCAAGTCCGGCGGTGACGTATAGCCAATGTTGCCGGTCTTTGTGTAAGAGTGCTCTTCAACTTCCTCATCTTTGCCGGTACGGCTATCCTGTCCGCCCTCTTCATCTTCTCGGGTTCTATTAAGATTTCGAGTCTCGGTATTTGTTGATGCTGTATTGTCTGTGCCTGTATTTGACGGAACCGCTACTTGAGAGTTGAAACCGAAAATGGAATTCTGCGAGGTTGTATTGTCAGTTCCGTCGTCTGTTACTGTACCGGTATCTGCTTCTGTACGCGTGTTGGTTCTTCCATACTCAACTGTACTTTCAGTGTCAAGGGTTTTAGTTCTCTGACCTGTCTCTCTAATCGTATAACCATCGAGAGGATTATACGTGCGAGTGTAATCTTCCCATAACTTGATCCACTTCTGTCCATAGAAGTCGAGGAGCATTTCGCCTCTAACCTCTTCGGGTAGAATTTCGATTGACGGAATGATCTTTTTGAAACCCGATCTTACATTATATGCTCTTTCAATGTTTTGATTAAACACTTCAATGTTAGAAGTCCACGGGCACTTTGGCTGAGAGGAAATGTATGAAAGGAGACCTATGCCGTTAGTCAGTGAGTTCGGATACATCTCTCTGTACGTCTGCATCTTCATCGCTCCTCTCATTTTCCAGTTGACTGGAATTATCTAAATCCTCAACTTCAAGTGTCTGCTGCATATCCTCAAGCTCCCAAGCGGAGTCGAGAGATACTGACCAATTAGTACCGAACATAGCATTAACTTCCTCGCACATTTTCTCTCTAAAATGCAACATTTCATCAACGAGGGGGAGCAGGTACGGGGAATTATTTTCAACTTCTGCGGTGCTCATACGTTCACGCTTCATATTGAAATTAGAACCGATACCGAGATCATTGTTGCACTGTGCTTTGAGATACTGATGTAGCTCGATAAGCGCTTTAATGTAGTTGCCGGAATTGTCTCCTGTAACTGTCTGCGGTGTTAAGCCCTTGTTTAGGAACGACGACTTGACGATACCGATTTTACCCTGTTCAGCCTGTTTGATGAATTCTTCTGCGGAAAGCTTTTCGGCTTCGGTCTCTGCCGTAAGAAGAAACGGCATTCGCGTTGTTACCTGTGCTACATTGATTGAAATGTCGTTCTCTGCGAGAAGATGTGCGTAGCGTGATAGGATGTGTGAGATACCCTGCGTGCAGTTGTCGTTCTTTGCCCATACAACATCCTCACCAATCGTATACTCTTTAGTGCCGAGAACGGGGTTAGCGAGAATGATTTTAGTTGGCTGATAGTACAGATCGGGCTTTGCGCCAAGACCACCGAAGAAGCAGACAAGTTCGCCCGCGTGCTCCTGCGCGTCTGACGGCGCTCTACCAATACCGCACCAACCGTTAACAAAGAGATAGCGATTTAGGATATAATCGGGGATTGTGTCGGGGAGACCGTCATACTTAAACATCCTATCCATGCGATTGAGTAAATTGATGTAATACTCCTGTGCGATGGTGTGAATGTCACGCAGTTCGCAGTGAGGACATTTCAAGAGGTCTCTGATTGTGTTTTCACTCATGAGCATCACCTAATTTCTCAATGATGCGCGTGAGGGCTAATGTGTTGTTTTCGATTGCTGTCCTTAACATATTGGTCTCTTCTTTATGTGCTTCGCGGAGAGCCTCCATTTCTGACTTGTGGTCGTCACGTTCTTTAATCATGTACCATAACATAATTAAACACATTACGATCGGAAAACCAACAGTTGTGATAGCGTTGAAAACTACTTCAGGCTGCATTTTATCACTCCTTTCCAGTTGACTGGAAAATGAAACAGGGTAGTGTCTGAATAATATACGGAATACGTGTATCATCAAGGGCATGTTACGGACGCTTGGTAATTCCGAAATGTGTATGGTAATTCCGAAACATTTTGCCGATTGATGTTTACTTGTGGTAGACACTATTAGCCTATTCCATATTCTCAGTATAAGTATACACGAAAGTGTATGATATTGCAATAGTCAAATTGCACAAAGTTTTGACGTTAGGTTTGTATAAGTCGGAGGCCAAGCGGTCTTAGGAAGACAACCAACCCAGACAACTCCTTGGCTCACAGAACGACATGGCT
>JAZSMP010000042.1:0-29918 GCA_045535915.1 Eubacteriales bacterium | reverse complement strand
CAAAATTATCCTTGTTACCTTTTTCATACCCCCGACACTATATGAGCGAATGGAGGAGAGAGACAATGTCAAACACAAGTGAAATGAGCGAGCTTCTGATGAAGGATTTCGCGGAGAATTATATGGAAGCGCTCTATTATTTCTGTCTGAAAAAGACGGGCGACAGCTACGAGGCGGAGGATCTTACGCAGGATATCGCGCTGAACATACTCACCGCGATAAACGGCGGAACGATACCCGAGTCATTCTCGGGCTGGATTTGGCAGATCGCGCGAAACCGCTACTCGAAATGGGCGGCTCGCAGGCATAGGTACGGCGAATCGGTAACCGGTTCCGATATCGCAGACCTTGAGATCGCCGACGAGAGCGACGATATTCTCGGCGAGATGATACACGCGGAAGAAATAAACCTTCTGCGCCGTGAGCTTTCTTTCATCTCGGGCGAATACCGCAATATCGTCACAGCCTTTTATCTTGAGGACAGAAGCATCCGCGACATTGCCGCGTCACTCTCACTCCCCGAAAGCGTGGTCAAGCAAAGACTTTACCGCGCAAGAAAAATATTGAAAGAAGGTATGAATATGGCACGCGAATTTGGAAAAAAGAGTTACAAACCCGAAGAAGTCAATTTCACCTCGAGCGGTAGTCAGCCGAGTGGACTCCCTTGGTCTGCGGTGCAGAGAAGCATCCCGAAAAATATTCTGCTTGAAGCAAGCAACAATCCCTCGACTCTCGAAGAGCTTTCTGTCGAGCTCGGAGTCGCTCTTCCCTATATGGAAGAGGAGGTTGAGATCCTCCACAAGGCGACCCTGCTTGAAAAGGAGGGCGACAAGTACGTCACGAATTTTTTCATCCTCGATAAGGAATGCCGCGAGGCGGTTTACAATGCTCTCCGCCGCGGCTCAAAGGAGAGAAGCCGTCTGCTCTCGGAGATCATCGAGGACAACCTTCCCGCGATCCGCGAGCTCGGAATTGCCGCTGATCACATCACCGACAACGAGATCAAATGGTGGCTCATCCCCGATGCGGTCGATTACTGCATCAAGAAGTCCTTTGCTGATCTGAGCACCTACAAGCCGAAGACCCGCGCAAACGGAGAAAGCTGGGGATTCGTCGGCTACGAGGCATGGGAGTTGCCTGAGAATCTGCATATGGATCAGAGCGGATCGACGGCTAAGGACGTTGAGTATTGGCATTATTGCCCGGGCGGTTTCGGATTCAAGAGATTATGGCTCGGCGTTAATGATGCAAAAATGCTTGCGGATATTTACATCAATAATATCAAAGAGGATGCTCTGGGCGATTTTGAAAAAGATATGATCGAGGATCACGCAAGCAGATGCATTCATTTCGATGAAAACGGCAACGCTGTCTTTGACATCCTTATGATCGAAAAGGAAAATCACAAAAAGATCCGCAAGATGCTTGAATCTCATAAGAATTATGAGGCTCTTCTTGCAAATTTCACAGAGGCAAACAAGTGTATCGAAGAGATCTTCATGAAGAACAGCAACAAGATGCTTCACGATACTCTCGGATACTATGTGCGCATGGAGATGTACATGATCAGAATGATGTGCGTCCACGATCTCGTTGATGCATCCTTTATCACCCTCCCCGAAGACCCCGCAAAGTCGAATATCGGTATGTATCTTATTATGAAATAAAGTCAATAAGGCTGAGCCATTTTATGGCTCAGCTTTTTTCTTTTCCTCTTGAAATTTTACCGAAAATTTGATATAATTAATACAAATCAAATTCCGAAATTACTCTGCTGAAAACAACAAATTCCCTAAAACTTGTTGTTCCGTTTTTTCTTTTGGTTTGGTATAATAAATGCACAAACGAAAAGGAGAAACTTAAAATGAACACAGACAAGATCTACGCAGAATCCATCGCCAAGGAGTACGCGCCCAAGGACAACTCCAAGATAATCGCCCTTCGCAAGCTTGACGCCAAGGCAAAGATGCCCGCAACGGTATTCACATACACGTTCGGTATTGTAACGACACTCCTGGCGGGGCTCGGTATGTGCCTTGCTATGCAGGTCATCGGCGGAACTCCCGTGCTTACGGCGGTAGGAATCGCTATTGGTATCATCGGTTTTACGGGAACCGGGATCAACTATTCCATCTATAAAAAAATGCTTGAGCGCGGCAAAAGGAAATACGCTTATGAGATCGTGGAACTCGCAAGAGAAATCAGCGAAGGAAAATAATCCGAAAGGAGGGCTTCTCGTATGAACAAGAATGAAAGTAAATATTTCAATACTGCAGTAAAAATGGACGAAGCCCTTATCACGCTTCTCGAAAAAAAGGAGTTTGAGTATATTACGGTCAAGGAGATATGCATCGTAGCCGGAGTGAATCGTTCGACATTTTACCTTCATTACGAAAACACCTCTGATCTATTGAAGGAGACTACAAAATATATCCTTGATAAGCATTTTTCATATTACGGCGTCGATAAGAAGGATATGGTAGGGCGTTTAGGGGATATTGAAAGGTCTGAACTCGTTTTTATAACGCAAAAATATTTAGAGCCTTATCTGACCTTCATAAAGGAAAACCGCCGTGTTTTCAGGCTTGCAATAAAGCATTTCGACGTACTGAACATGAAAAGCGTGTATGATCAGATGTTCAAATACATCTTTGAACCCATTCTTGCAAGATTTCACATTCCCGAAAAGGAACGTGTATACGTTATAAAATTCTATCTGACAGGCATATTCGCCATAGTTACCGAATGGCTCGACCGCAATTGCGATGACAGCATCGACGAAGTGATAAAGATTATAAGCGATTGCGTTATGGGCCCGCGGGATATATGAATTATGGATAAAACACTAAAGCTTTCGCTTCTGAGCTTGTTATTTAATATTGCATACAGCGCGTATCATATTGGTTTCGGCGTTGTGACTCATTCATGGTGGCTTTTTACCGTCGGCGTCTATTACGCGATCCTGAGCATAGTCAGATTCGCTGTCATACAAACAAAGAAAAACGATTTTTTTGCGATACGTTTTACAGGTGTGATGCTAATGTTGCTTTCTTTACCTTTGACAGGAACTGTTATTCTCGCAGTGGTTCGTGACAGAGGAGTGGTTCGGCACGAGATAGTTATGATCGCCATAGCGTTGTACGCCTTTACCAAAATAACGCTAGCCATCGTAAATCTGTTCAGATCGCGGCACGGAAATTCCGCAAAGCTTATTGCTCTGCGGAATATTTCTCTCGCCGACAGCTGCGTCTCGATATTCGCTTTGCAACGCTCCATGCTGGTCTCATTCGGCGGAATGGCGGAAAGAGATATACGCATGATGAATGCTGTTTTAGGCTCTGCAGTATGTTTGACTGTATTTTTACTTGGATATAATCTTATCCGCAAAGAAACTTTTTGGTTTAAAAATATTAAATAAATTTTGCCGCTGAGGAAGCTTCCGACTTCTCAGCGGCGTTTTTGTGTTTATCTTACAACAGAAGAATGACTGTAGATATAGAATTCCTCCTGAGACGGCATCCATTTCTTTTCCTTGGGCGAAAAGGTTGCGTCAAAGGCTTCTACGGCTTCGGTATCGTCACAGCAATCGGCAGCTGTGGACGGGATATACATCCACTTTTTACCGTCAAGCACACCCGGAACAAGCTCGCAGACGAGCAGAGCTGTCGGGTAATTTCCGGGGACGACGAAGCTGACGTCCTTTTTCTTACAGCTGACAAATCCGCGTCCAACGTAATTAGCGGGGTTGCCGAAGTTGATATTCACGTCATATCCCATCTTTCGCGCTACCTCGAACGAGTGCTCGATCAGTATCTTACCGAGCTTTTGGCGCTGATATTCGGGCGCGACGCAAAGCGGTCCGAAGGAAAGTATCTCCTTGCGGTTTCCGTCCTCGTCTTCAAGCCACGCCTTGGTGTACATAATATTGCCGATGATCTCGCCGTCTTTCTCGAGCACAAAGGCGAGCTCGGGGATAAAATCGGGATGATTCCGCATCATGTGGACAAAATAATGCTCGTCGGCGCCCGGTTTGTAGACGTTCCAGAACGCCTCACGGGTCAGTTCTTCTACAGCGCGATAGTCTTTTTCCGTTTCGTTGCGAATAATGATGTTTTCCATTTCGGTTTCCTCTGAAAATTATTTACAGAATTATTATAGCACAAAAATACCCACGGGTCAAGTTCAAAAAACATTAATTAAAGCAGAATCCCTATTGAAATTCGTTTGCATTTTTGATATAATTAATCAAAAGGTTCCGGAGGTGAATCGACTTGACAACTTATGAATTATACAAGAAGATAGCTAACATACTCGCTCCCGACAACAACCGGGCGCTTTTTGACTATATCATACACGCGACGGATAATTACGGAGGCTTCTTAAGATCGCGCTTCTGCCGAGCCGATATCGTTTTGCCGGATAAAAAATGCGGGGAGATGAAGATCGTTCTTGTTGCCCTTTCCGAGCCCTTTGACTTTTCCTCGGGCGAATACTACAAGGAAGCCGACTCGCTTTATCAATATACCTCGCTCAAA
Source organism: Eubacteriales bacterium (assembly GCA_045535915.1). GTDB lineage: Bacteria > Bacillota > Clostridia > Oscillospirales > CAG-272 > CAG-390. The sequence goes on along the minus strand of JAZSMP010000042.1, from coordinate 25,383 downwards.
ATGCAGATCTATCTTTGCGATCTTTCCGACAGCGAAAAATTCAGATTTGCCGCCGAAGGAGCAGCTTCGATGGGGTATGAGTATCCGATAAAGATAAAACTTGACGAAAATAAATACGAGATCTTGGACAGAGTGGTAATAAACTGAAATATGTAAATTGATCTGGAAGCGCGTGTGTCACTGCACCGCCGCGCGTGTACCGTCGTAAAGCGGGATGGTGCCATCCCGTTTTTATGTTCCGTATGTTCCTGTGATCGGATCAAGAAATATTCCGAGTTCGGGTGTACGGAAGGAGAAGAGAGCAAACAGAAATCCGATAATGCAGAGCAGGGCAAATGCGGTCTTCGGCGACCGGCAGCTTGCTTTATCCGAATCGAACAGTCGGGTCTCATAGATATACAGCGCCGCGGCGGAAATGAAGAAGATCGCGATGTTTATCCAGCCGGGAGACTTGCCGATCACGCCGTTGTAGGTGTAGAAAAGAATAGGAATGAGTGTGAGACCGAGAAATATTCCGCGCAGCTTGATGCACCAAAAATCCTCGCGGTCGCGGAAGAAAAAGTACTGCACTATTGCATAAAGAAACGTCGGCCAGAAGAGTAGCTTCATATGCTCCCAGGTCGATTCGTTCACGCCCGAAAAGGGCGCGATCCATGCGGCTTTTCCGAGCCAACCGTATAAAAAATGCAAAAGAGTTCCGCCCGCAGACGCAACTCCGAAACCTATCCATTGCGGGATGTCTGTTGACCGTTTCATATTTTACCTCACAGTGAATATTTTATTTAATTATATTCATTAAATATCGGATTAATATTGAAATCCGAAGATTTTTTTGGTATAATGAAAGAAATAACAGAAACCGTGGACCCGATGAACAGATTGAATTGATAATTATGGGAGAACTGACTATGATACTTGAAACGAGCCTCCTCATTCTCCGCCCGTGGCGCGAGGATGACGCAGAGGAATTATATAAATACGCTTGCGACCCCGAGGTGGGTCCTCCCGCGGGTTGGTTGCCTCATACAAGCGCAGAGAACAGCCGCGAGATCATCCGCACGGTGCTTTCTGCGCCCGAGACCTACCCCGTCTGCCTCAAGGAAGACGGCAAACCGATCGGAAGTATCGGACTCCACCGCAACGATATAGCCGAGGATGACGACGAATACGAACTCGGTTATTGGATAGGTAAGCCCTTTTGGGGGCGGGGGCTCATTCCCGAAGCCTCGCGTGAGATACTCCGCCATGCATTCGAAGACCTCGGCATGAACCGCATATGGTGCGGTTATTACGATGGCAACGTGAAAAGTCGCCACGTTCAGGAAAAACTCGGTTTTGTCTATCATCACACCACCGAAGGACTTGAAGTCGAACAGATGAACGAGATCCGCACAGGTCACGTGATGCTGATGATGAGAGAAACTTGGGAGAAAATGAGTCAAAATGATTAAAGAATTAATGCACGACCCCATTTTCCTCGCAATGAAATCTGAGGTCGCAACGAAAGATGATCTGCAGCTGGCGGAGGATTTGCTTGACACGCTCAAGGTGCACAAGGATACCTGCGTCGGCATGGCGGCAAATATGATCGGCGTTCGCAAGCGTATTATAGCCTTTCTCGACGAGAGCGGACGAGCTCCTGCATACACGGTGATGTTCAATCCCGAAATTATCAAAAAGGACGGCGCGTACGATACCGAGGAAAGCTGTCTGTCGCTGCTCGGCGGCCCGCACAAGTGCAAGCGTTATAAAACGATCAAGGTGCAATATCAAACCGACGAGCTGCAAACGCGCATAAAGACATATGTGGGCTGGACGGCGCAGATCATTCAGCACGAGGTCGATCATTGCAACGGAATACTGATCTGAACGGAAATTATTTGATTTTATAAAAAGGGTGATTAAGGCTATGATAAGAAGCGCAGACGAACTTATAAGCCGTGTAGAGGAATACGGATTTCTTCCGTTTTTTAGGAATGATATACCGGGATTTTCTGTTGAAGAGCTGTGCCCGCCCGAGCTGTGGTTCACGGATCTTGAAGGTCCATGGGAATGGAAAGGTCCCGCCGCAAGGAGCGGCAGATGTATTTACGGAAAGCTTTTTTGCGGAAAAGCCGGCTTTGTCAGCAAGGAATGGATCCCTGATCTTGCTAACTACCGCCGCGACGGATACGATTTTGACGCTCGGTGCGACGACGGCTTGGTCTTCTATAAAGATAAGGATCTGTTTGAGACGGTTGCAGAGCACGGAGTGATCCTTTCGAAGGATCTGAAGGAGATCCGCAACTATGTCAAGGGCGGTAATAAGGGGTTTGAGACAGTCATCACAAGGCTGCAGATGCAAAGCTACGTTTGCGTGGCGGATTTTGTCTATACGCGGGACAAATTAGGCAGGCCTTACGGTTGGGGCGTGGCGCAGTACACAACTCCCGAGCACCTCTTCGGATATGACTATATTGCCTCCGCATACAAGACCGAGCCTGCGGGATCTAAGTGTAAGATCATTGAACATTTGAAGATAATATTACCCGATACAGCGGAAAAGCAAATATTAAAAATAATAAATTAGGAGGAAAACATCGGAGCGATATACAACCGATATCAAAAAAGTTGCAAAAATCGTCTCCATTATTATATATGTTTTCTTCAAAACGGAGATTAACGCAAGTTTTACCTCCTGTTCCTTCATTTTTGTTTTCTTGGGTGTTTGTAGATCAAATATCCGATTTTTTGAGAAAAAACCAATAAATTTTGGCTGAAAAAGCATACAAATGTGAAAAAAATAGTGTTTAGGTATTGACAAAAAATCAAAAACATGCTAAAATAAATTATAAGCGTTTAATAGGGGCATTATATTTGTTGGTGTCATAAGCTTTGCCGATAAATATATGGCTCTTGAAACGATTTTCAGTACCCGTCAAAAAATTTTCAAGGAGGCTTATTAAAATGAGCAAAAAGGTACTTTCCATAGTACTCGCACTCTGCATGCTCCTTTCCTCCGTAGCAGTTCTCGCTTCTTGTGATAACACCGGCAGCGGAAGTTACGTAGTAAACTATCAGGATCCTTATGCAGGCATCGAAGACTATGACGCACTTTCCAAGGCAGTATATGATGATGTACTTGGCGAATTCTATGCAGCTTATGAAGCAGCTAAGAAGGAAACTAACGAATCCAAAAAATGGGCTATGATGGCTATCGCAGAGGCTAAGCTTCTCGAGAGCGGCGTTATGATGCCCACCACTTCCAACGGCGGTAACTACGCTATCACCAAGGTAGCTCCCAACACCGTTACTTCCACTCTTTGGGGCAACGACTCCTACAGATACCACGATGCACTCGTAGCTACCGAGTTCATCACCGCTGCTCACAGATCCGAAATGAAGGCTAAGTGGGCTGAGCTCCGCGGCACAGGCGAATACGAGGCTTGGGCTAAGAGCTTCCTCGCAGACAAGGGCTACACCATTAAGAACACATACGCCCTCGGTTACACCTCCGATCCCTCTAACTGGGACGTTCTTGCTACCTCCAAGGCAGTTGACTCTGAGGTTCTTGTAAATACTTACGACGGTCTCTATGAGTACGATATGGAGAACAGACTTATGCCCGCTCTCGCTGAGAGCTACACTGTTTCCGACGACGGTCTTACCTACACCTTCAAGATCCGTCAGGGCGTTAAGTGGGTCGACTCTCAGGGCAGAGAAGTTGCAGACGTTAAGGCTGACGACTTCGTTGCAGGTATGCAGCATATGATGGACGCTGCAGGCGGTCTTGAGTACCTCGTTCAGGGTATCATCGTTAACGCTTCCGAGTATATCAACGGCGAGATCGCTGACTTCGCTCAGGTTGGTGTCAAGGCTACCGATGACTACACCCTCGTTTACACTCTCGAGGCTCCTACCACCTTCTTCATGACCATGCTCGGCTACGGCGTATTTGCTCCTATGAGCAGAGTTTACTACGAGTCCATGGGCGGTAAGTTCGGCGCAGCTTATGATTCTGCTGCTGAGACTTACAAGTACGGTAAGGGTCCTGACAGCATCGCATACTGCGGTCCTTACTGTGTAACCAACTTCACCGAAAAGAATACCATTGTATTCTCCGCAAACGAGTCCTACTGGGATAAGGCTAACATCAACATTAACACCATCACATGGCTTTACAACGACGGCGAGGATGCACTCAAGGCATACAACGATGCTACTGCAGGTGTTCTCGACGGTTGCGGTCTCAATGCTTCCGCACTTGTAAAGGCTAAGGAAGACAATCTCTACGATACATACTCCTATGTATCCAGCACCGATGCTACCTCCTTCATGTCCTTCACCAACGTTAACCGTGCAGCTTATGCAAATGTTGCTGATGCTTCTAAGGTAGTTTCCACTCTCGACGATACCCAGAAGACCGTATCTCTCGCTGCTATGCGTAACGTTCACTTCCGCCGTGCGATCGCGTTCGCTATCAACAGAGGATCCTACAATGCACAGTCGGTAGGCGAAGATCTCAAGAATGCTTCCCTTATCAACTCCTACACTCCCGGTACCTTCGTTTCCCTTAAGGAAGATGTAACCGTTGATATCAACGGCACTGCTACTACCTTCAAGGCAGGCACCTACTACGGTGCGATCATGCAGGCTCAGATCGACGCTGACAACGTTAAGATGACTGTTTGGGATCCCGCTGCTGATGACGGCATCGGCTCCAGCGCAGGTTATGACGGCTGGTACAACGTTGAGAACGCAAAGGCAGAGCTTGCTATCGCTATCGAAGAGCTCAAGGCTCAGGGCGTAGACGTAACTGCTGAGCATCCCATCATTATTGAGATGCCTTACTTCTCCGGAAGCGAGCTTCGTACTAACATGTCCAACGTATACAAGCAGTCCATTGAGGATGCATTTGACGGTCTTGTTAAGCTCAACCTCTGCGCAGCAGAGACCGCTGATGACTGGTACTATGCAGGCTACGATACAAACTTCGGTTACGAGGCAAACTACGACCTCTACGACGTATCCGGATGGGGACCTGACTACGGTGATCCTCAGACATACCTTGACACATTCTTGCCCGAGTACGCAGGCTACATGGTTAAGTGTATTGGTATTTATTAATAAATGCTTTTATGCTTGAATAAATAAAGCTTATACGGTGGAGGATGGACTTAGGTTCATCCTCTGTCGTTATTAAATGGAGATTATTTATTATGACAAAATATTTATTGAACCGTCTGGTTCGAGGCATATTTTCCGTGATACTTGTAGTTCTCGTTGTCATGATACTTATCTACTCCCTGATGAACAAGGATTCGATCTTCGCAAAGGACCCAGTCTACACGAAGCAGAAAAACAACAATCAGGTCGTATACAAGTATACGCAATGGGAAAAATACGGTTATCTTGACTATGTCTCGTATGCGGATTGGCTCCAGGAGAAACTACTGAATAATGAAATAGACGGCTCCGAGTACGAGTTGGTTGCTGTTATCGGTTCGAAGCCCGAAAAGGACAGCGCCGAGGTCAAGGAATATATCAAGCAGTTCACGGAACACTATGAGGCACAGGGCTACAATATCGAAAGATTGCCTGCCGTCTTCATGCCCGGAACCCAGAAGGAAAAGGAGGGCGGAAGAGCTCAGCTCTTTGCCTACAAGGATATTCCCGTAGTACAGCGTATCTGGAACTACTTTGCCGGCTTTATCAGCTTTGACAATATCCACAAGGTCGAGGACGAGACTCTGACAGACAGAGGTCTGACATTCACTTTATTTGACCCCGCTTACGGCGGCGACAAATTCTCGCCCGCGATCATAGGTAACGGAACGCTGCATAAGTATCTTTTGTACGTTGATTCCGAATTCCCCTTTATTCACCAGAATTTTGCTAAGATAAATCTTGGAACATCATACAGCGTCAATCAGGGTATAGACGTTTTCGACACCATGACACAAAGTCAGGGCTCGCTCAAAAAGAGCCTGGTCACCTATCCCACGGGATATCAGGAGGAAAGCGCGGATAATATCCATTCTGCGACATACGTTGCAGGCTCGCTCGAAAACGGACTTGCTCTTGTAAAGAAGCATTACACCGACAACTATACCAGCGTAACGACATACAGAGACGGATTCTCCAAGGTCGGATACTCCTTTGTTATCGGTATCATCTCTGTAATTCTGGCGTATGTTGTAGCAACTCCTCTCGGAGTGCTTATGGCGCTTAAGAAGGACAAGCTCGTTGACCATCTCGGAACGATCTATATCGTCTTTATCATAGCAGTCCCCTCGCTTGCCTATATCTTCTTGTTCAAGGCGATAGGGGGAAAGTTCGGCTTACCGACGACCTTCGATATGGTCAACCCGACATGGATGATGTATATCCTGCCGATCATTTCTCTGGCATTGCCCTCAATCGCAAACCTCATGAAGTGGCTGCGCAGATACATGATCGACCAGATGAACTCGGACTACGTAAAGTTCGCTCGTTCGGGCGGTCTTTCCGAGGGCGAGATATTCAGCAAGCACGTGCTTAAGAACGCGGCGATCCCGATCATTCACGGTATCCCCGGCAGCGTGCTCGGATCTCTCGTCGGCGCGATCATTACAGAGCGCGTATACGTCGTTCCCGGCGCAGGTAATCTGCTTACGAACGCTATCAACGCATACGACAACGGTGTTATCGTCGGTGTAACGCTCTTCTATGCGCTCCTGTCAGTCGTTTCGATAATCCTCGGCGATATCCTTATGTCTATGGTTGACCCGAGAATCACGTTCACTACTAAGAAAGGAAGGTAATTCACATGGATGACAAAATGATGGATCTTTCTGAATTCAATATGTCGGATGAAGAGCTGTTTTCGGTCATTGACCATGATGAGCTGGCTTCCGAACGTATAACCGCACCCCGCTATTCATATTGGCATTCTGTATTCCGCGTCTTCTTCAAGAAGAAACTCAATATAGTTATTCTTTCCATCCTTGCGGTAATAGTCGTATTTGCGTATGTTTATCCTGTGATCATCGGTTATAACCCCGATGTGGATCCCTATGTCAATCTTCTTGACCCCGAGGCAAAGCATCTCGGTCCCATTGCCGCAATGAATAAATTCGGCTACAATATCCATTGGATTCTCGGTACCAGCGCCAGCGGTCAGTCGACCTTTGATGCTATCTGGTACGGCTCGAGCATCTCGCTTTCGCTTGCACTGATTTGTGCCGCCATCAATATGACAGTCGGCGTTATCATCGGTGCGGTCTGGGGCTTCTCGAAGAAGGTCGATATCTTTATGACTGAGGTGTATAATGTTATCGCAAACGTGCCGTATATCCTTCTTATTTCGGTGCTCGTTCTTATTCTGTCGCCAAGCTTCTGGACGATGGTATTCGCGTTGACAGTTACAGGATGGCTCGGTATTGCGTACTTTATCCGTACACAGGTCATCATCATAAGAGACCGTGAGTACAATCTCGCATCCAAGTGCCTCGGTACGCCCATAATGCGTATCGCGACGAAGAACATCCTGCCCTTCATGACCTCGGTAATAGTTACCCTGCTTGCAACCGAGATCCCCTCATATATTTCCTATGAGGTATTTCTTTCCTACATTGGAATGGGTCTTAAGGACATGTCGCTCGGTAAGCTGATCGAGTCGGCACAGAACGCAATGGTCACTCCCGGCTGGGAGCTTGAGTTCTGGGCACCCGTTACTATCGCATCCATAATCGCCGTTGTGCTTTACGTTGTCGGTCAGAATCTCGGAGACGCCTCTGACCCGAGAACACATATGTAAGAGGTGTCATGATGGAAAATAAGAAGATTTTACTTTCTGTCAAGGACCTCCATGTAAAGTTCCGCGTAAGAGGCAGGATCCTTACTGCTATCCGCGGCGTATCCCTTGATCTTTATGAAAACGAATCTATTGCTATCGTAGGCGAATCGGGTTCGGGTAAGAGCGTATTCACAAAGACCTTTGCGGGTATGCTTGAAACCAACGGATTTATCAGCCAGGGTCAGCTTCTTTACAACGATGAGGAGCTTGCCGATACAAAAGTCGTGCTGAAAAGAATCGATAAGACTCTCATTGAGTCCTCTTATAAAAAGCTCAATTCTTATGCAAGATTAGAAGGCGGCGCGGATATATACAAGGAGATGCTCGAGCTGGAAGCAGAGAACAAAGCAAGATTTTCGCTTACAGACGAAGAAGATCTTAATATAACCGCAAAGATAGATGAGCTTGTCTTCAAGCGTACTGAGCTTGAAAATCTCAAGCAGACGATATCTCCCTCTGCTGAAAAAGAAAGATTAAAAGAAACCAAGGCACAGATCTCCGCCTTAACATCAGAGATCGATGCTCTTGAAGCAGAAAAGAAAAAGCTTTTGGCTGACCATAAATCCAAAGCTGCCGGTGATTCCGCTTACAACAAGCAGTATGCGGAAAAGATGAGCGATCTTCAGAAAAAATACAGCGTTGCTGTATCAAATGAGATCAGTGAGGATACCAAAAAGCGCAATCTGATCATCGCAAAAGAGATCTATCTTTCGGTAGGCCGTTACGGTCTTAATAAACGCCTCAAGCTCCTCAAGGCACTGCACGCCTGCTTCAAGACAGCTATGCAGCTTGGAGTCGATCTTGTGAACGAAGATGAAAGAAACTCCGTTTTCGATAAGGTCGTTTTCCGAGTAAAATATCTTGACGAGAGCAACGACGTTCTGCACGGTACCTGCATACTTGATCTGGCAAAGATACAGTACGCCAAGGACTGGACGCAGATCCGAGGCGGAAGGATCGCTACTGTTTTCCAGGATCCCATGACCTCTCTTAACCCTATCATAACGATCGGAAAGCAGATAACCTCGGTCATTATGAAGCATCAGAAGTGCTCCGAACTTGAAGCACGCGCCCGTGCGCTCCAGCTCATGAAAAAGGTTGGAATTCCCAATGCGGAAAACCGTTTTGATGATTATCCCTTCCAGTATTCGGGAGGTATGAGACAAAGGATCGTTATAGCGATCGCTCTGTCCTGCCAGCCAAAGATCCTTATTTGCGATGAGCCCACCACCGCGCTTGATGTTACTATTCAGGCGCAGATCCTCAAGCTCATCAAAGATCTGCAAAAGGAGTTCAACTACACGATCGTGTTCATAACACACGACCTTGGCGTTGTTGCGAATGTCGCAGACCGTGTTGCCGTTCTTTATGCCGGACAGATCGTTGAGGTCGGTACTGTTGAGGAGGTCTTCTATGATCCCAGACATCCTTATACCTGGGCATTGCTTTCCTCCATGCCGCAGCTTGCGCAGAGAAATACGAAGCTCTATTCCATCACAGGTACGCCGCCCTCTCTGTACAATGAGATCACCGGAGACGCTTTCGCTCCCAGAAACCCTTATTGCTTAAAGGTCGATACCTTGAAAGAGCCCCCCATGTTCCGTGTAACCGATACCCATTACGCAAAGACATGGCTGCTTGATCCCAGAGCTCCAAAAATCAATAAGCCTGAGATCATTGAAGATATTCACGAAAAATTATTGCGTTCATTCAATATTTAAAGGAGGTAAGAAGTTTTGTCAGTTAATAAACAAAGATCCGCTGAAGAAGCGAGCGTAAAAGCTGCTCATCTTCCCGAGCACGGTCCATTAGACGAAAATGGCAGAGAAATACTTCTTTCTCTTAAAAATGTTGATATTACTTTCGGCAAAGGCGATAACGCTGTCAGAGCGGTAAAAAATGCCAGCTTTGATATATACAAAGGCGAGACATTCTCTCTGGTAGGAGAGTCGGGATCGGGCAAGACCACGATCGGACGTGCCGTTATAAGAGTCAACCCCTGCGCTGCAGGTGAGATACAGTATAAAGGCGTAAAGATCTCTGGCAAGCTTTCTCGTACACTTGACAGAGAGGTCATCCGTAATATCCAGATGGTATTCCAGGATCCCGCAGCCTCCCTTAACGAGCGCGCCACAGTAGATTATATCGTTTCAGAAGGTCTTTATAACTTCCATCTTTTCAAAAACGAAGAGGACAGAGTTCAAAAGGTCGAAAAAATGATCGAGGAGGTCGGACTTCTCCCCGAGCACCTTACCCGTTATCCTCACGAATTTTCGGGCGGTCAGCGTCAGAGAATAGGTATTGCAAGAGCGATGGTAATGGAGCCCGAACTCGTAGTTGCCGATGAACCTATTTCAGCTCTTGACGTTTCGATCCGAGCTCAGGTGCTTAACCTGCTCAAGAAATTCCAGAAGGAAAGACAGGTCACGTATCTCTTCATTGCGCATGACCTTTCGATAGTAAGATTTATCTCCGACCGTATCGGAGTTATCTACAAAGGAAATATTGTTGAAATAGCTGATGCCGAAGAGCTTTTCGACTATCCTCTTCACCCCTATACCCGTTCTCTTATCTCCGCTATTCCGATACCCGATCCTCAGCTTGAAAAGAAAAAGGTCCTATTCACTTATGACCCGTCGGTTCATGATTACAGTGAAGATCAGCCCGAGCTTGTTGATATCGGCAATAATCACTTTGTATTCGGTAATGCAAAGGAGATAGAAGAGTATAGGAAGATCAGAGAAAGCGGTCAGGTCATCAAATCCATCACTATCGCCGACAATGACAGTGATACTGTTGAGAGCTGTGTAAGCGAAGAGACGGAAGCAGAAAGAAGCGAATTTGATGTTCTTCCTCCCATCCATGATACCGGAAGCAATTGGTACACTGTAGGTTCCTTCTTCCTTCCTGTGTTTGGAATCATCGGTTCAGCACTCTTTAAACGATTCAAGCATATCAAGAACCATAAAGCATGCAAAAAAGGCGCTCTTGCCGGATTTGCAACCTTAGGAGCTTTTGCTGCATTGTTTGGATTGTTGATAATTTTAGCTTTGATTTAAATATCATCAAGAACCACATAGTCCGTAAAAGCGGACTATGTGGTCAAAATTAATTAAAGGTGTTTTATGGGACTGATTAAAAAGAAAACTTCCGGGCCGGAAAATATCGAGATATCCGAGCAACATATCAAAGTCAGAACTATAGCATTCATTTTGCTTCTTGTTTTAGGACTCGGTTCTCTGACGTATTTTTTATGTAAGCTTTTTATCAAGGAACCCGGATGGATCACCATCGAGATTGACGATCCCGAAATAAAAAACGAGTTTATTCTCAATTATAACATCGGACAAGGTGACCGCAGCGCGGCTGACGAATATAAAAGTATCTCTTCCATGTATTCAAGGGAAGCGATGAAGGCATATCGCCTTTTTGATATTTATCAGGAATACTCCGATGTGATCAATCTATACCATATAAACAATTCTCCGAACGAAATGCTTGAGGTGGATCCGATCCTGTACCGCGCTTTTGAGCTGATGCAGAAGCACGGCGGACGCATACTCTATCTGGCGCCCATACATTCGACGTACAGAGATCTTTTTGCAAGTCAAAACGAGGTAGAAGCGCGACTTTCGGATCCGTATTATAATGATGAGATACGCGAATACTTTGAGCAAGTCTTAAGCTACACGAATAATGCCGATATGATAGATCTGAAGCTGTTGGGCGATAACAAGATCACGCTTTATATTTCGGATGAATATATAAGCTTTGCGGAAGCAAACGGTATAGAGGAATACCTTGATCTCTCGATCTACACAAACGCCTTTATCGTTGATCATGTTGCGGATGTTATGAATTCATACGGATATACCATGGGGGCGATAACGTCATTCGATGGATATACCAGGAATCTTGACATATCGGGCACAAAGTATTCCTTCAACATTTTCGATCGTATTGATAAGGATCTATATACAGCAGCTGCGATGATCTACGAAAAAGCGACCTCATTTGTTTTTATGAGGAACTATCCGATGAGTTCGCAGGACGGTATGAATTATTTCGGTTATTCAAACGGAAATTATGCCTGCAAATATCTTGATCCTGAAACCGGATGCTATAAAAGCTCGGTCGAAAACATGGTAGCGTACTCCGATGAACTTGGGTGTGCCGAGATCGCGCTTAAGATGTCAAAGGTATTTATAGCCGACAGCCTTGATGTTGATGCTGTAAATAATCTGCTCGGATCAAGTATTTATTTTATCTGGGCTGACAATAACAAAGTATATTATAACGACGATAAGGTAGTCCTCACAGATCTTTATAAAGATGACGGGATATCTTATGAAAGCATCCCTTTGAAATAAAATCAAATCAAATGCTCCGAAGATCTGCCTTGCCAGAGAGTCTTCGGAGCATTTTTGCGTAGTTGAAAAAAACCTATTCAAAAAGCTTGCAATCTCTGTTGCTTTTTGATATAATATATTTTGATATAATATATGAAAAAACGGAAACTGAAATGATCGAAGGAGAATGAATATGGAAAAAAGAACGATCGGGACGGTTTTGTCCGTCAAAAAGCAATGGTGGTTAAAAGTGAATACCAAAGCTGTACGTATAGGACCGCTTGACGGTGCGATCTTTCCGCATATCGTCAAGGTGAAATATACCGCGGACGGAAATGAGATCACAAAAAATAAATGGCTCGGCGCTGGCATCACGCCCCCGAGTGTGAACGACCCTGTTCCTGTGGTCTACCGCGAGGATAAGCCTACAAAATTCAGATTGGAGATTTAACTATGAAAACAAGATGGAAAGATATACCCTTGATGCATAAGATTGTTACAATGATATCCTTGGCTGTGAGCCTGGCAGTCGTGGTTTTGGCGGTATTGCAGATTTTTGATATCTGGGAGCAAGCGGTAAACATCTGCGTTCCCCTGATGGGCGTCTCGATGCTTTGCCAAGCATACATACAATGGAATACTAGCCGTAAGACAGCGTATTTCAGCATTGGAACGGCTGTGTTTATCTTCATTTGTGCTATCATTGTATTTTTTATCAAGTGAGAATGTATAAAATGTTGCAAACAAAACGTCTCATTCTCCGTTCGTGGCGCGAGGATGATGCAGAGGACTTATATAAATACGCAAGCGATCCCGAGGTAGGAACTGCTGCGGGTTGGCCGCCTCATACGAGTGTCGAGAACAGCCGCGAGATCATCCGCACAGTGCTATCCGCGCCCGAGACCTATGCCGTCTGCCTCAAAGCTGACGGCAAGCCCATCGGCAGTATTGGACTGCATCGCAACGACATCGCCGAGGGTGACGACGAATACGAGCTCGGCTATTGGATCGGCAAGCCGTTCTGGGGACAGGGACTCATTCCCGAAGCCTCGCGCGAGATACTCCGCCATGCATTCGAAGACCTCGGCGTGGCGCGCATCTGGTGCGGTCATTACGACGGAAATATAAAAAGCCGCCGCGTTCAGGAAAAGCTCGGGTTCGTCTATCATCATACAACTGAGGGCATCGAACTGAGTCTTCTCGGCGAGGTGCGCACGGGTCACGTGATGCTATTGACGCGTGAAGATTGGGAAAAAGGAAAATAATATGAAGAATTACGTTAGAAAGATCAACTATTACGAAACCGATAAAATGGGAATAACCCATCACTCGAATTATATCAGATGGATGGAGGAAGCACGTATAGATTTTCTGGAGCAAATAGGCTTCGGATATGCAAAGCTTGAAGAAGACGGTATAGTTTCCCCCATAATCGGCGTTGAATGCGAGTATAAATCCCCAACGACCTTCGGAGAATCGGTAGAGATCGGTGTTGAAATCGAAGAATTCAAGGGAGTGCAATTGGTGATAAAGTATACCGTCACGAAGTGCGGCAGCGGAGAATTGGTTCTCAGCGGAAGAACGAAGCATTGCTTTCTGAATTCCGAGGGCAAACCGATCATGCTCAAAAAGCAATTTCCCGAATTTGATTTGAAGCTCAAAGAGCTTGCGGCGCGAGATCGAGAAGGGAAATAACGACCTATGCTGAAAAAACTGTATGATAAAAGCAAGATTTGGTTTGCCGTCGCGTGGATCGTCGCTTATTGCGTGCTGATGTCCGTCGGTGACTCGCTTTCCGCCCTGATCGGTATTGAGAAGTCGGTCACGCTTCCCGTGGGACTGTTGCTGTCAGCGGTACTGCTTTTGTTTTTAAAGAAAAACGGGCTTTTTGAGGTCTACGGACTTTGCCGCGCAAGATCACCGGCGAGATCAATGCTGTATTATCTGCCCGTGTTTATTATGCTGACAGCTAATCTTTGGTACGGCGTGACGATGAATTACGGCGTAGCGGAAACGGTGCTTTACATACTTTCCATGTTCTGCGTCGGATTTTTGGAGGAATTGATCTTCCGAGGCCTGCTTTTCGAGGCAATGCGTAAGGATAACCTCGCATCCGCTGTGATCGTATCGAGCGTGACCTTCGGGATCGGACATATCATAAATCTCATCAACGGCTCGGGCGCGGAGCTGCTCCCGAATCTGCTTCAGGTCGTATATGCAACCGCTGCGGGATTTATGTTCGTGATGATCTATCTTAAGACAGAAAGCCTGCTTGTCCCCATCGCCGCGCACGGACTCTTCAACGCGCTCAGTGTTTTTGCTAACGAAGATATTTCGCAGAAAATGCAGATACTGACTTGTGTTTTGCTCACAGTTATAACCTCGTCCTACGCATTTTATATAGCGTGGACGGTAAAAAATGAAAAGGAGAAAGGCTCATGAAAACAGGAATCTACGTACCACTTATCACACCGTTCAAGGAAAACGGTGAAGTTGATTATGAAGTACTCGGCAAGGCGACGAAGTTTGTGCTCTCAAAGGGTGCGGACGGTATCTACGCTTGCGGAGGTACTTCCGAGTTTTGTCTGCTGACAACCGAGGAGAGAAAGCGTTGCCTCGAAGTCATCATTGCTAATGCCGGCGGCAAAGAGGTTATCGCGCACGTCGGTTCGCAGTCGACTGCCGAATCGGTTGAGCTCGCTCGCCATGCAGCAAGCGTCGGTGCAAATATGCTTTCTGCGGTTGCGCCATATTATTTCGGTTACACTTTCCCGCAGATCAAGGAATATTTCCGCAAGATCGCGCACGTGACAGAGCTGGATCTTATGATCTACAATGCCGCGCAGGCGCGCGACTATTCTCTTGCCGAGATGAAAGAGCTTCTTCAGGATGAAAAAATCACGGCGGTAAAGTACACGGGTCAGAATTTTTATTTCCTTGAGCGACTCATTCATGCGTGTCCCGATAAGAAATTCTATACGGGATGCGACGAAGCCTTCCTCGCGGGCGCGGCTGTCGGATCGCACGGCGCGATCGGTACGACTTATAACTATTACGCAGACAAATACATCGAGGCAAGAAGACTTTTCAAGGAAGGCAAGAACGCCGAAGCACTTAACATCATCCACCGCCTCAATTCCATAACCGAGGCGATCATCTCCACGACATCCTTGATCGCGGCAACGAAATATATTATGAGCCTGCAGGGGCTCGATATCCTGCCTGTTTCCCGCGAACCTTTCTCGCCGCTGACGGAAGAGAATAAGGCAAAAATCAAAGCGCTTTATTACAGTATTAGCTGAATGGCAAAAGCGTGAGCAAAGTAAGGTGCAGAGCCGCAACAGTTGGGATAGAGACGGGAGGTAAAAATTGAAATTGATGAAGAGGGCAGTATACGTTCTGTTATGGCTGGCGCACGATAAAAGTGGCGAATACAGAACTCGCTCGTGTATTCCAAAGCACGAGATAGAAGCAATCATCCCCACCTTTTATCCTGCGGTAGTGGCGTTCTTTGAAACCGAGGAAGGCAAGCGCGAGTTTGAAGAATGGAAGGCAAAGAAAGAGGCAGAAAAGGCTTCTGAGGCGAAAACAGCATAAGCAGAAAACCTGTGCCGCATATTGCGACACAGGAATACATAGAATGCTTGTTCATCAATGACCGTACTCGAAAGGCAGTTGCTTGTCGAGTGCGGTTTTCTGTTTATTTTCGACTATGTTGGGTACAAAAAACAAAGAATTCGAACGCATCCTCAATTAGGAATAAGTTCGGATTATCTTTGTTTGGGTCTGAGTGACAAGACTTGAACTTGCGGCCTCTGCCACACGATGGCCGACTAGACATTTTTAGTACGCGACTGAGTAAAATACATGCTTTTGTCCGGAATATATGTTGCTGATTCCATTGAATACTACTGTGTCTACGTAGTCCGAAAACGTTTGTGCTTAAACATGTGGTCGAAACATTCTACTTTCGGCAAAACAACTTGTTCGGCAAGTATAATATGATAGCTGTTGAATAGCAATATCAAATTCTATCAATAAGTAATAATAGGTTAATTGATTAATTAACAGATATACTACAAATATTTGTTTCCGAATGATTGAAATAATGATGTTTTTGAACAAATTTTGGAGAAATTTATAAAAAGACCTTGATTTTTGTTATTATTTGTATTATAATTTAAATAAAATTGCTATCATCGAGGAGACCATGTGGAGAGAATTATTAACGCATGATATGGAAAAGGCAAATGTTGCTGTTTTTGGGATCCCTATTGACGAAAACGCTTCAATTGGCAAGGGAGCTAGGCTTGCCCCGCAAACTATACGAAATAACAGCGAATTTTTGCCTCCATACACAATTGACGGCGAAGAGATTACGGCTCGGGTATTTGATTTCGGAGATGTTGATGGCTATAGTTACGAATCTGTCCTTGAAAAGATGCAATCAGCCATAAAAATCGGGTTCACCATCGTACTCGGAGGAGATCATTCAATAAGCATTCTTTCGCAGAAGGCTTTCAAGGAGACGCGCGGAGGAAAGGTGGGTCTTATACATATTGATGCTCATGCCGATATTTGTGATACATATGATTCATCCCAATATTCTCACGCGTGTGTAAACAGAAGAGCATTGGATAACGGCTATTTACCTGAAGATATTACAATGATCGGGATACGCTCATATGAACGTCAAGAGGTGGATTTTTTATCAAAAAATCAAATTGACATTTACACTTCAAATGATGTGCGGCGGATGGGAACGAAAGAAGTCGCCAAAAGGTTGCTTGAGAAATACACGTGTTATGATAGTGTATATCTATCCTTTGATATTGATGCGATTGATCCCGCGTATGCCCCCGGTACAGGAACCCCGGAGGCATTTGGCTTGCATTCTGTTGAGGTGTTAGACATTATTTTAACTATTATCAAGGATTTGCCGGTTGAGGTAATGGATCTTGTGGAGGTATCTCCTTCTCTCGATACAAATTTTATAACCGTTTGGTTGGCGCTAAAATATTTTTTGGAAATCTTTACAGTTGTAAGCAAAAAACATAATAAATAAATTATTGAGGAGAAAACCATGGGAAAACAGTTGCTTTTAGACATCGAAGCGGAGAATTTATCTCAGAATAACAGCATTAACAGTTCTGATAAAACAAAGGAAGAAGAAAAATCAGTATTCAATCTTTACAAGCAAGTACGCGATATCGGTAAAGAAATTAAAGACGATCTGTTGAGCGATAAAGCATTGATTCTTGATGACAGAGAAACCAAGGGTTATAAGTTTACAATGAACAAGGAAGCTACCCGCAGCGGTATTCTGGACAAGGCGTACGGAATATTCCTTCTCACAACTTTGCTTGACGTCAATGGTTTTGATGTCGATTTTACAAAGGCAGAAAAGCAAAAGCTGTCAAAAAGTATCGTGGCACTGCTGGATTATGTAAAAACGTATGGATACGATGCTACTCCCTACGCAAAAGTAGAGGATAACAGAGCAATATTCACCAATAGCGGAGTCAGCTTTATTGAATCTCTTACATGGTGCTTTTCTTGCTTTTTGTTTGCTCACAAGCTCCAAAAAAGAGAAAAAGGCGATTTTGACTTTGGTGAAAGCAAAGCCGATATAGATAAAACTATAGTTGATGCGCTTAAGATACTAATCGATAATGTCATAAGAGCCGATGGCGAATTGGGCTGGACTGATGATAATTATAAGGGATATCTCGGTTGGGGAGCTGTCACCGGGTGTACGGAAGTAAGCTTGTACTTTACCAATTCGGTTTGTGAGACTTACGGTGACCTTGAGGATACAATTATCGGTAACGAGGAGCAAAAGATTGAAAAAGATGTGGAATACATCAATAAAATCAATCATTTGGCAGGATACGATATTGTAGAAAGATTCGAGAAAATCTGTAAGATCGTCGGAGAAAATACATATAAGAAATACGGAGAAATGCTTGGCTCCGATTTCTTCTATGAAGACGGTTCTATTGCGTCAAAGGGACAGATTGAGTATTCTGCACAGTCGCCTGTTCTTCTGAATCAGCTTTATGCTATTATGGTACCGATCTTTACAAACTACCATGTTGTATTGGGAAAACAAGATTCAAAGGCATTTGAACTGATGCAAATAAAGTTCAAAGACGGCGTTGATTTGGTATACAAAGAGTATAATGAGCTTCGAAATAAGGATAAAGAAGGAATAGTTAACCGCGACCCAGTCTCATTCTATGGCGTTATTAAAGATAAAAAATATGCAAGCATCATGAGCAACGAGCGCATCAACACAGCCGTTCTCGAGGCTTTGATCGTACGTGCTCGAGCGATGATTGTATCATACGTTACCAAGTATCCGGAAAAAGAGTTGGGAACAATTGTAACGATTATTGAGCAAAACCGCCCGAATGATGAGAAATGGATTTGGGGCAACTTGCAAGAAACCGAGCGTTCTGTTTCTGCGTTGAAGGAGTTCTTTGACTATTACAATAAGTACGAGAAAGACTACGCGATGAGCCGAATCAATGAGGAAGAACGAAATAAAATTAAGGAAGCGGAGATAAATCAACAAAAAGAAAAGCTGAAGGCAGATCATGACGCGAATACTAAACAACTCAAGAAAAAACACGAAACAGAAATAAATGAGTTGAAGAGAAAGATCGATGAGCTGAACGCTATTATTGATAATGGTTCCCCGATCGAGAGGGAAATTCAAAGAAGCATAAACGAATGCGTCGAAGAAAAGCTTGATACTGTTTTCATTGACCGAATCAACAAAATTTGCAGTAAGAATATGGACGATAGTATCGAATTGACGGAGCAGGAAATGTTATTTAAGCGTTCAATTGATATGTATGTTCAGAGTTATCTTGCGGGTGCATTGGCTCATTCCAAAAATGAGATAGATTCCGGAGACCTCCCGGAGGGCTATCAAACATGGACGAACGAAGAAATTCTTAGAAAAGCAAAAATCGCTATGGACAAGTTCCTCGGAGAAATGATCCCGTTCTTTGTAGTTGCCTCGAACGATGTTGTAGGCTTTGCGGAGCAGTTGCAAACTATAGCCAAAGGTAATAATAAAAAGCATTAAAATAGATTAGGAGATATACTAAAATGGCAAAGAAGATCACATTTCATTCATACAAAGGCGGATCCGGAAGAAGCTCGACCACACTAAATACGCTTCCATATATCGCAGAAAAATTAGGAGCCGATGCTGAGCATCCGATACTGTTGCTTGATACTGATATTGATAGCGCCGGTATGACTTATCTTTTGAATGCCGACGAGCATTTTGCAAAAAATGTTGATGTTAAAAGTTTTCTGAAAGCTGAAATTTCTTGGAGACCGAGACAAACCGACAGCTTTAAAACACATGGATTGCTCAGTCACTTTGTTCCGGTTGGAGAATTCTTCGGCTTTGAAAATGATGCGATCCTGTTTTTTGGAGTTAATGACACAGAAAAAATTGACGATCAGGAAATCAGCGGTCAAACCGAGGATCTGCTAATTAGATTAGAAAAATTTGCAGATAACAACCCGAATATTCGTGCTGTTATTATGGACAGTGCTTCCGGAGAACAAACTGTTGCCAGATTCGCAACAAATTTTGCTGAAACAATAGTATGCTGCATGCGCCCGACTATTCAATTCAGAAAGGGTACTTTCAGATATCTGAGATACCGAGCCAAAGATGAGATATCTTCCCGTGTGGTACTGCTTCCAACTGTTGTTCCAGTTCTTGATGTAGAAATCAACGGGATATGGCAGCGCGCCGAAGCTTTGAGAATGCTTAAAGTAGAAACAGATCGCCTTAGAAATACCACAGAAATGAATATTGACGATACTTTTATTAATGAGGATTGCTTTGGTATCAATGAGGTACAACGCTTCAAGTGGCAAGAAAGTTTGCTTTATACTCTTGAAAAAGAAGGAAGGCTTCTGAACGAAGATGAGATCCAAGCTGCCTCCCGCTATGAAAAACTTGCAGAGATTCTAGTAAATAACTGAAGAGGTGACAGATATGTCAGATAACACTAATGAAAAGAGCGGAGCTGTTTCGGTTCAAGAGTCGCCTGCCCTTTCTTTGGATCAGATCGCCGCTTTGATGAACGAAGAGATACAGGATCCTATATTGAAGGAATTCCTGTTTGGCATGCGTACGTTGAAAAAAAGCGGAATCCGCGGTATAGGCACATTATATAAGCTTTTGATGTTTACTTTTATTTTTGCTCATGCCAAGTATCGTCATGATATGAGCAAGGACTTTCAGTATTCTTTATCACCGAATGCTCATCGTGCAGTAGATGCCTTTAAATATCTGTACAACGGAGAGGACATTAGTCTTGATCTGGTTATCTATGTTTTGACTGAAATGCAACTGGACGTTGTTACTTCCAACAAAAATGCATATTTTGATGGGATAATCAGTAATTCCGATGCATCAATACAGATTCCGATCTTTCGCTCGGTAATAAAGACCTGGCTTAGCAGCGCTGCTTATGCAGAAAGCAATGAAAAGGTTTTGGCCGGATATCTTTACGGTCTGTATTCTGCATTGCCTTATTTGAAAAATATCGAGTTGCGCGCAAAAGATCAGGAAATTATTGATGGTGGTATCGAAAGTTGCTCCTATGATTTTTATTATAAATCAACTAAAGAAACGATTCCAAACTTCTATTTTTTGAAGAATCTTGACGGGGAATTCTATTTCCTTGAATCCATTGAAGAACATAAGGACGGAGTAACACTTAAGTATTCATTGACTGACGGAAAAAAGCAATTTGTTTGTGATTGCGAAAAAAAAGATTTTTTTTCGGGATCAAGGCTGGATTACAAAAATAACGAGCTAAACGTAGTTTTTGCTAAATCCCTGTATTCTCTTGATTTTAAATATATCAAGAATCTTGCTTTGGCTGTTTCGGACGTTATAACAGACGAGACAAAAAGAAAGATCAATGCACATTATTCCGTAAAATACAGCGATATATTCGAATTGGGGTATAAAGCTATGGATGAAATTAACTGGGATAACGTATTGACAATTCTGATGTTTGAAGAAGGTCCATCCAATGTTCTCGAGTTCGTACTTGATTCAGACGGCATTTATTTTGATAAGATTTTACAAAATCTCGCAATTCGCTACAATAATAAAGCATTTCTAAAGGAAGCAAAAAGATTTTATAAAAATGAGCGTGATCGCGAAACCGCAGCTATGAATGATCATGCTGAGGCGAACGTGTCATTTGTAAAAAGCATCATTGAGATGAACAAGATCCTGATGGCCAAGGCGATTATCAATCAACTGTCAACTATTGAAAAAAAGCAAAAAACACCGAACTCCTGCTTTGTTGAAAGCCTTCCAATGCGAATCAAGAATATTAATGAAACAATAAATTCGGATGATTCGGTTGGTGGAAAAGTATTATCAATAAATAGGACGCTCGAAAAAACATTCCGATATATTATTCCCTTTTATTACGGAATAATAGCGTATACAAAAAAGAAAAATGAACTCCACGGAAAGTTTCAAAGTTTGCCGGACGATGCTGCAGGTTTTACATCTGATATGTATCATCAATGCGATGAGGCTTTTAAATGTGCGGCTGCAGCCAAAGCAAAGGAATTGGTGAAAGCATCGCTTGGCAAGCTTATCGCTGATTTTCGGGCATTGGGAGACTCGCTGATAACAAAGAATAAAAAGGATGGTCACAAGCTCGAGATTCAAGAAAACGGAATGTATCTTAAAGAGGCTATAGGGCGTTCTTATCTGTATGTTTCAAAACCTATGGAGGATATCCTCAAAATTGATACTAAAGATATGACCGCAGATTATATCAAGAAAGACTATAATATAATCAGTTACATTAACGACGTCAAACATTCCAAAAAAGGCGGGGCGGTCGCAAATGTAATTTTGTTCAAGCAGTTCTTGATAAAGGTAAAGGAATTGTTATACTTCCTTACTTATAACGAAGATTATTTCCAAGAGGTGCTTTTGGGTCAGCAGGTTTCTTATGATCCCGTATATCCGTATGTGGTTCAGTACGAAGAGAAAAGCGAACGGCGTGATTGCTGCGATATAAACAGCTTTTCTGTATATCTTACAGAAGATAACGGTAAGAGAGAAATAAAGATTTTGTCGGAAAGAGATTACGTAATCAACGAAAAATATTATTGTATACCTAATATGACAACCTCGAACAGTCATTGGTGGATCGACCCCTTTCTGTTTAATTGCCGTGAATATGATCAGATCATAATGAACGCCATGGCAGGAAAAGAAAGACTGGCTCAATCGGATGACGATTAACCGATAATGGAGGTAACATGCTTCACATTATGATTGATGCGTATCAGGCGAATCCCGGAGATTTGTCAGATTTGCGCATGGTATATGAAAAAATATTTAAAATTACAAATCGATTGATGGTGAAAACTATCATTCCTCCTGTTTTGGTGCCTTATTTTTACGGTCGAGTCAAGGAGGATGATGGAATCAGCGCATTTGTCCTTTTGAAGGGCGGACATTTTACGATTCATACTTTTCCGGAAAGAGAATGCTATTTTGTTGATATTTTATATGATGGATTTATTAATACCGACAAGCTGGTAGAAGTACTCTCATTGGAATTCCCCTTCGGATTTAAAATTGTTAATGTTGTGGATCGTCGCTTCAATCTTTCTGCTCAAACAGCATTTGAACATATCGACGAAAAAGAAGACTTTGGCCCTCATTATTTGATAAGAGCAACCTGCAATAGAGATTTCAGCATGGACGACATTTATAAATTCCTTGATCAGTTGCCTTACAGAATTAATATGGATCCGATCTTCCGTCCGGTTGTTATTACGGATAATGTTTTGAATCCACAAATATATTCCGGATTAACTGTTATAGCCCAGAGTCATATTGCCTTTCACTATTACAAAGATACGCGTCTCGCATATATCGATGTGTTTTCGTGTAGCTTTATTAATTGTGATAATTTTATTAGCGAAGTAGAATCTGCTTTAGGCTTTGAATGTGAAACAGTATTAATCAGTAGGGGCAGCAAACATACCGAAAAGCTTGCAACGCGCGAGGAAATCATTGATAGGTATAACGCTTGGCAGTATAATATTTAATAATTGAATGCAGGTGATAACGTGAGCCAAACTAAGGTGATTAAGCAGTTTACAAAGTTTATATTTCCGTTGGTTTTTGACCAAAAGAGAGTCAAGGTGCGTAGTAATACTAACAACGGTCAAGAGCTTTTTACAAGAATAAGTATAAAAGGTGAATACCTGAGAGACGGTCTGGGTGAGTTGCTTGATATGAATGGTGGTGCAACTAAAATTGCAGACTGCTATCAATTGAATGCTAATTGTCGAAGGGACTTTGATTTACCTAATCATAGTAATAATTGCCTGC
Organism: Eubacteriales bacterium; assembly: GCA_045535915.1. Classification (GTDB taxonomy): domain Bacteria; phylum Bacillota; class Clostridia; order Oscillospirales; family CAG-272; genus CAG-390. The sequence continues at coordinate 1,799 of JAZSMP010000042.1, read as the reverse complement.
AGTTCTTTTGCAGAAATGACAAAAAAACGAGTTATGACGTTTGTATAAATGATATCAGAATACATCTTTTTGAATCCGGCGTTGGTTTTTTTGAAATTGAATGTTTGTTTGATAAATGCGATATCGATAGCTTTACACATTTGAATTATTTTATCAGTGAGGCAAAGAGTGAAGGTAACTATTTCAAATGGATAGAAGAAAGACGATTAAAAGAGCCTTCCCTGACTGAGGAAAAGGAACACACTTTTTCTGTGAAGGAGTTGTTAGATAAAATAAATAAAAGCATATCGATTAACGATTCCGATGTTGCATGTAAAATTGAGTATTACAAGTCAAAACCGGTAATCTATTCATATCTGTTGTTATCCGATATTCCGGATAACTTGGATGAAGTGGTTTTTCATGTTACAAAGAATTATAAGGATTCATATAAGTTTTCCGGAGAAGCAACGGTATCAAAGTTACAGCCGTTTATGAATTCATATTGGTCTAGCTCTACTAACGGAGTGGTGAATATCAGTTGTTTGACCGGAGATAATGTCACCGACTTGTTTTTTCAGAATCAATTTGGAATAAAACTACGTGATACATATTTTTTGCTGTTCATTAACGCCTTGCATCAAAAGCAAGCCCTTGAGCTTATGCTATCCAAGATGGGGCAGTTGGATTCGCTTGTTAATGATTACGAGATAATGAATGAGCAGTTAAAGAAAGCAGATTCATATGAAGCTGAAGCTCATAACTTGAAATTCAGATCGTTCTTTAATCATCCTTCAACGGTTGAGCATATCAACGATTATTATAATATGCTGAAAAAGACTTTTTCAATTGATGCGTTGTATTCTAATTTTATATCGGATCTTGGAAATCTGCAGGATATTTGTAAAAAATATGTCAGCCGAATAACTGCAAGAGATGGAAAATTCGCCAGAATACGTATGATCAAGTCAGAAATATTTGTTGCGATTTTTGGCACTTTGGTTGGAGAATTTTCTTTACTAAATACTTCGTGGGAGTTGATAGAAAGATTTGCTGGCCGTGAAGTATCATTCTTTGCTCCGCAAATGTTGCTAGTGATTGCAACATTGTTGGTTCCGGTAGTTACAATATATTTTAGTGTGAAAAAGTTGATTATTGAGATTAATCAGTTAAAAAAAGAGCTAAAAGAAGAGTTGGAAGCTGATCTTGTGGAGAATGATAAACTCAGAAGGAAAAAGGCAAAACTGAAAAACAAAATAAAACGCAATAATTTATGATAAACTGTTGCAATACTAAAAACAAACGCCTCGGAAAGCTGAGGCGTTTGTTTGGGATGGAAAAAGCGAATTAAGGAGATTCGTAAGAATCTCCTTTTTCTTTGTTTTATATGGCTTTTACGTGAACTGATCGAAAAGATTGATGTTCACAAGATTGAGGGAACGGGAAAGAATCGTACACAACGCGTGATCACCCATTACCGCTTTGTAGGCTGTTTGCAAATTCCCGAATGGCACAGAAAGCGCAAGGTCACTCTTGAGAGTAAACAAGGCGTAGCAGTCAACTATCTGCCCACCACGGCATAACAAAAAAGAGCAGAAATCCTGCTCCAAACAATAAAATATAGGCAAAAAAGTATCGAGTGCTCATCACTTTCGGTATGAACACTCGATATGGTCTGAGTGACAGGACTTGAACTTGCGGCCGCTACCACCCCAAGGGCGACTTGAACATTTTTATGGTCATTTTATCTTTTTTTAGACATTTCCGCTACGGCAAAAATGACCTTTCGCGCTCTCGTGGCATCTTGTATCCAGGTGCTC
>JAZSMP010000033.1:0-3362 GCA_045535915.1 Eubacteriales bacterium | reverse complement strand
TAACTCAGTCCATTTTATTTTTATCAGATCTCCATATCCTCAACAAGTCTGCTATCTACAAGACCTTTTATGAGGTCGAGCTCTTTGGCGATCCATTTGCCTTCCGATTCGGGCATACCCGCGACTACTGCTTCGTGATCTGCGGGGTATGCGGAGACGGTGACCTTGCGGGGCAGAAACGCCTTTGCGAGCGCGATACTGCGCTTCATGTGCGAGCGGGAGGTGACGATTATGACGTGATCGACCTTCTCCCAATGAATCTTGCGATTGATCTGAAGAGTAGCGTAGATCATATTCTCCTTGGTCGTCCGCGCCTCGTTCTCAAGGATGATGGCATCCTCGGGGACTCCGTTTTCGACCAGGATCCGCTTCATATAGTTTGACTCGCTGACCTGCTCGCCGAAGAAATCCCATTTTACGCCTCCGCTCGGCACAATAAAAGAGACTCTGCCCGACTTATAAAGCTCTGCCGCCGCAAGCGCGCGGGGATGAGCGTTGTTCGGATTGCCTCCAAGCAGGATTGCGACCGGCGCGCTCATACCGTCATCAACGATCGAGCCGCAGATGAAATCTACCTTTTTCTCAAAGGGCATCTCAGCGATTTCTTCACGTGTTAATTCTGAAAGCTTCATTTTTTCTCCTATGACAATTCGCCGTCATCACCGATTGCTGTGATGTTGCGGTAATAATAAAGACCCTCAAGCGCACGGAGGTCGGCGATCCTTTTCGGCTTGCGGAAATGCTTGATATCGGTCCTATAATAAACTTTTCCGTCCTCCGGACACTCAATTCTCTCAATGACCGTTCTGCAGGCGCCGCATTCGCGACGGTCTTCCCTTTCTGACATCTCATTTCCGCAGAAGGGACAGACCGCGTGCACTTCGTCCGAATAGATCATCGCGCGCAGTAACATCTGCTGAATGCGGCGGAAGGAATCTATGTCGTAAATGCTCAAGCGCACAGCATCCACGCCGTCCGCGCTGACTGGTATAACCTCGTCAGCCTCGGAAGGCTCAGCATTCTGAGAACAAAGAAGGATCCTGTAATCGCTGTCCTTCGAAACAGTCAACAAAATTCCGCACTTTTCGGCTCGGATATTGAGCTTCCATTCGCCGAAGAAAGCATCTATGTTGATGTTCTTGAAATCTATATTTTGATTGTTATCAAATTTGAAATTAAAGTGACCCGCGGCGAAAACGCAGAGCATTGCACAGAACACCGAATACACTTCCCCTCCGACCTCGCCGTCCTCGGAAGAAAGAGCATCAAGTCCGATCTCGGAAAAATATTTCGCAAGCGAGTAAAGCTTTCTGTAGTCCTTATGCGAACGGAAGATATTGGTCTTTTTGAGTCCGAGCTTCGCGCCCTTCTTCTTGCATTTTTTATACACCGGCATCGAAAGCCTCGGGATGAGCGCGTGCTCGATCGCCGTCAGCTTTTCGTAGCATTTTTCGATGGGGAACAGATATTTGTCGTAGTCACGCAAATATCCCGTATGCAGTTTACCGAGCGCGAGGAAATACAGCGGATGGTTTTCGCGTTCGAGAAGATTGAAGCTCATCTCTCTGTTCGCGTAGAGCATATCGCGCAAGACCGCGAGGTTTCGCGAGGTAAAGCGCAGGATCGCATCGACCGTCCGCGCGAAAACGATGTTTTCGTAGATCGCGTGATCATCCTCTTGACGAATACTCATCAGCTTGCGCGGGATCAGCTTATCGTCCTTGATATTGCTCCAGAGCTCGCTGTGCACCGAAATATGTGAGAGCGTCTTTGAATTGACGACTCTGACCGCCTCTACGGGCAGAATCTCGCCCGAGTCGCGCAGACGGATGATCGGCGCGGCAAATATTCGCTTCAGCGCGGGAAGCACCGCTATGATCCGCTCAAGTATCTCCGAGAGTGCAGAAAGGTCAAGATCCTCGCGCAGAGCAAAGAGATTCAGTCCCGTCTGTGCCGCCAGGTCAAAATCCGCATAGCTTGCGGGCGGCGCGGTCGCGTATGCATAAAGATGGCTGTAGCCCTCGGTGGGTTTTATGAGATTATCGGACATTTTATCAGTCCTCGTTAAGGCTCAGGACAAAATCGCGGCAACAGAAGAATCCGAGTCTCTCAAACTCTGCGGCAAGCTCCTCTTTATTATCCACGCTCTTGAATTCGAGCTTGGCAACGACTTTGGAGAGCAGAATTCGCTCGAGACCGTCCATGATCGCCTTTTCGGTTCCGCCGAAGCAAGCGGCATAGATGCGGACGAAATCCTCGATCTGATTTGCGATTCTGTTACCGAAGGAGATATTGTAGGGCGCAAGCAGAGCCTCGATCTCGCAGATCACGGGATATGACTCGATATCGAAATAAACGCTTGCCTTCGCTTCCTCAAAGAGACGGCGGAACTCGCCCGCGGAAACGTATCTCTGCGGGATCGGCTCGCCCGTGGAGCGTATCTTGGGCGCGCGCTTATTGAAATTCATCGTATGCGCACGGTCATAGACCTTGTCGCTGATCTCAAAGGTGGACTCATCGCGGTTTGCCGTTCCGACAAACCAGATATTCGCGGGGATCTTGATAGTCGTACCCTCGGAAAGTCCCATATAGCGGTATCTTCTGCCGTCGTACTTACGGTAAAGAGGAGTGCCGAGAAGCTTGATCTCGCGGCGGTGCTCCTCGTGCTCCATCAGCGAGAGGAAGTCGGAGAAATAATACTCAATTCTCGAAAGGTTCATCTCGTCGAGGACGATGAAGGTGGGTCTCTGCGGGAAGAGACGCGCGCGGTAGAGCGCGAGAGTGAACTTTTTGGGTGTGAAGACGCGGCTGAACTCGTTATAATAGCCGAGAAGCTCGTTCTTATCGCGCCATGCCGACTCGACCTCAACGAGGTCGCAGGAGCCGCACACAGCCTCGGCGAAGATCTTCGGCAGGCTTGTCTTACCCGTACCGCTCATACCCTGCAGGATGGTCAGCCTGGTCGTTCCGAGACCCGCAATGAAGGTTGCGATGTCCTCGGGGGTGTAATAAAGATGCAGACGCGAATCACGCGCATAATTGACAACGAAATTGACAAGCTCGGGTAGGGTCAACGGATCAAAAGCCTTACTTTGTGCAAATTCAAGATCGGTTTTTGCCGTTTCAAATTTTCTGTCGATGTCTGTAAAGGAGGGGCAGGGATCGTGACCGCCGGGAGCCGCAGGGGCGTTTTCCTCGGGGATCTGCTCCTCACCCGCAGTCGGGTCGTACACGCCCGCGTTCGTGCCGACGGCAACGATAAGCTCACCCTTTGTTCCGCGTGTGTAAGGCTTGCGGAGCAGAACGAGGCAGAGCACACCGAGCGCCGCAATGAAGAACCAATGCGACGGACTCTGAATATC
>JAZSMP010000067.1:0-6611 GCA_045535915.1 Eubacteriales bacterium | reverse complement strand
CGCAGTCTTGCCGAGGCGCGAATGACCCGTGACGGTAATTCGGCTGTGATCTATAGAATCAAGCGTCAGCGCCCAGTCAAGCACGCGCATTGCCGCCCAGCCCCAGAGTCCGATCTTGCCACAGCCGTCGGGCGGCCGCTTGCCGTCGGGATAGATCAGTCCCGCAAGACCGTTCCGAAAATCTCCGTCATCCGACGAGACCTCCTCGTAGCAGAAGGAGAGCACGGCATAGCCCGCGTCGACGATCTCCTCGGTAGGCTGATACTTGTCGGGAACGTCGGGGCGGAAATTGATATGTACAAAGGCGGGCACGGGTCTGTTCGCCTTCGGAATAACGACTCTTACAGGAAAAGAAAATTCACCGAAGGGGCAATTGCAGATCAGCTTATAGATCTCAAGATCGGCTTTGCCCGCGCAGAATCTTTTATCTCTCTCGGTAAGCTCCGCGCGCACGGATAATGGCGCGGGCGGGAGATATCCGTATTCCTCACGAAGAAGAATGTCGACGATCTCCTTCTTTGAATAATTGCATACATTCGGTATCATTTGGTGCCTCCGATGTAATCGAGAGCGAGACGCAGTCTCTTATTGTTCGCCGCGAAGGTCAGCTTGCAGTGTCCGCGGTCGGGGATTATTTCGAGCTCGATATCCTTGCCGCACGTCTTCATAGCTTCGACAAATTTTTCAGAGTGAAGTGTGAGATTTACCGACTTGTCCTTGTCGCAATGGAAAATATAATACTTCGCATCGGGCATTTCGGGCGCAAGATGGACGGGCGAGTATTTCTTCATCGCCTCACCGATGTCGTCCTCCTCATACCAGAGCGCACTGTAGATCGTTCTCGGCAGATCGGGACGCTCGGTGAAATGGTAAACAAGGTCGCAGACGGGACAGTTTGCGATGCATCCCACGGGCGTGCGCTTTGCGTATCTTGTATAAACAAGCGATGCGAGACCGCCCATACTCTGTCCCATAGAAACAACGGGAATTGATTCGGGCAGATCGAAATGATCAAAAATGACGTCGATTATCTCATCGGTATAGCCAACCGCCTGCACGTTCATCCAGGACCAGGGATTGTTGTAGGGATGCACGTACAGCACGCCCTGCTCTCCGTAGTAAACACCCTCGTTGGTGTCCTCGTCAAACATATCCTTGTTGTTAAGTCCGCAGAAATATACGACAATGCCCCTGATCGGCTTTTTGCAGACCTTGTCGTTTACGTAGGCAAAGCTGCGAAGGTTTTCGTAGGTGATAATTTTGTTCATGGTAATCCGACCTATCTTCTTTCTATTTTATTTTTCAAATATCATCGGCGCGGATTATATACTATATATTTTACAGTTTCTGCGTAATCGTCTGCGCTTCTGATAACATGATCATAATACGAACGTTGAAAAATATCGTCGCCTATTTCTGCATTTGCCAAACGTTTTAACACCCTAACTACGCGAGGAATAATTTCATTAGCTTGATCACGCGAATTCATCAACCTGAATCGAATATCCTCGCCAAACTCAGTAGGGGACGGCGCCCTCGACGTCCCGGGACACACGAAATTTTTTTGAATAGAAATAATCATATGTATATGATTAGGCATGATAACGTATTTATCAACTGTAACATCTTCGATTTTATTGGTCGACAATATATACTTTTCAACTATTTCACCAATGCGTGTTAATTTGACTTCAGGCATAAATCCTTCTCGCGATACAGGGACGTCGAGGGCGCCGTCCCCTACGGTTTGATCAGATACTTTTGTCTGTTCGATCGAATTTTCGGGTGGAACTATACTCGACAAAATGCATTTTTTATCTTTTGTACATATAGTTAAAAAATATACACCGTTTTTGCTGTAATCAAAATACTTAAGCCTTGTTCTTTTTCGATTTGGTTTGGTATCATCAATCATTTTTGTATATCTCCCTCTCAGCAGCATTTGCTGTTATAATAAGAGCAAATCGAACAGAAAATACCGTATTATCTATACTTTGAAAGAAGCGGATATGCGTTATTTATTGCAGTCTCAAAATCGGGGGTGTGCCTTGACTCAAGACTGATCCTGCCGTCGTAACCGACTTTTTTCAGATATGCGATCTTCGGGTCGATCTCGGCAGCATCATCGGGAGTCGGAGTTTCTCTGTCGGCGCGCGCAAGATGTGCGTGAACAAGAATGCCCTCGGTTCCGTCGAGAGTCTCAAGCGTCTCGCCGTTTACCGCGTGGTGGTAAAGGTCGATCATGGCAAGCACGTTCGGGTGATCCGCCTTCTTTGCAATGTCCATGCCGTCCGCGAAGGTGATGATGAAATTAGTCTCGCTTGAATTGAGGGGTTCTACCGTCACGGCAATTCCGTATTTCGCGCCTACCTCTCCGCAGATACGAAGCACCTCGATAAACTGCGCCTCTGCTTCCTCTTTGGTATAGCCCTCGCGGATATTTCTCGCCTTTGACGAGCCGATAACAACGACCCCGAGACCGAGTTCGGCGCTGCGCGCGAATCCCTTCTCGCAGTAGGCGCGGACGTTCGCCTTTACCTCATCGAAATTATCCTTTGAGTAAAGGACAAAGTCTCCGGGGAAAAAGCCGTTTGTGGCTTCCATCTTAAGTCCGGACGCTTCAAGGGACTTCCTCATTTCTTCAAATTCCCCATCACTTGCCCGAACGATCTTCGAGAAATTGCCTTCAACGTAATCATATCCCGCCGCCGCGACAATTCCCCAGCGGTCGTAATTTGCACAAACACCGATCCTCATAGCTGCACCTCACATGAGAGAGTTTTATTTAGGTTAATTATAGCATAAAGCCGAAAAAAAGTCAATTAATTAGTGCACATTGCCACTGAAAAAAGCCCCTTTCAGGGCTTTTTTTAGTGGCAATGCTCGCAACTTGAGCAATCATGGAAAAGCTTGCAGTCGTAGATTATGCCGTTTTTGTCGTAATAATCCTTGATCGCAGACTTGACTGCTTCCTCGGCGAGCACCGAGCAATGAAGCTTCTGCGCGGGAAGTCCGTCGAGCGCCTCGGCAACTGCCTTGTTGGTCAGCTCCATAGCCTCGCTTATAGGCTTGCCCTTTATCATCTCTGTTGCCATCGAGCTCGACGCGATAGCCGAACCGCAGCCGAATGTTTCAAATTTAACATCAACGATCACGTCATTCTCGATCTTGAGATAGATCTTCATGATGTCGCCGCACTTTGCGTTGCCGACCTCGCCGACGCCGTCAGCATCCTCGATCACGCCGACGTTGCGCGGATTGCGGAAATGCTCCATTACCTTTTCGCTGTATAATGCCATTTTAGTTTCCTCATTTCAAAATAAATTCTTTTTTGCCCGATTCAAGATCACGCCATACGGGCGACATTCCGCGAAGGAGCGAAACGACGTCCTTCACTGCCTCGATGATGTACTCGACCTCCTCGGCAGTATTTTCCTCGCAGAGCGAGAGACGGAGCGAGCCGTGCGCGACCTCATGCGGACGTCCGAGAGCTAAAAGTACGTGGCTTGGGTCGAGAGATCCCGATGTACACGCCGAGCCGGAGGACGCTGAAACACCCTTATCGTCAAGAAGAAGCAGGAGCGATTCGCCCTCGATGCCCTCAAAGCAGACGTTTACGTTTCCGGGAAGACGACACTCGGCATCGCCGTTGAGCACGGAATGGCTGATCTCAAGCAGCCCCTCGATCAGTCTGTCACGCATTTTGCAGAGTTTTTCGGTATTTTCCGATATTTTATCGCACGCCTCGTCGAATGCCGCCGCCATACCCATGATAGCGGGGATATTCTCTGTTCCCGCGCGCTTTCCTCTCTCCTGCGCACCGCCGTAGATAAGATTCTGAAGGATGATCCCCTTCTTTGCGTAAAGCACGCCGACACCCTTGGGGCCGTGGAACTTATGCGCCGAGAGTGAGAGCATATCAATATTCTCTTTTACAACGTCGATCCCGATATGACCCGCCGCCTGTACAGCGTCGGTATGGAAGAGCACGCCCGCCTCGCGACATACGGCACCGATCTCCGTGATTGGCTGAACCGTTCCGATCTCGTTGTTTGCATACATTACGGTAACGAGACAGGTATCGGGACGAATAGCGTTCTTTACATCTTCAACCTTGACGATTCCGTTGTCGTTGATAGGGAGATAAGTTACCTCAAAGCCCTGTTTTTCGAGAGCTTCAAGAGCGTGAAGAACGGCGTGATGCTCAAAGGCAGTCGAAACGATATGCTTCTTACCCTTCTTCTCCCCGATCTTTGCGGCGGAGATTATCGCCTGGTTATCAGCCTCGCTTCCGCCCGATGTGAAGATTATCTCACGCGGAGCGCATCCGAGACGCTTTGCGATCCTCTCCCTTGCATCCGAGAGAGCCTCGGCTGCCGCCTGACCTTCCGAGTGGAGGCTCGAGGGGTTGCCGTAGATCTCGCTCATATAGGGGAGCATCGCCTCTATCGCCGTGCGGCTCATTTTCGTAGTCGCGGCATTGTCTGCGTATATTTTCATTAATATGACCTCTTGAAATTTCTTGGGGCATTTTTTGCCCGTAATATTATACACCAAGAGCCGCGCCTTGTCAATGCGGAAAAAGTGAATATTATATAAAAATGAAGAAAAAGCCGCGATTGTGGCACCTGCCGTAGAGCAGGTGCCACAGTTATATTCGCCTCTGGCGAGTTCTATTGCATCGCAGTAGTATTCGGCTATCGCCGAGTGATATTCGCTACGCGAGCTTGGGAGGCGAATATAATATCACTGCGACCACAGAGTTGCAAAGCAACCCGGAGCAATATCACTGTTGCTTGCAACAATATCACGCTGACACGGTCAGCATATCACTTCCAATTTGATATGGCATTTGTGTCTACAAATGCAGTGCTTGTCAAGAAAAGAGGACAAAGAATGTACAACACTCTTTGTCCTTTTTCTGTTAGTTCGAGTATACTGCTCTATGGCAGACACCGCTTCCGAGAGACTTTTTGTTATTTACTGTTTTTTAGTTCCTCATAACTGCGCATAAATCTTTCGCGGAAAGCCTCGTCGGCTCTGATGCCGATGTCGTAGAGCGCCTCGACAGCTCCGCCGTAAACGGGAGAAACGTCGGCGAAGAAAATGCGCATATCCTTCGGTGCCATAGCCTTTACCGCATCGGCGTATTCGGGATAATTTCTGAATATACCGCCGTTGAAGATGAGGTCGAAGGGGCCGCCGTTTTTCTTGTACTGTGCCCAGATAACATCGGCGAGGTCGGATGCGCATTCGTTGAAGATGCGTCTTGCAACAACGTCGCCCTTGTTTCTTGCCTCAAACATAACGTGCGCGAAGGATGCAACGTAAGCGCGTCCGCCGGTATAGATCCGGTCGAGCCTGTACCAAAGCGGGAATCCCGCCGCCTCCTCAAGCATTTCGACGAGCATAGTCCGCTGATCGCTTCCGTCAACTGCGCGAAGTGCCGCACGTATCGCCTTTCTGCCGATAACGTAACCGCTTCCGCAGCTGTCGATCATATGTCCTCCGCCGCCGATATGATAATAATCGTCGCCCTTCCTTACGTAAAGGGCCGAGCCGGTTCCGCAGATCATGCCCGCGCCGTCGGCATGTCCGAAAACGCCTGAAACAAGCGATGGTCCGTCGCCCTCTACGCGGAGCTTTTCAAAGCCGTAACGCGAAAGTGCACCCGTAAACTCGGGCATATAGTATTCGCAAGCCGCCGCACCAAGGTAGAATGCCACGGGCTTTTCGGGTGCCTGCTCAAGAAGCGCATCAACGCACTTGCAAAGGTTCGTCAGTGAATAATCGATTCCGTTGTCAAAGGGAGCTCCGCCCTTTTCAACAGCGCGGCTGACGACCTCTCCGTTCTCCTTGAAAACGACGCCCTCTGCCTTTGTACCGCCCATATCAACGGCGGCAAGATATCTGAGTGCCATATTTATACCTCCGAACGATCCGCAGACCGCCATTTATTTCCGAAGAAAATTATATCACAATAAAATCTTCAAGTCAAGTAAGATAAAAATAAAATTTTATTGACTCTTCGGCTTTTTATTGACATCGGGTAAAAATAATGTTATAATTATATTTAAACTACATCATCAAGGAGTTTATCACATGCTTCCTACAGTAACTAACTACCGCATCATCCCCTCGGTAGTGCAGACAGCAAAAGAAACCGAGATAAAGATACTGCCGAACGAGCGCGCCTTTATCTTCTTTGACGGCGCCGAATACGATCTTCGCATCATCTGCGCCGATGACGATGAGCCGAACTATTTCACTCCGTCGGTTTTCAGCGCGATCCGTCTCACAGCCTCAGGAGGCATACTGAAATTCAACTATACCTTCGAGCGCGAGCAGGAGTATCTGCTCATTCTTGAGAAGGATGCAAAGAAGGTTGCGGAATTTTTCATATATTCGCTTAAGGAAGATCTCTACGCACTCTCTCCCCTGCGCGGAGATTTCCACGGTCACAGCTACCGCTCGGACGGTAAGCGCGACCCCGGAGCCCTTCTCGGCCATTACCGCGAGCAGGGCTACGATTTCATGGCTCTGACAGATCACAACCGCTATTATTCGGGCGAGGAAATGGACGAGGCTTATGAGGGTGTCAGACTCGGCAT
>JAZSMP010000262.1:0-6692 GCA_045535915.1 Eubacteriales bacterium | reverse complement strand
TCGCAACAACAAGATCGCAGGCAAGGGATTTGACGACAAGGCTTGCGCCGCTTGCGCTATCGCGGCGGTTGCCGAGATCCCCGCGGACGAGCTCTGGGGCGACATTTACGTTCAGCTTTCGAACTACGAGGAGGCGGGCGGGTTCATGTCGGGCGCACAGGCCGGTGCATACGAGGTAAATCCCGTTTGCGCGATCGTTGCCGATGTTGATCTCGGCACAACTCCCGACACCAAGAAGAGCGAGACCGTTCCGCTCGACGGCGGTCCTTCGATTTCGACAGGTCCCATCACGGATAAGAGACTGACTGCGCTTCTCCGCAAGCTTGCAGACGAAAAAGAGATCAAACATCAGATGGCGGTCACCGCGGGCGGCACGGGCACGAACACTATGGTCGTAAACCTCGTCCGCAACGGGATCCCCACCGTTGACATCGGACTTCCCCTGCGCAGTATGCACACCTCGAATGAGGTCATTTCAATGAACGACGCAGCGGCTATGCGCGATCTTATCACAATCTTCGTCACAAGCCCTGAGATCGAAAAGGAGGTATGCCCCAATGAGTGAGACTAAAATTCTTGAAGGAATTGAATTATTGAAGCATCTTTCCCTCGTCTTCGGTCCCACGGGCTCCGAGGAGGCTGTAGCGGACGAGATAGTAAAGCAGCTTGAAAACACCGACGCGCAGATCATCCGCGACAGAATGAGCAACGTTTTTGCCGTTCTTCACTCCAAAAACAGCCGAAGCGACAAAACCGTTATGCTCTCGGCTCACATGGATGAGGTCGGCTTCATCATCAAGGATATCGACGGCGACGGATATATCCGTTTTGCCTGCCTCGGCGGTATCGACCCCCGCGTTCTCTGCGGCAGAAAGGTCATCTTCCGCGGCAAGGACGGCGACGTCAGCGGCGTTATCGCATCAAAGGCGATCCACCATCAGTCCGCCGAGGAACGCAAGAACGCAACCAAGGCAAACGACATGTACGTTGACATCGGCGCGACCTCGAGAGAGGATGCCGAAAGCGTTCTCGCTCGTGGAGACAGCGGAACATTCGACAGCGAATTCGTGATCTTCGGCGAAAATGATTCATACGCAAAGTGCAAGGCACTTGACGACCGCCTCGGATGCGTCGTTATGATCGAGACCCTGCGCCGTATCAAAGAGGAAGGCATTGAGCTTCCGTTTGATCTCGTATGCGCGTTCACCGTACGCGAGGAGATCGGCATCTCGGGCGCAACCGCGGCGGCTCACCGCTTCCGTCCCGATTACGCCATCGTCCTTGAGACGACAGCCATCGCAGACCTTCCCGACGTTCCCAAGAACTCAAGAGTCAGTGAGGTCGGAAACGGCGGAGTCGTTTCCCTTATGGACCGCTCCACCATCTACAACCGCGATTTCGTCGACGGCGCAATGAAGATCGCCGAGGAAAACGGCATTCCTGCGCAGATCAAGCGCTATGTTTCGGGCGGTAACGATGCAGGTCACATCCACAAGACCGCAGACGGCACCCGCGCACTTGCGATCTCTGCTCCCACACGCTATCTCCACTCTGCTTCCTGCGTAATCGCGCTCCGTGACTTTGAATCAATCAAGTCCCACGTTTACGCAATTCTCACATCTTATAAATTTAGTTGATCTCGGAGGAAAAATAAATGTATTCTCTTATTAAAAAAGTTGTATGCTGTCCCGGTGTATCCGGCAATGAAAAACAGATCGCGGCTCTTCTCGAGAAGGAAGTCGCTCCCTACGTAGACGAAACCTATACCGACGCTCTCGGCAACCTCATCGCTATCAAGTACGGTAACCTTCCCGAAGGCGAGCGCAAAAAGCTCCTTTACTGCGCTCATATGGACGAGATCGGATTTATCGTGACCTATATTGAAGAAAACGGATTTATCCGCTTCGCTCCCATCGGAGGCATCAATTTCGTTGCCGCCGCATTCACCCACGTTGTTTTCACAAACGGCGAAAAGGGTATCCTCGTTCCCGAATCGGGAGCGAAGGCATCAGAGCTTGCGGCTGACAAGTGCGTTGTTGATATCGGCGCATCCTCGGCTAAGGAAGTATCCCGCAAGGTAAAGATCGGCGACTGCTTTTCCCTCGCTCACAATCTCTCGAAGCTCGGCGCGAACCGCGCAGTAGGCCGTCCCATCGACGACCGCATCGGATGCGCTATCATGATCGAGACCGCAAAGGCTCTCGCTGAAAACTGCCCTCACGATATGTACTACGTATTCTCGGTTCAGGAAGAGGTCGGATGTCGCGGCGCACGTCCCGCAGGCTTCTCCATCGCTCCCGACGTTGCAGTAGCTTTTGACGTAACCGGAACGGGCGACGCTCAGGGCTCCAAGCCCATGGCAGTCAAGCTCGGCGGCGGTGCGGCTATCAAGATCAAGGACGGCTCCGTCATCTGCTCGGGTGAGGTTGTTGCAAAGCTTCAGAAGCTCGCTCGTGAAAACAAGATCACCTCGCAAAACGAGATCCTTCTCTACGGCGGAACAGATACAAGCGTTCTCCAGGCGGCAGGTGTCGGCGCATACGCGGGATGCATCTCGATCCCCAGCCGTTATATCCACTCGGGCGTTGAAATGATCGACCTCCGTGACGTAAAGGCTTGCACCGATCTCGCCGTCGCTTACGCACTTGATCCTACTCTCTGATGAATTCTTCCCCCATTGGTGTTTTCGATTCGGGAGTCGGCGGACTTTCGCTCCTATGCGAGCTGCGCCGTCTTCTCCCGAACGAGGACTTCATATATTACGGCGACCGCGCAAACGCCCCTTACGGAGCCAAAACGCACGAGGAGATACTGAATATCTCAAAAGTAATATTCGATGATCTTATCTCGCGCGGATGCAAGGCTATAGTCGTCGCATGCAATACGGCAACAGCGGTTGCCATCGAGCCTCTGCGTGCGGCGTATCCGAATCTTCCCGTCATCGGTATCGAACCCGCGGTCAAGCCCGCGCGTCTTTCGGGATGCCGGCGTGTACTCGTGCTTGCAACGCCCGTGACGGTCAGCGAAAGCCGATTTGCCGCACTCCTGCGCGCAAATTCCGAGGACGGATGCGAATTTGTCGGCGTTCCCTGCCACGAGCTCGCCTATATGATCGAAAACGGCAAGACTTCCGAGGAGATCGTGAAATATATGTCCTCGGTCTTCGCCCCCTACCGAGAAGAAGGCTTTGACGGAATCGTTCTCGGATGCACGCATTATCCTCTCGCGCTTGACGAGATCAAGCGTGCGGCGGGTGACAAGGTCCGCGTCTTTGACGGCTCTGTCGGAACTGCAAAACGCACAAAGGCTCTGCTCGAAGAACTTTCCCTTAATTCCCTTGCCCGCAAGATCGGCACGGTTGAATTTATTTCGAGCGACGGAAGCGATCATCTTGATCACTTCTACAACAAAATAGCAAATAAATAAAGGTACAAAATGACTTTTTCGAATAAAACACTCGCCCTCGCCCGTGAGGCGGAGGCGG
This sequence comes from Eubacteriales bacterium, assembly GCA_045535915.1. Lineage (GTDB taxonomy): Bacteria > Bacillota > Clostridia > Oscillospirales > CAG-272 > CAG-390. The sequence continues at coordinate 3,208 of JAZSMP010000262.1, read as the reverse complement.
CGCTGGCTGAGATCTTTGCCGAGATCGACCGCGTCTCTTATATCGGTACATGCCGCGTGCTTGACGCTTTCCGCGAGGAGAGAGTCAGCGATGCGTGCTTCGGCTCGACCACGGGCTACGGCTACGACGACCGCGGACGCGAGGTCCTCGACCGCGTATGGAGCCGTGTTTTCGGCACAGAGGCGGCTCTCGTGCGCCACAATTTCGTAAACGGCACCCACGCCCTATCGACCGCTCTCTTCGGTCTTCTCCGTCCGAATGACACCCTTCTTTCTGTCGCAGGCAAACCTTACGACACCCTTGACGGCGTTATCGGAATCTCGGGCAAAACGGGCGACGGCTCGCTTGCCGATTTCGGCGTAAACTACGCACAGATCGAAATGACCGCCGAGGGCGGACTCGACGTTGACGCCATCGTTGAACGTGTAAAGAATGACGAAAGCGTAAAAGTCGTATTCATTCAGCGTTCAAAGGGCTACCTCAACCGCCGCACACTCTCCCCCGACGAGATCAGCGCCGTGACCGATGCGGTTCATTCAACCCGTAAGGGCGTTTACGTTGTCGTTGACAACTGCTACGGCGAATTCACGGCAGAATATGAGCCCCGCGCGGATATGCTCGTCGGCTCGCTCATCAAGAATCCCGGAGGCGGAATGGCGCTGACGGGCGGTTACATCGCGGGAAGCGAACGTGCCGTTGAGCTTGCATCCTACAGACTGACCACCGTAGGAACCGGCGGCGAAGTCGGCGCGACCCTCGGTCAGAACAGAACGATGTTCCAGGGTCTCTTCTACGCTCCCCATACCACAGCCGCCGCGATCAAGACGGCGCACCTCGCGGCTTACATCTTCGAAAAGATGGGTTACGACACCTATCCCTCGTGGAATGAAACACGCTACGACATAATCCAGACCGTCATCACGCATGACCCCGATATCCTCTGCGCATTCTGCCGAGGTATTCAGGCGGGCTCGCCCGTTGACTCATTCGTAACCCCCGAGCCCTGGGATATGCCCGGCTACTCGGATCCCGTCATCATGGCGGCGGGTGCTTTCATTCAGGGCTCTTCGGTCGAGCTTTCGGCAGACGGTCCCATCCGTCCTCCCTATACCGTTTACTTCCAGGGCGGACTCACATATGAAAGCGGCAAGATCGGTATTCTCACTGCGGCAGACGCCGTTGCAAACTTTAAAAAGGAATGATTAAAATGAAAAGATCGCTCATCTCTCTCATCTGCCTGATGGCATCCCTTGTCCTCATCCTCTCGGGATGCTCGAATGACGGTACTCCCGACGGCTACAAAAACGTCGCTAACGAAAACGACGCATTCTACTTCTACGTCCCCACCACCTGGGTATCCAATACCTCGGGCGGTACCGCTTCGGCTTACTATTCATCCGACGACTACTCGAACGTGTCCTTCACCTGTATGGTCATCGACCCCGGCAAGACCGACACTCTCGAGACCTACAAGACCACTGCTCTTGAAGAGTTCGCCGCCGTTCTCCCCGAATTCAAGGAGATCGCAAGAGAGGAAAAGCTCGATGAAAACGGCGTCAAGATCCCCGAACCCATCATCGAGGACAGAGAAACTCTGGTATTCGAATACGAATGCAAGCTCGGAGAGGATCATTACAAATACATGCAGGCTGTAACTATGAAGGATAATTTCTTCTATATCTTCACCTACACCTCGCTTGCCGAAAACTATGACAAGCATACCGCCGAGATCGAAGAGATCATTTCCAACATCAAGTTCAAATAAGCATGATATATCTTGATAACAGCGCGACGACGGCTCTCTCGTCCGAGGTCCGCGCGGCTATGCTCGAGGTCTGGGATAACGTCGGCAACCCCTCGTCGCTCCACGCGGCGGGTCTTGCGGCGAAAAAGCGTCTTGAGGCGGCAAGAAGCTCGCTTCTCTCCTCGGCGGGACTCAAATCCGTCGAGTGGCAAGCTATCTTCTGCGGTTCGGGAAGCGAGGCGAACAACCTTGCGATCCTCGGCTCGGCGCACACGGGCAGACATCTCGACTCGCGCAGAGTTCTTATCACCGATTCGGAACACGCATCGGTTGAAAACACAGCCGATGTCCTCGCGTCTCGCGGATTCGAGATCGTCCGTATTCCTACAAAGGGCGGCGTGCTCGATCTCAATGCGATCGAAAATGAGACAAAAAAGGGCGTATGCCTTGCCTCCTTCATGCTCGTAAACAATGAGACAGGCGCGATATACGATATCGAAAGCGCCGCAGAGATCATTAAAAAAGCTTGTCCGACGGCACTCATCCATTGCGATGCGGTCCAGGGCTTTATGCGTATTCCGCTTCCGTCGGCTAAAAACATCGACTTTTTCAGCGTCAGCGCACATAAGATCCACGGCCCCGCGGGCGTCGGTGCACTCCTTTTGCGCCGTGAGCTCATAAAGAAGCGTTACCTCTGCCCCGTCATTTTCGGCGGCGGTCAGGAGGAGGGTCTTCGTTCGGGCACAGAAAATCTCGCGGGTGCGGTAGGCTTTGCCAAAGCCGCCGAGATCATGAAACCCATGATGGACGAGAATTACAAGCATATGCTCACCCTTTCCCTCTACGCCATAGAAAAAATCAAAGAGACAGGAGCAACCGTTAATATTCCCGCTGTACGAGCTCCGCATATTTTAAGCATTACACTTCCCCGCATAAAAAGCCAGACAATGCTCAACCTGCTCTCGGCGGGCGGAGTATGCGTTTCGAGTGGCTCAGCTTGTTCTTCAAACGCCAAAAACCGTCACGTAAGCTCGGCACTTATCGCCTTCGGTCTTTCCGAATCGGATGCCGATTGCACGATCCGCATGAGCCTTTGCAAAGACAATACCCTCGAGGATATCGACAAATTCGCCGAACTTCTCGCATCGGGTATCGGACGACTTGTCAAAATCAAAAGATAAAGAGGTATAAAAATGTCCTACGTTACCACAAAACAGATGCTTCTCGATGCACAGGCAGGCGGTTACGCTGTCGGTGCCTTCAACTTCGAGAACATGGAAATGGCTCTTGCCATCATCGCGGCAGCCGAAGAGCTCCGCGCTCCCGTCATTCTTCAGACAACTCCCTCGACCGTAAAGTACGCGTCACCCGAGGTTTTCTGCGCTATCGCAAAGGCTCTTGCAGAGAAGGCTGCCGTTCCGGTCGCAGTTCATCTTGACCACGGCTCTTCCCTCGAACTCTGCG
>JAZSMP010000129.1:0-11722 GCA_045535915.1 Eubacteriales bacterium | reverse complement strand
TTTCTCTTTTTGACAGACTTTTTTCGTCTGTCCCTTTCTCGTGCTCTTTTTATTCAAAAAGCACTCAACTCTGTCGTTCTCGACTTTGTTAAGTGCTTCTTGTTGTTTTTTCTTTATTTTAACTTAATGATATTGCGCTTCGGCGGTCTTTTTTAGTTTTATTCGCCTATGGCGAGTTATATTGCTACGCAGTGATATTCGGCTTGCGCCGAGTGTTATTCGCTTCGCGAGTTTGGGAGCCGAATAAAATATCACTGAAGCCGTAAGGCTTCAATATCACTATCGTCTAAACGATAATATCACTCGCCGCAGGCGAATATAACAAACGGTCTTCTTACTCTATCATCAATAGGTAAATATACTGATATGCCAGCACGTATTCTGTCAGTTCGTCCTGATATACGTAATTCTCGTTTTCCTCGGGCATCGGGATCTCACTGGTTCTGACTATTGCCCAATAAAGTCCGGGGGCGGAAGGATAATCATCGGAGGATTTGTACGGATCGTCCATGCTGTAATAAGTAACCCCTCTGATACTCCTGTCATTATCTTTTAACAAAAACTCCGGGCGGTCATTCATATCAGCCGAGATCACAGGGCAGCCATCCGGCACTTGATCTTCCAACAATAAAACGTACATCGAATTTTCACCGATCGAGGTTTGCGTGGTCTTACTGCAATATAATCCGCTGTAAACTACTTCTAAGCCTTCGTAATAGACTCCGTCAATAAAAAGTCCGCACTTCACGATCTCATCGGCAGACTTCAAGCCTTCGTCGGGAGGATATTTTTCCTTGTCTATGAAGCTTTCGGTCTCCTCGGGAGCGGTGGTTTCCCCGAGCAGCTCACCGAAAGTATCAACGGTATTTTCGATTTCCGCTTTGGTAGTGGAGCTATCACCGTTACCGGCGGAGCAGGAGCTGATAAAGCACAGCGCGAAAATTATGCAGAAGCATAGAATCGATCTTTTAAGCATTTGGTACCTCCTGAATAGTAAATCAATCAAGAACCGCTAATCGAGCATGAATAAAAGAGAGGACATGACAAGTCACCATTAGCAATTGCTACATACACAACATCATTGCTCGCTAACGATACCGTAAATGTGGCATACATATAATTATCATATTCTGGGTTTATTATATCATACTGAAATATATATGTCAACACTCTTCATACAATCTTAACTTTGTTGTCGCAATTTATCAATTCACTGTTATTCTAATGTTACTGTGGATATCTTATTATCCTTCGGCGCTAAGAAGCTCCGGGAGAACTTCGACGCTCTCGTTGGCGCAGTTATCAAGGCTAAGCTTGGCTAATATAAAAAGACCGCTTCGGCGGTCTTTTTTAGTGTAAAGTGAAAAGTTATGGTAAAAAATCCTCGGCGAGCCGAGGATTTTTCTCATTTATTCAGCAAACGCCGTTCCGTAATAACCATCCGCCACGGCAATCTTATCAGCGGACGCAACTACGCTCATTTTTTTGACGGTGTTAAGCTTCTCCTCAAGCTCCGCGGGGGTACAGCTCTTGAAATACACTATGAATTGTCCGGCGGGAATGTAGAATGAAGAAATTGAAGGCTGACTTGGAATTTCAAACAAATAGAATCCGCCGATATCTTCAAAATCCGAAAGATAGAATATCCTTGAGATCTCGGGCTTCATCTTGACCTGCAGGCAATTGAGCTTAAAGCCTACTGACTTTTCCTCATCCGTCACTTCACTGAGAGTATCAAGATAAAGCTTTTTTACTTGATCGTAAGCTCCGGGAAGCTGTCCGAGCGATGTAAAATTATCGACTGTATTTAAGTCAAGATTTATCTTCTTGATCTTCTCGATAACGTAATCATCCGAATATACTATGTAATGCTTATTCGATGGACTTGAATATATCAGCTCAAAGAAAGGCTTTTCCATAGCATCGCGCTCAACGTCGGTCGTATAATTTTCCGAGGAAAGATTCAGAAACAGTTCCAAAGCATCTACGCTCTTTGTTGTAACGGTACCCCCCGGAGACATGCCGGGATATATTTGACATAAAGCGTCTGATTCGGGCAGATTCACGGTGCTTTCTTTCTTTTCACCCGTTGCGATATTGTCAAACAGCGCACCGTCGCCGATGCCGACGCAGGAAGTAAAGGAGAGCAAAAGTATAACCGCGAGAAAAAAACCGCACAGTCTCTTAATATCATCCCAGTGTAATATGTTCAAAACCAATGTCAATAACTCCTTCCCAGGTTCTCAACGTTTCCGCAATCGCTAATATCTCCTCTTCCGTCTGGCTCTCAAAATTAATACTCCAAAGCTTAACTCCGTCCTCAAAAACATGTGCACAAGCAATGCCCATACATCCCAATTCGCTGAAGGTTTCAACGTCATACTCGTACGCTCCGTCCGCGTGGAAAGTCAGATGGTCAAAAGCGAATCCCGCTTTATTTTCGGCTTCGATCTTCTCCTTCTGAGCCTCGTTAAGGACATCTCCAACCTCCGGGTATATATCCGAAATTTCCGCAATTAACGTCATTTCAGGAGAAACACTTGACGAATACCCGACGGTATCATTTGAATAAACATAGTATGTTTCTTCATTTCCTACCTCATCGGTAAACGTAACGGCAATATGGAAGTAGGGTGCTGTAGTCAGATTTTCGGTCGTGTACGCTTCTTTTTCAAGAAGCTCGCGCAGCTCGGCTTGAAGCTCCGCATTGATACTGACAAATCTTTCAACAGAGGTACGGTCCTCATTATACATACGAATAACACATTCAGTCTCGCCCTGCAAAGCAAAAGGAGCAGTCGAATCCGCAGAGGTGTTGCTTTCCTCCGCGCCGCCCGAGCTTTCGTCCGAGCTTTCGATATTGTCAAACAGCGCACCGTCGCCGACGCCGACGCAGGACGGAAAAAGGAGCACGCAAGCAAGTATTAAAGCTAAAAATTGCAGTTTTTTCATTGTTACATCCTCCTTAATCGAAAGTTACAATGTAATTGTAGCTTACGGATGAGATCGAACTATAGGTTTGGAGAGAGGTCATAATCTCATCGATTCGCTCCTTGGTATCACTGTCGAAATGAAAGGTGTACATCGTCTCACCCGTGTTAAGAGCCATAAGCTGGAAGATTCCAATGCAATCAAACTCGGCATAATCGGTAAGCTTGGGCTTGTGACCCGATTTTACCGTGACTATCAGATCACTCACGCTGTAGCCCGCGCGGCTTGAAGCCTCAGACTTTGCCTTGTTGGCTTCGTCACCGAAGCTTCGGACGTCCCAATATATTCCCTCCAGAGTGCCGAGCGAGGTAAAGGAGTCGGAAAGCGAATTTGAGTATTTTACCACGTTATTGGTGTAGACAAGATAAGCCTCCTGCGCGCCGCCTTCATCAGTAAAAAGGACTCTAATATAAGTGCCGCCGGTGCTTGAGGTATCAGCCCCCGCGGTATACGCGCCCTTTTCAAGCAATCCGCGGAGCTTCGCCTGAGCCTCGGAATCCGGGCGGGCAATATAAGAGGAATGACCTTCGCTGTTGAAAACGTTGATAACGCAAGGGTCGTCCTTTTCATGCAAAAGTTCAGTTCCGCCGCACACCGTTTTCTCCGGGGATGAGATGTGATTTGCACCCTTCAACGCGCCGTCGCCGATGCCGACGCAGGACGGCAGCATCAGCGATGCGATGAGCAGTATTATGATAGGTAGATATTTTTTCATATCCCTAACCTACGATTATGCCGCGAGGTTAAATACGAAGTCTCCTGTGGATGCCAGTGCGTCAAATTCGGCAGCGGTAACGTAGATCACTACCGAGCCCTGCTCGGTAATTTCGATATAGTTGACGGAATTCTTGAATGCGTCGTAGACCTCTGCGGAATCGTTGCCGTAGAGCTTGGTCTTCATTTCCTCGATCTGCGCGCCCATTGCGGCGGTGTCGCTCTCGAAGAGTGCGGAATCAAAGACGCCGTCCTTGATATACTTATCCACGGTCTCCTGACCGCAAAGCTCGATAGCCAGTGCGAGCTTCTCGCCGCCCTCAACAGCACCACGGAGTGCCTTTTCGGCAACCTTTCTCGAAGCATACGCCGAGAAGAGCTCGAGATATTCCTGTTCATACGCCGACTTGTCACCGATCTCGGCAACGCCCGCGCTCTCAACAAGCACGGCAAAGAGAACGTTCTCGCCCTCGTTCTTCTTGAGGGCATCGGCAAGTCTCTTTGTGATCTTCTTACCCGCGCGATCGGAAAGTGCGTTCGGATCAAATTCATTTACGTCGATTTTGTAATATGCGTTCTCGAACTTGATTCCTTCAATGCCTGAAAGGGAGAGAAGCTCGCCCTCGGTTACGAAAATGATATAGGAATTGCCTTCCTTGACAAAGGGCACGCCGAGTCTTTCAAGTTCGGAGAGGACTGTCGGCTCAAGCTCGCTCCAGAAATCCTCGCGGATCTCGCCGCATTGATCGAGGATCTCGCGCGCCTTTTTTGTCATTGCCTCGATATCGGCGTTCAAGAGATCGCGGTCGAGATCTCCGCTCTTGAAATACTTATAGATCTCGTCGATCTCGAACATATCCTTGTACTGCTCGTAGATCGCGTCGACATCAAAGTTCTCCTTAGCCTGCTCGTATATGCCGATGAGCGCCTCGAGGCGGTGAGTAACGACATCCGCGAGCATCGACTCTGCCTGCAGAGCAAGATAATCCTTGGTAATATAAAGATTCGGCGAAATAGAAACCTCGATCGACCAGGTGCGGTTGGGGTCATTGCTCTTTACAAGGTCATCCCGAAGCCAGGATGTCATTTCAAGTCCGCCGACTGTGACGTAGGGCATAGGCTCTCCAATCCAATACTGACAGCTTTCAACACAAGGATAGTAACCGGACTGCACAGCGGTATCCTTTGTGATCTGTGCGCCCGATGCGACGTGCTTGACGACCGTCATTCCGACGGGAGGCAGGACGTTGATCCTCTCCTCGACGTTCTCGCGGCGGGAAAGACCGATAATGATTCCCGACGCAAGCAGAGCTACGGCAAGCATTGCCGCGATCAGCGCGACCGCGAGCTTACGGCTGAATCTGATCGTGATGCCCTCGTTCTTCTTTTCCGAGAGACCGTCTGCTATGACGTCGTCGTCAAGCATACCGATAATTCTGTTCATTTCTTCCTTTTTCATAGTGAAATACCCTCCTTATTTAAATACAGGCGTAATTTGTTTCTGATTCTGAAAAGCATGGATTTGAGCTTGCCGACCGAATATCCGGTTTCGGCGGAGATCTTCTCGAGTGTCGCAAACGCGAAATAATGCCTGACGAATACGCGTCTTTCGTCATCCGAGACTTGCCTTAGGAATTCGGATATAACCTTAGCCAGATCTGCAGCCGAACGGTCCTCTTCCTCGCCGACGAGCTCCGCGAGCTCTTCGAGCGGCATCAGCACTGTTTGTCTCTTTTGCGCATTGATATACTCAAGTCTCGAGAGCGCATGATTTCGCGCGATCCTTGCCGCGTATGCCGAAAGAATTTTCGGTTTATTCGGCGGTATAGAGTTCCACAGCGACATATATGTATCATTCTCGCATTCCTCCGCATCGAGAGGATTTCCGACTATGTTCATCGCTATCCTTCGGCACAGCGCGCCGTACTTTTGCGAGGTCTCCTCTATCGCCGCTTCATCGCGTTCGAAATAAAGCTCGATTATTCGCTTGTCATCCACGTTCTCACATCCTTTCACTATATAAGACCGAAAAAAACGGGTATGGTTTCACTTTTTCTGAAAAATTAACAAAATTTTTTGTGATTTTTGTTATCAACGAATAATAATGCTTTATTATAATTTTTTCTAAAACTTGACGTTGTATAGAAAGCTATGTTAGCACAAACAAAACGGGGTATGGGGGTGTCCCCCATAAAAAAAGAACGATGTCATCCTGAGGGCGCGTCCGCAGACGATTTGGCGCCCGAAGTATCTCGTGCCGCCCCCATTTACAAGGGCGGCGCGGTGCCTGTACGAAGAAGTCTGCTGTGAATAATCGTAAAATATTCGACAAAGCATTATGTTAGAATTACTAAATAGCAGAATATAGCGTACTTTTTTATCTCGTCTTTTATTGGAGCAAACACATTCGTTTGTCTAAACCGTTACGGTTATTCACATCAAATCCCATCGTACCGGTTCCGCGCCGCCCTTGTAAATGGGGGCGGCACGAGATCCTTCGGGGGCATGGCGGACTGCGGTCGCCGCCTCAGGATGACATCGTCTTTCTTGAAGGGGACTGCGTCCCCTTCACCCCTGCATTGTAAGTGCTAACATAGCTTTCTATACAATGTCAAGTTTTAGGTTGTCGATCCCTACGGAATAAAATTATTATTTTAGCGCATTGATATTGCTATTTCGTTATTTCTCAAGTTGACAGCATTGCTCCCTGCCAAAGGGAGAGTGACCACGCAAGCGGTGTAAGGAGAATGCGAAAGTAGTGTACAAGGAGGGGATTGTTCAGCCTTGTAATGCAAAGAACAATCCCCAAAAAACTTTTTATTTTATCAATACTTATCGGTTGCCTTCATGGGCTCGCCGCTGATTACTCTGCCGGCATCCGCCACCATCTTATCGGTAAAGGTGCGGAGAACGCGGAATTCGCCGTCGCCGTCGTTTACCGTGATCATGGACTGACGCTCGGAGTAATGATAGTATCTGTAATCGTAGACGGTCTGCTTACCCTCTTTGTCCTTATAGCTGGTCTCGACTCTGATGCGTACGTCATAGTCATCGGGAGTCTTGAGGATCTCTGCAACCTCTTCTTCGGTAAGTCCGTTCACGCCGTCATGTACGCTTCCCTGCTTGGATGCGTAAAGCATTGCGCTGAAGAGCTTACGGAAGGAGGACATACCGTAACGGAGATATTCCTTGAGCTGTACGCCGTCGGAATTCATAATGATGATCTTATCTGCGGAAACGTATACCTGGTATCCGTCAATCGTGTCGATATAGCCGTAAAGAACTACAACTTCCTCACCGCGCTTGTTAGTATCATATTTACCGCCGGTGATACTGACCTTTTCGCCCGCGCTGTTGTAAGCCTTGACGGTCTCGTGGTCGATGACCCACTTGAAGCCCGACTTGTCAACCACGGTAAGCTCGGAAATTGCCTCCATCTTGTTGCCCTTTGAATCGGTTGCAACGATGGTCATCTTATCAGACGTGATCGTACCCTTCTCCTTTGCGGTATCGGAGCAATTCTCATTGGTAACCGAATCCGAAAGCGAGTTATCGAGCTCGAAGGTGTATTTCAGGTCTCCGCTCTCGATCTCGACCTTGGTCGCCCAGGCGAGGTTCATCGAGAAGTACATATCGTTGACCCACTCGTTCTTGGTAAAATTAAGGAAGCCAAGCTGCGAGCGGTCTACCTCGACGATGAAATCATAGATTCCCGAGGTCATGTATCTCGTACCCGCCTCGGTCTCGGAGCTGATATATATCAGATGCTCATAGGTGTTCTGGAATTTGAAGTAGATAACGAATTCCGGCTCATAGAGGTCGTATTCCTTAAGATCTTCCTCGGTAATACCGAGTTCTACAACGCCGAGGGGTGCGAGGGTGTAGAAGGACTGCAGGCAGCTGTCGATAGACGAGTCGTTCGCAACGTATCCCTCGGGATGAGAGAGAACATAAGGAGTATTCGCATAGAAGCTTCCGGTTCTTTCGTCAAGATCCCAGTAGGTGAAGGAAACGATGGGATCGAGGGCGATATTTTCAAGCTCCTCGTCGGTTGCGTCCTCAGGGATGTCCTTGAAGACCTCGCCGTCCCAGATGGTGAAGGTCTGAACGTCAAAGTAGGTGTTCATTTCCATCGGATAGGTTACGAGAGGAGTGATAAACTTCTCGATCGGCTCGTGAAGAACGCTTTCGATGCTGTCGTAGGTCTTGCCGTCGTACATACCGAGAATGTTGCCCTCAATGCTGAAATTCAGCACGTAAACGGCATCGCGGTCTGTAAGCTTGGCGTAGTAACCCGTGCGCGAGGGTACTGCGTCGCCGATATAAACGGTGCGCGAATTGCCGTTGAGATCGGTAATTCTGTACCAGCAGGGCTCGTAATTGTATTCTTTGCCCTCTTCGTCAATTCTGACCTCGGGAGCAAGTCCGTACTCGGTATAAAGACCGTTTTCGTCCTTGATCGGCTCGGGGATCTTACGGGTGGAGAGCGAATATCCGCAGGAAACGGCAAGCGAGGAGAACATTACCGGAGAATAGGGAACTCCCTCATACCCCTTGATCTGGAAATCGCCATCCTTATCGACGTAGAAGGTGAAGGAACCGTGCTCGTTGTGAATTTCGAGCTTATCAATGTCAGCCTGCTTGATCTGCTTGTACATCTGGATACGGTTCGCGGTTCCGACCTCCTCGCCCTCAACGGTATCGACCACCGAGTATACGGTATTGACACCGGTATCGGGGTTGACCTGAACCTCGGTTCCGAGGTCGGTCACGTAAATATAATTGTTTTTGCTTGTATCCGCAGAGACCGAAAGCTCAAGCGTGTCGCCGTTTTTATAGCACATGACGTAGATGCCGTTCTTCTGCTTGATGACGTAGGTCGTTCCGTCGTAATCCTCGAAATAAACGAGGTTTACGATGTAGTCAACAACACAGAAAGCCACGATAAGAAGAACCACGATCACGGCAAGCGCGATTATCCAGTTCCTCTGCATCTTCGCCACGGAGCGGCGACGGCGGAGCTTTGCGGGACTCTCATTTCTTACCTTGCCGTTTGTCATCTGTACTTTCTCCTTACGAGAACGTAAACGCCGGCAACGGCGGTGATGAGAGCGGGGGCAACAATGAGAACTGCGGTGTATCTGTTGGCACGCGCGGTAGTAAGAGTTTCGATATCTGTCGATGCGAAGGGCTTGAGCTTGAGTCCGACGGGAACGAGCTCGCGTCCGGTTGCGCGGAGAGCGCTGAGCATCAGATCTGTGTTACCGTAGGTGTTCGAGAGCAGGAGAGTGCTCGAAAGGAAATCGGTAGAGCCGCAGGCAAGAACGTAGGAGTAATCCTCATTCTCGTTGTCGACCATTCTCGACTCGCGTGTGAGAGTCATGAGCTTATAGGGCTCGGTTGCGGTCGCCTTGGAAACAACGGTGGTATCAACGACCTCGGTTGCGGTTGTGGGAGACACGAAGATATCGTACATGCCGCGCGAGATACCGTCCTTGAAGTAGCTTCCGTAGCTGAACTTATAGGAAGAATCGTTCTCGTCCTGATACCATGAGGTCTGGTAGGTATCCGAGTAGGAGATTCCCATCGCGTTCTTGAAGATCACCTTGGGCGGGTAAGTGGTACGCATGTCGCTGTGGAGCGATGCGCCGAGACCGTAGGTAGCGTATGCGCCTACAACGGTCATACCGTCCTCTGTCAGCGAGTTCTGATAGTCGCGGACAGTGGTGCCCTGAACGTTACCGAGGTTATCGGTGTGGCGGGTGAACTTGATACCCCACTCCTCGAGATATTCCTCGAGATTGGGAAGAAGAGGCGTTGTGGGATTGAGGAATACCATCAGCGCGTTGGTGCCGTCAAGGAAGCGGTCAAGCTTCTCGATCTCGGAGATAGTGGATACGCCGTCCTTAACGAGGAAGTCGTCCTGAGGATCGTAAACTACAACGAGGCGGCAGTCCTCGGGGAGCTCTTCCTGCGCGAGGTTGATAAGCTGTACCTTGTATCCGCCGTCCTCGAGAAGCGAGATCAGATACTGAGTCTCTGCAATTGCGGACGGAGTTACGAAGGGCTCGCCGTGGTTTACGGTGATGCAGGCGATGGGGGACTCAGCCTGAGTTACGGCGAGAATACCCGAAACGAGCTTCTTTTCGCCCTGATATGCCCAGGGAGTGGTCGAGGTCTCATCGCTGAACACGAACATAGACTTGATCCTGTAAACGCGGAACTCGGTACCCGAGTGAACGATGATGTCGCTCGAGTAGATCGCGTCCTTGGAATTGGTCTTGAATTTGTTTACAGCAGAGGGCTCTCGCCAGATATTAACGTTGTCAACGTGAATATAATCGTTCTTCTCGGCAAGGCCGAGAGCGGTCTTGTAGATCATCTTGCTGTAATAATCGTTCTCGAGGTTGTCGGGATCGTCGCAGAAGAGGATGTGTACGTCCTTATCAACGTTTGCGAGGGCCTCAACGGCAACGTCGGAGAGGGTGTAGATCTCATCGCGGGTGAGATCGGTGTACCAGAGGTACTTGTCCGCAAGCATCTTGAAAACGCCGTTTACAAGAATGACAGCGGCGATAATAACGCAGGTCAGAGCGACCGAAAGGCTTCCGTACTTGAACTTACGGGAAGCGAGAGCAGAATTCTTTTTCATTTAATTTTCCTCACTTTCCGGTTAAGCCCAACGGCGGCGTTCGTAAACGCGCACGGTAAGGTAGATCGCAATAAAGGTCACGGATACGTAGTAAAGGAGTGCCGACCAGTCAAGCACACCGTACTGGAAGTTTGAGAAACGCGAAACAACGCTGATCCAGTCGATAACGTAGCGAACAGCATAGTTATTGATAAGTCTGGTGCCCTCTTCCTCGCTTCCAACACCGTTGAGCATATTGAGGATGAGCATAACAGCAAGAACCGCGATGGTGACTACTGCCGCGGAAAGCTGGTTCTCGGTCATCGAGGAGATGAGAATACCGATCGCGATAAATACCGCACCGACGAGAAGCACGCCGAGAAGCGAGCCGATGATCTCGGGAGTTACGGGGCCCTTGAGAGTAAGCGCATCGGGGTCAGCCGCGTTTTCCTCTCTGCCGATGATGTAGAGAGGGATAAGGTTGACGCAGGATACCGCAAGGCATCCGCCGTAGATCGACATTGCCGCGAGGAATTTGCCCATTACCATGCCCGTGATAGAAATCGGCGCGGTCATGAGCATCTGCTCGGTGCGCATCTTACGCTCCTCCGAGAATGTTCTCATGGTGAGAAGCGGGATGATGATGATCATACTGAGTATGAGCCAATAGTAATATGACGAGGTGCTGTAGGTATTGCTCTGGAGAGTGGTGTAACAGCAGAGAGCCGCCGACAGAGCAAGAAATACTCCGATAAACACATATCCCACCGGGTTGATGAAATATGAACGCATCTCTTTCTTATAAATTGCAAGCATTGCGTTTGTTTTTCCTTTCTTTTATTCCTTCTCTTCGGTCTTCTCTTCTGAAGCAAAGGTGTCTTCCTTGATGGTATGATCCTCGTAGAACTCGGAATCCGAAGCTTCTTCTTCGTAGGAAGCGTTTTCCTGCTCCTTGACTGTCTTCGTAACGATGTCTGAGGCGAGTTCCTTTTCCTCAGCCGCGCGGACACCCTCGTAGCGGGTCTTCTTCTTTTGCTTCTGCGAGGTCTCGGCGCCCGTCTTATCGACAACGGCAATGAAAATATCTTCAATGCTCATGCCGAGTGCCTCGAGACCGATGAGGGGCCATTTTCTCTCCGCGAGAGCCCAGAAGAGCTTCTTGCGGATGTCGATACCGACCTCGCTCTCGATCATGTAAGTATAAGCGTCGCCGTCGCGCGCCGCAAGCACTTCTGCATAGCAGATGCCGGGAAGATTGCGGAGGAGCGCGAGAACGTCGCGCTGGGGACCGCTGATCTTGACGTTGAAGCGGCGGGTATTCTCGACTGCGCGGGAGATATTCTCGGTCAGCTCGTTTGCAACGACCTTACCCTTGTTGATGATGAC
>JAZSMP010000249.1:0-16246 GCA_045535915.1 Eubacteriales bacterium | reverse complement strand
CATGCTTACCGGATTCGCTCCGAAGAACTCCTCGCGGAGAGCAACGCAGGAAGGATAAGTCCTCGTCTCGTCGATATAATCGGCAAGGAAGATGATCTTTTCGATAACGCTCATTCCCTCTCTGCCCGTTGTGTGGTAACGCACGGCATTGATCAGCCTTTCATCGGCAAACTCGGGAAATCTTTCGGGAATGATCAGCGCGCCCGTAAGAGCATGGATAGTCGGCATTGATGCCAAGTCTTCGGGAAGCGGTCTTACCGAATATTCCGCGAGGATCGTAAGTTGTTCTTCGTCCGTCAGCTCTTTTGTGATGTCATGAAGAAGTGCGGCGGCGCGTAGCAGGTTCAGCGTCTCACTATCGTTCCAGAAGAACAAGAGGCCGATCCTGAAAGCCATATCCTCAACTGCATTTACGTGCTCCATGCGCTTTGCGGAAAGCTCACGCGCAACACGCCCGCGAAGCTTTTCGATCTGATCCGGCCTGAAGAAAGTATATGGGTAACTCATCTGAACAGACCGTGATCTTCAATATACATCGCGACCTTTGGGTCGACCATCTTTGAGATATCGCCGCCCTCGCGGATGGTCTTTCGGATGAGACTCGAGGATATCTCTATCGGCTCGGTGACCACACGGCGGACGATGGCGTTGTACTTTTCTGTATATTCTCCGATCTTTTTGAGGATCTTATTCGTTATGAAGGGGTCGTTTTCGCGGCGGATATAGATCGGATAGCAGAGCTTGAATATCTCGTCGGCACAGTACCATTGATCAAGCGTCAGGAACATATCCGTGCCGCAGAAGAGGAAGAGACGAGTATCGGGCGCGGTCAGCTCGCGGAGAGTATCCACAGTATAGCTGACACCGCCGCGGCGAAGCTCAAGATCGCTGACGATCACTCCGTCGATGCCCGAAAACGCGAGATCGCACATTGCAAGGCGATCCATGGGATCAATTTCAAAATCGAGTTTTTTATGAGGCGGGATAGCGGCGGGGATAACAAAAAGATAATCGAGCCGCATCTGCTTCATAAACGCGCGTGCCGCCTCTACGTGTCCTACGTGAGGTGGAGCGAAGGTACCGCCGTAGATGCCTACGCGGCGGATGTTTTCGTTATATGGGGTATTCATTTGAGCTCGATCTTGGGGTTCTTTTTTGACGGACGGTAAAGAACCAGCTTTTTGCCGACTGTGCAAACGACAGCCGAATCGGTAGCCTCAGCAAGCGCTTCCGCAGCCTCACGGGGAGACCACGCGCAGTTATCGAGAACCGAGAGCTTGATGAGCTCACGCGCCTCGAGAGCGTCCGAGACGGTCTTTACAAGATTTTCGCCGATACCGTCCTTGCCGATCTGCATAATGGTCGGCTCGGCGGTTGCGAGAGAGCGGAGATACGCTCTCTGTTTAGAAGTTAAAGTCATAATCCGTACCTTTTCCAAAGTTTTTCTTTTTCTTCCGCGATACGCTTGTTGAATGCGTCGGCAAATGCTCTGACGCCCGCACCGCGGTGGCTAACAGCGTTCTTCTCTTCCGCGCTCATCTCGGCAAATGTCTTGCCGAAGGGATCAAACCAGAAGAGGGGATCGTAGCCGAATCCGCCCTTTCCCCTTGGATTGAAGAGGATCTCGCCGGGGCAATAGCCGGTGCCTATGATCGGGTCACCCGAAAGAGGCTGTCCTTCGGGAATGACGCACGCGATAGTGCAGACGAAAGCCGCGCTTCTGTCGCCGACTCCTTCGAGGTTTTTAAGGAGCTTTTCATTGTTTTTCGCGTCATCGCAGGGCTCGCCCGCGTATCTTGCGGAGTAGACGCCGGGTTCGCCGTCAAGTGCGTTTACGATGAGTCCGGAATCGTCTGCTATCGAGCAGAGACCCGAAAATTCTGCCGCAGCGCGTGCCTTTATAAGCGCGTTTTCTTCGAAGGTCTCACCGTCTTCAACAATGTCGCCTTCAAATCCAAGCTCTTTAAGAGAGACGAGTTCGATTTCAATATCCTTGATATACTCGGAAAGGAGCTTCTGAAGCTCTGCGATCTTTCCGCGGTTTCCGGATGCTATACAAATTTTCATATTGACACCTTAATTGAAGAGTGCTTCCGTGAATTCTTTTGCGTCAAATTCCTGCATATCGTCGATCTTCTCGCCAACGCCGATGAACTTGACGGGGATGCCGAGCTCCTTGCGGATCGAAAGGACGATACCGCCCTTTGCGGTTCCATCGAGCTTGTTGAGAACAAGACCCGTGATCTCTGCGGCATTCTTGAATTCCTTGGCCTGAAGGATGGCGTTCTGTCCGGTAGTAGCATCGAGAACGAGAAGGTTCTCACGTGCCGCACCGGGGAGCTCACGGTCGATAACGCGGTTGATCTTTGCAAGCTCGTTCATAAGGTTCTTTTTATTGTGGAGTCTGCCTGCGGTATCGACGATAAGAACGTCCGCACCGCGGTTTCTCGCGTAGTTTGCGGCATCGTATACAACAGCTGCGGGATCGCTTCCCTCGGTCTGCCTTACAAGCTCTACATCGGCACGTCTGCACCATTCCGCAAGCTGGTCGATAGCAGCCGCACGGAAGGTATCGGCAGCCGCAACGACGACCTTTTTGCCCTCCTGACGGAGTCTGTTGGAGATCTTACCGATCGAGGTGGTCTTGCCCGCACCGTTTACGCCGATAACGAGAATGACCGAAGGGGTTGTTGTAAGATTGAGAGGTCCGCCCTCTCCGATCATGTCCGCAATGATCTCACGGATGGCGATCTCGGTGTCCTCGCGGGATTTGAGGCGGTCGTCCTTGATGCGCTCACGGAGCATTTCGATGATTTCCTCGGTTGCCGCAACGCCGACATCGGCGCAGATGAGAGCTTCCTCAAGTTCCTCGAGAGCATCCTCGTCGATCTTTACGAAAGCCTTGAGAACGTTGTCGATCTGTCCCATAAGGGCGTTTTTGGTCTTTCCGAGACCTGCTTTTAATTTATCAAGAAATCCCATCAAAGAGTTCTCCTTTTTTGTTTGCTATTTCCGCCACGTCGAGGGTCAGTATCTTTGAGATACCCGACTCGGGCATCGTGACACCGTAGAGCCTGTCAGCGGCGTTCATTGTGCCGCGGCGGTGTGTGATAAGTATAAACTGCGTGTCGTCCGAATAACGGTGGATATACTGCGAGAAGCGTTCGACGTTGACCTCGTCAAGCGCCGCTTCGATCTCGTCGAGGATACAGAATGGCGTGGGGTTGACCTGCAGTATCGCGAAGAATAGCGCGATCGCAACAAATGCCTGCTCGCCACCCGAAAGCTGCATAAGTGACTTGATGATCTTGCCGGGAGGCGCCGCCTTGATCTCGATTCCGCTTTCAAGAACATTTTCGGGATCGGTCAGTATCAACTCGGCAGAGCCGCCACCGAAGAGCTCGGAGAAGGTGCGCTTGAAGTTTTCGTTGATCTGGTTGAAGGAATCAACGAAGGTCTTTTCCATCTCGATCTCAAGGCTCTTTATGATTTTCTCGAATTCAGCTTTCGCCTTTTCGAGATCTGCCAAATGCGCCGTTTTTTCATCGTACTGCGCCTTTTCGGTCTGATATTCATCGATTACCGAAAGATTTACGTGGCCAATATTTCTGATCTTGTTTCTGTATTCGGTCTGGAGCGCGAATACCGCGGGACGCTCGACGGCAGTTATTACGGGATATCCGAACGCCATCGCTTCGGCTCTCGTAAGACCGTATTCGTCCCAGAAGGTCTTGGTCTCGGCATCGAGCTTCGCACGGATCTGCGCAAGGTTCGTTTCGAGACGGAGCTTGTCTGCGATCAGCTTGTCGCGTCTTGAACGGCGCTCCTCTGTGGAATTTCGGAGACTTACGAGCTTGCCCTCGTATTCGAGCGAGCCTTCCTCGATCGCACTGCGGCGGGCGTTGAGCTCGGTGAGCTTCTCTTCTCCCGCACCGAGAGTCCTGATAGCCTCGTCAAGTTCGGCTTTGAGTTCTGCGACTCTATGCTGAGCATCTGCGGCGGCTCTTTCTCTTGCAACGGCATCAATGCGGAGTGCACGTGCCTTTTCGCGCGACATTTCAGCGAGGGCGTTGCAGCTCTCGATATCTCTGCGGAGCTCCGAGACACGGACTGTTACGTTCATGATCTCGCCGCGGATGCGGTCGCGCTCGGCAAGTGCCGCGTGGCGTTTCTCTTCACTGTCGGATCGGAATTCGTCAAGCTCGGAGACCTTTGCGGAAAGCTCGCGCTCACGCGCCTCGAGAGACGCGATCTCTGCGGCACGGCGTTCCTTTTCACCTGCCACGTTCTCAAGATCCGCGAGGAACTTTTCAAGCAGTTCGCGGTCTGCCGCAAGAGTTTCTTTATTCTTTTCAAGCCTCGTTGCCTCAACGGCGCGGAGAGTTGCTATCATTGCATTTGCACTCTCGTCCGACTCAATATCAAGTTCAAGTTCAGAGAGTGTCGCTTCGGTGATTTCGAGAGATGCGCGGAGCTTTTCAGCATTCTCGGTAAGAAGCGCAAGCTCTGCGGTCATTCTCTTGATCTCGTCGGCACGTGTAAGGATACCGCTGCTCGTTCTGAGCGATCCACCGGTGAAGGATCCGTCACGGTTAATCTGCTGACCGTCGAGGGTTACCGTGCGGACGCTGTAACGAAGTGCCTTTGCCATCTCGGTAGCGTTCTCGAGGTTATCGAAAACAATAATCCTACCGAGCATGGAGGAAATAACGGCACTGAACTTTGCGTCCGAAGTAACAAGCTCGGAAGCGACTCCGATGTATCCATTGAAGGACGCCGCCTGCTTCATCTCGCGCGTAGGCTCGGATGCGGGTCTGACAGATGTAAGCGGGAAGAATGTCGCACGTCCCGCATTATTGCGCTTCAGGCAGGAAATTGCGGCTCTTGCAGTCCTTTCCTCGTCAACAACTATATTCTGTATTGCCGCACCGAGAGCGGTCTCGATCGCGGTAACGTATTTACTTTCAACAGTTATGAGAGACGAGAGAGGACCGTAAATCGTTCCGCGCTCAATCTTTCCCTCACCATATGAGCGCATAACGAATTTTACACTGTTGTTATATCCCTCGAAATGCTCCTCCATACGGCGGAGAGCCTCGATCTTGCCGCTGAGAGTGTCGATCCTGATCTCTGCCGAGGTCAGGTCTGAGCGGTCGGAATTGCGCTTTGTGCGGAGCACCTCGGCATCCGCCTTCTTATCGGCAAGAAGCTCCGCGTTTTCCGCAAGCTTTGCATCGTATTCGGCGATCGTGCGTTCGCTGTCTTCGCATTCGGCTTCATGCGCGGCGGCGAGACGGCGGCGTTCGTTTACGTTCTTTCTTGCCGCTTCATCACGTCCCTCGTCCTCTTCATCGGAGCGTCCGAGAAGCTCGAGACGAGCGTGGATATCGGAGACCTCTTCCTTTGCGGCAGAAAGCTCGTCAAAGGCAAGTCCGATAGAGGAATCAAGTTCTTCGGCTTTCTTTTCGGCTTCGCCCGCAAGCGCGGTAAGCTCGGCTTCCTTTGCGGAAAGCGCGGAGATCTCAGCGGCGATTGCCGATGCTTCGTTATCCTTTGCGGTTGCGCGTGCATCCTCATCCTTTGCGGAATCACGAAGTCCTTCAGCTGTTGCACGCTCTACCGAAACACTTCCCTCGGTATGCGTGATATTGGTATTAATGACCTTAACCCTTGCGTCAAGCTCATAATTGTCTCTCGTTCTCGCGGAGATCTCGGACGCGATCCTTGCCGCCTCGGCTCTGTTTTCGAACGCCAGAGATTCGAGTCTTTCCTGCTGTTCTCGGAGAGTTGCAAGACTTTCCTCCGTCTCTGCGCTCTCGCGGTCTGTGCGGCGGAGTTCGGTGTTAGATTCATTTTCCTCAACTCTGAGTCCTTCGGTATCAAAGAGCCATAGCTGAACGTCAGCCTGTCTTTTGACTTCACTGTACTCAATAAAGCGCTTTGCCTTTACGCTCTCGCGCTCGAGGGACGCAAGACGCGAGCCGAGGACGTTTACGATATCCTGAACGCGCTCCATATTCTGTTCGGTCTGCGCGAGCTTGCGTTCAGCCTCGTTCTTGCGGTGACGGAATTTTGCGATACCCGCGGCGTCTTCAAAGATGCCTCGGCGCTCGTCGCCCTTACGCGAGATAATGTCGGCGATTCGACCCTGACCGATGATAGAATATCCGTCGCGTCCGATACCGGTATTGAGAAAGAGCTCATAAATATCGCGGAGCCTTACCTTGCCCTTGTTGATAAAATATTCGCTGTCACCGTTGCGGTAATAACGGCGGGTGACCGTAACCTCGTCATAGGGGCAGTCAAGCCTTGCATCCGAGCCGACCTCGGTGTTGTCGAATGTGACCGATACCTCGGCATAGCTCATGGGCTTGCGACTGTCAGAACCGCCGAAGATGATATCCTCCATCTTCGTGCCTCTGAGGCTCTTCGAAGATATCTCTCCGAGTACCCAGCGCATAGCATCCGAAATATTCGATTTTCCGCTTCCGTTGGGACCGATAATGACGGTCGCGCCGGGTTCAAATATCAGCCTCGTTCTGTCAGGGAATGACTTGAAGCCCTGAAGTTCTATCTGCTTTAAATACAATTTATACCTCCGCGGTCAAGTCGACCGCATTACGAAAAGTCTATTATAATATTATAACCTATAATAGAAGAATTTTCAAGAATTTTTATGCGATTTATTGCATGTTTTTTGCAATATTTTTCATTCAGACGCAAAATATTGCGTTTTTTCTGCCCGACTGCACGCGAAGTTGCCCCACGGGGGACAAAAACTGTCATGGTTTTGCCCGAAACATCACAAGTCTCAATCACTCTGTCTGCTTCTTCGCAGATGCGTCTGTACATAAGCTCTCCCATAGCGAGCTCGCCGAGGGCGGGATGATTCGCGCCTCCGACAACGCTTTCGGGGGATGAAAGATTCTCTCCCGAGCAAAGCCCGACACGTATCACGGGCACGCACGCGCGGTCGAAAACATCGAGCACAGATGCCGTGCGTTCTATAGCGTCATCGACCGAAAGCGGTGTGTACTTTCCGCTTGCAGTCATATCGGCAAGTTCAGTATCAGAGAATACGACGGTCGGATAAACGCGCGCGCCGTGGGCTCCGATGGCGCATATTGCTTTTGCGGTCGCGATTTCATCCTCTGCGGACGAACATGGCAGGCCTATCATCATCTGTCCGATAAGCTCGAATCCCGCGTCCTTGACCAACTTACAAGCCTTCAGCGACGCTTCTGCGGTATGACCGCGTTTTGACGCAGACAGTACGTTATCCGAAAGGCTCTGTATTCCGAGTTCGACGGTTTTTACGTGATGATCACGAAGTATTGCGAGGATTTCTTCGTCGATATAATCGGGTCGGGTCGAGCATCTCACTCTTGACACTCTTCCCTCTCGGATAAATTCATCCGATATCTCAAGCAGTCTGATCATAAGATCGCGGTCGATCCCGGTAAACGATCCGCCGAAAAAAGCGATTTCAACGTCATCCTCGGGAAGAACGGTCGAAAGAGCGGTCACTATCTCGCTTTGTACCGCGGATTCGTCAAAGGAGATACAGCCCGAAATCTTTCGCTGATCGCAGAAAACACAGTTGTTCGGACAGCCGAGATGAGGTATAAAAACAGGAATATTTATATGTCTCAAGCCTATTTCTCCTTTCCTCAAAACGCTTAAAACGCAGTTTTACAATTGCTTAAAAAAACACTTTTGCAGGGTGAACCGAAAGTCCACCCTGCGAATATGTAATTATAATTCACCGAAGAGGATGAGAGCCTGCTTTGCCGCAGCCTGTTCAGCCGCGCGCTTGGTTGCGCCTTCGCCCTGACCGATGATGTTTGAATTCAGTCTTGCTTCAACCGTGAATACTTTCGCATGGTCGGGACCCTTTTCGCCGACCGTAACGTATTCAAGAAGCTCACCCTCCGAACGCTGAACGAGCTGCTGGAGCAGGGTCTTGTAATCTGCTCCGTGCCATTCGGCAAGAAGGACCTCGAGGCGCGCTTCAACAAGGGGCATCAGGTAGCTTCTGATGGCGTCCTTTGCCGCATCCTGCGCACCGGCATCGAGATAGACTGCCGCTAAAAGCGCCTCAAAAGCATCCGCGAGAATCGACTTTCTTTCGCGGCCGCCGCCCCTTTCTTCGCCTTTTCCGAGGAGAAGAACCGCGCCGATCCCGAGCTTTCCCGAATATTCGGCAAGTGCCTTTTCGCATACAAGCTCGGCTCTCATACGGGTAAGATCGCCCTCGGGCGAATCCGAATACTTTCTGAAAAGGTACTCCGCAGTTATCGAAGATAGCACGGCATCGCCGAGGAATTCAAGGCGTTCGTTGCATTTATGTTTTTTGATCCCGCCGTGTTCGTTGGCGTATGACGAATGTGTCAGCGCCTCGGTAAGCAGGTTTTTATCTTTGAATGTATAACCGATCTTTGATTCAAGCTCGGCAAAATTCTGGGTATCGATCAAGACCGTATACTCACTTTCCTTATTTTTCACTCGAGATTGAGGCAGGAGTTTTATCTTCCTCATTTTTGACTGCAGGAGACGGTGTAAAAAGTTTGGTCTCTCTTGCAATGCTGTAGATAACGCCCGATTCCGCATAGGCTATTGCCTGTCTGATAGCGTTCTTGACAGCTTTTGCATTAGACGAGCCGTGCGCCTTGATTACGGGCTTGGCAATACCGAGGATCGGCGCGCCGCCGTATTCATTGGGGTCGAAGACGGTCTTTACCTCATCAAGCTTTTTCTTTATCAGCAGAGCAGATACTTTCGCCTTGATATTTGCATAAAAAATATCTTTCATTGTGCGGAGCATCATCTTGCCCATACCTTCGATGGATTTAAGCAGGATATTTCCGGTAAATCCGTCTGTGACAAGAACGTCGCATGCGTCCTTCGGAACCATGTTCGCCTCGATGTTTCCCACGAAATTAAGAGACGGCGACTCTGACAGAAGCTTGTATGCTTCAAGCTGGAGCTCGGTGCCCTTGGTCTCCTCCGCACCGTTGTTGAGAAGCCCGATACGCGGAGCGGCAAGACCGTAGATCTTGTGCATATAAATACTTCCCATAATGGCAAACTGCTCAAGATACGCGGGAGTGACCGAAATATTTGCTCCCGAGTCAAGTAAAAGGACGGGAGGGGTCATAGGCAGAATGCTTGCGATCGCGGGTCTCTTGATGCCCTTGATCTTACGGACGATAAGAGTCGCGCCGGTAAAGAGCGCACCGGTATTGCCCGTGCTGACAAGCGCATCGCCCTTGCCTTCGGCAAGCATGGTAAGCGCCACGTTCATGCTCGAATCCTTCTTCGCCTTCATAACGGCGAGAGGCGGATCGGTCATTTCGACGGTAACGGGCGCGTCAACTATATCAAATCGGCGAAGGTCGTAGCCTTCCTCTTCCGCGATGCGGAGGATCTCTGCCTTATCGCCGACCAATATGAAATTTGCATTGTATTCGAGCGATGCGGCATACGCGCCCTTGACAACTTCAAGAGGGGCTTTATCGCCGCCCATACAATCAACGATAACTATCATTTTGAATCTCCGTCGGGTTTCTGCCCGAATCTTTTGATCTCGCGGAGAGCTCTCTCCGCATATACGGTGTATCTTGCGGCCTTACCGCCCTTTACTCTCTCGGGCAGAGGCGCGATAATTCCGAAATTGGCATTCATGGGGGTAAACGATCCCGTACCGCCATTTGAAACGTACGCCGCCATAGCGCCTATCATAGTCTCCGCGGGGAAGATCACGGGTTCTTCTCCGAGTGCACGGCGCGCGGCATTAAGTCCTGCGACGAGGCCCGATCCCGCCGATTCGATATATCCCTCAACACCCGTCATCTGTCCCGCAAAATATACACCGGGGCGTTTTTTGAAGGAATAATCGGCGTCAAGAAGTCCCGGGGAATTGAGATAAGTATTTCTGTGCATAACTCCGTAGCGGAGAAATTCTGCATTTTCAAGTCCCGGGATCATCGAGAACACTCTCTTCTGCTCGGGGAATGCCAGATGTGTCTGGAATCCTACGAGGTTATACATGCTTCCCGCTTCATCCTCGCGGCGGAGCTGAACAACGGCGTAGTATTCCCTTACCTCGGGATGGCGCGGGTCGTGCAGTCCGACAGGTTTGAGCGGACCGAAGCAGAGCGTTTCTCTGCCTCTCTTTGCCATAACCTCAACGGGCATACAGCCTTCAAAGACCTTGAGATCCTTCTGCGAATCCTTATCAAAATCGTGAAGTTCTGCTTCTCTTGCCGAGACGAGAGCGTCGTAAAACGCATCATACTGCTCCTTGGTCATGGGACAGTTAAGGTAATCTGCATCGCCCTTGTCGTAACGCGAAGCAAAGAACGCGATATCGGTATTGATACTCTCCGCATCAACGATGGGCGCGGCGGCATCAAAGAAATGAAGTCCGGGGCATCCGAGCTCATTTTTGATATAATCAGCCATTCTGTCGCTTGTCAGAGGTCCCGTGGCAATAACTGTGATCTCACCCTCGGGGATCGAATCGACTTCTTCTTCGATCACTTCGATATTGGGATTCGAACGGATCTTTTCTGTTATATATTCGGAAAATTTCACTCTGTCAACGGCAAGCGCCGAGCCCGCGGGAACACGGGTAGCGTCTGCGGCTTCAAGGATAAGAGACGAGAGATGTCTCATCTCTTCCTTGAGCAGACCAACGGCATTTGTCACGCTGTCGGAACGGAGCGAATTTGAGCATACGAGCTCGGCAAAGCCTTCGCTTTTATGCGCGGGTGTGAATTTCTTCGGCTTCATCTCGTAAAGCTTTACCTTTACGCCGAGACGCGCTGCCTGCCACGCGGCTTCGCATCCCGCAAGTCCCGCGCCGAGCACATTTATTGTCTTGGGCATTTCGCCTGTCATATCAATAAAATCCTTTTAAGTTATCAGAACGGGATATCGTCGTCACCGGGAGGGGGCGGCATATCGAGGGGAGATACCGAAAGCTCAGGAAGCTCGTCGTTATCCGCAGGGATATAACCGTACTTTTCTTCCTTCACGCCTTCCTCTTCCTTGACGTAACCGCAGTTCTTGTTCTTGCAGATAAGCGCGCCGGGACGGGATTTCTTTTTATAAAGCATCTCGCCGCATTCGGGGCATTTTTCGGCTACGGGAAGATCCCAGCTCGACCAATCGCATTCGGGATATTTTTCACAGCTGTAGAACTGGCTTCTGTTTCTGCCCTGACGGACGAGGATCGCGCCGCCGCACTTGGGACACGCAACGCCTTCGAGCTTGTTCTGCTGCTGTTTGATGAACTTACACTTGGGGTAATTTGCACAGGCAAAGAAAGTTCCGTACTTGCCGTGTCTCTGAACCATATCGCCGCCGCAGACCTCGCACTTGAAGTCGGCAACAACGGGAGCCTTCTTTTCGGTCTGCTTATTTGCGTCGAGAGGCTTGGTATTCTTACATTCGGGATAGTTGGGGCAAGCGGCAAACTTGCCGAATCTGCCCGACTTGACGATCATCTTCGCACCGCACTTGTCGCAGATGATATCGGTCTCCTCGACAACTGCGGGAGTAGTCTCGAGACTGCTCTTCTTCTCAGCTTCGGTGAGCTCGCGCTCGAATCCTTCCCAAAATTCGCGGAGGACCTCGATCATATCGGTCTCACCCGCTTCGATCTCGTCGAGCTGACTTTCCATTCTTGCAGTGAATTTATAGTCAACTATATCGGCAAAATCCGACTTCATAAGGGCGGTAGTTACCTCTCCGAGCTCGGTGGGGATGAGAGCCTTGCCCTCACGGCGTACGTAGCCGCGGGTGATGATGGTGGTGATCGTTGGGGGAATTGTACTGGGTCTGCCGATCCCCTTGTCCTCAAGGGCCTTGATAAGGCTTGCTTCGTTGTATCTTGCGGGAGGCTCGGTGAAATGCTTCGAGGGTGTTACATCAACACAGGGCAGACTCTGACCCTCAGTAATGTTGGGAATTCTGAAATTCTTGATATCGTCATCGTCGTCAGCCTTCTTGACGGGATCGTCCGTGCCTTCTTCGTAGACCGCCATATAACCCTGGAATGCAACGGTATAACCGCCGGTGCGGAATAGATATCCTGCGGACTCGAAATCAACGTTGAGAGTATCAAGCTTTGCCGATTCCATCTGGCTTGCTACGAAACGCTCCCAGATGAGCTTATAAAGCTTGAACTGGTCTGGAGTCAGATAAGGCTTGATATCTGCGGGAAGGAGCGCGACTCTCGCGGGTCTGATGGCTTCGTGTGCGTCCTGAGCGTTCGCCTTTACCTTATAAACTCTGGGCGTTGCGGGGCAGTAATTCTCGCCGTACTTTTCCGAGATAAATTCGCGGGCAGCTTCCTGAGCCTCTGCGGCGATACGGAGCGAGTCGGTACGCATATAGGTGATAATACCCTGGGCACCGCCGTTTGCGGAACCGAGGTTGATACCTTCGTAAAGCTCCTGAGCGGTACGCATGGTACGCGCGGACTGGAAGCCGAGCTTTCTTGCCGCTTCCTGAAGCATTGTAGAAGTAGTAAAAGGAGGCGCAGGAGTCTTATACTTAACTCCGTGTTTAACCGTCTTTACGTTCATATCCTTGCCGAGAACGGCGTCAACTACCGCGCGAGCCTCGGCTTCGCTTGAAAGCTTGACTTTGTTTCCGGTTGCGGCATCGCCGTAATAGCGGACGTCAAAAATGCTTCCGTTCGCATCAAGCTTTGCGGAAACAGTCCAGTATTCCTCGGGGATGAATGAGCGGATCTCTTCCTCGCGCTCAACTACAAGGCGGGTGGCAACAGACTGTACGCGTCCCGCGGAAAGACCGTGCTTTACTCTCTTCCAGAGCAGAGGACTTAGCTTGTATCCCACGATACGGTCGAGGATACGGCGCGACTGCTGTGCGTTTACAAGGTTGATGTCGATCGCGCGGGGCTGCTTGATCGAAGCCTTGATCGCAGTCTTGGTGATCTCATTGAAGGTCACTCTCTTGAGTTTGTCATCGGGGATCTCAAGCGCCGCTGCGAGATGCCAGGAAATAGCCTCTCCCTCGCGGTCAGGGTCGGTTGCGAGATATACTGTCTTCGCAGCCTTTGCCTCCTTCTTGAGCTCCTTGATAAGGTCGCCCTTACCGCGGATGTTGATATATTTGGGTGTGAAATCGTTTTCGATATCAATAGCGAAAGTGGACTTGGGAAGGTCGCGCACGTGACCCTTTGAAGCCACTATCTTATAGTTTGAACCAAGGCATGCCTGAATGGTATGCGCCTTGGAGGGGGACTCGATTATTACCAGATTCTTAGCCATACGACTGAAGTTTTCCTTTCAAAATAGGGTTAACGATAGTATTTGCGGCAAAACCGCAACTTCCTCTATTTTATATTTTATAATGTTTTTTCGCGCTTGTCAAGAGGTAAATTCAAAATTTTCTCAAATATGTTCCGCCGGGGCTCGACATAATATACCCCGATACTTCGAGCATTGAGATATATCCGACGAGTTTTCCGGGATCGAGACCGAAGCCTGAGAAGAAGTCCGCGCTTACGGAAGTACCGACCGGCATCGATTCAAGAATATCACGCATCATACCCTCGGGAAGCTGAGACAGCGAAGGTTTCGGCGCCTCGGGTTCAACATGTGCAGTCTCCGTTCTGCTCTTCGGCGGCGACTTTTTCTTCTTTTCCTGCTTTTGAGGAGCGGGTTCAAATCCGCTGAGTTCCTCCCTTTGAGCCGGCTCTGCGATATACGCCGCGGGAGCAACACCGTATGCGCGGAGTATGTTGATATCAAGATCGGAATTGAGTTCGGCTTCGGCAAGTCTGTCGAAATCGACGCCCTTGTCGTTTCTTACGGCAATTATATCGCGTGCCGAAAGCGCGACCCTCGCGCCGTCGCGGATAAGAACGTTTGTGCCGAGTGCATTACTGACGCCGACGTTTCCGGGAATAGCGAAGATATCGCGTCCCTGTCTTATAGCCTCGCGGGCGGTAAGCATCGAACCGCTGTTGGTATTGCCTTCGATAACCAGAGTCGAACGCGACAGTCCGCTGATGATCCTGTTTCTGAGCGGGAAGTTTCCGCTCATGGGAGGTGTACCGGGTGCATATTCGCTGACCAGCGCACCTCTTTCGGCAATGATACCCATGAGTCTTCTGTGCGCGGGCGGATAGACCTTATCGAGACCGCATCCGAGCACGGCGATAGTGTCGCCGCCTGCTTCAAGCGCGCCGACAGCCGCAACGCCGTCAACTCCGAGAGCCATGCCGCTTACGATCGCGGCACCCGCCGCCGCAAGCTCGTAAGATATTTTATACGCCATTCTCATGCCGTATTCGCTCATCTTTCTCGTTCCGACAACAGCCGTGGAATACTCGTTTTCCGCGCACTTTATCGAACCCTTTACGTAAAGCGCATAGGGCGGGTTAGGTATCGAATCAAGGCGCTTGGGGTAATCGTCCTCGCCTCGCACAATAAGATCAACGCCTTTCTTGAAGCAAAATTCAACTGCCTCGTTTGCATAGCGCAGATCCTTCATAGCAAGCCTTGAAATAAGCTTTTCGGATATACCGATCCTTTCAAGCTCGGCGGGATCGGCGCGGTAGATCTCATATGCCGAAGAATAATGCTCGAAAAGCTTCTCATAAGCCGTGGAGCCCGCGTAAAGGCAGGTCGTAAGCCATATTTCATACAGTATTTTCTCTTTTGAAAATTTGCTCATATCGTTATCCTCCGTGCAAAAATCAAGATTCATTTTGATGACAGTCTTCTCTGCTCCCACATAAAGACCGAAGCAGCGGTTGCGGCGTTGAGTGATTCGACTCCGCGTCCCGTGTCTATCGGCAGTATGACCGAAAGATCGGAAACTGCGACAGTACTTCTGCTGAGTCCGTGGCCCTCGTTGCCGATCACCACTATGTCTTTCGCGGTAAGTGCCGCTTTGCCGACCGAAACCGATTCGGTATCGAGAGTAGCGGCAAGAACTCTTCTGCCCTCGCAGGAAAAGCGTGCCAGTGCTTCGGGAAGATCGCGGCAGAAAAGGATCTCGCGCGAGAAGATCGCACCCATAGCACCGCGCAGAGTTTTTGGATTATATATATCCGCACAATCGTCGGAAAGTATAAGCGTATCAACACCGAAAGCCGATGCGGAACGGATCACGGTTCCGAGATTTCCGGGATCGCGCAGTGATTCGAAAGCCATGATCCTTCTCTCGGATGTCGCGATCGCGGGAATATCCGAGGATGAGAGGACTTTATGCAATCCGTCAATATATTTTACAACGGCAATAATTCCGTCGGGGGCTTTTTCGTCTGTAATTTTTGAAAAAACTTCGGGTGAAAGCACAACTGTCTTCGCTCCCGATCTTGAAGCCAGAGGCATAAAACGGTCTGCCTTTTCGGAGCATACCGCAACAAGCTCGATCTCCGCGCCGCATTCGATCGCCTCGGAGAGTAGCTTATATCCGTCAATACGGAAAAGACGTGTCTTTCTGCGCTCCTTTTTGTCGAGAAGCGCGCAGAGTTTTACTACCGTCGGATTTTGTCTTGAGGTGATTATTTCGTTACCGAAAAGCATTCGTATCTCCTCCGTTTTTGTCGATTTTACTCGAAATTTATAATGTAAAAATACCGAAACAGGGGCTGTCGCAACCAAAATTGCATACAGCCCCTATTAATTTAGTGCTTAGAGAGCAGCCTTCGCCTTCTCTGCGAGAGCAGCAAATCCTGCCTTGTCGCTTACTGCAAGCTCAGCGAGCATCTTACGGTTGAGCTCGATGCCTGCCTTCTTGAGTCCGTGCATAAAGGTGGAGTAGTTCATACCGTTAACCTTAGCCTCAGCCGAAATACGGGTGATCCAAAGGCGGCGGAAATCTCTCTTCTTGAGCTTACGGCCGATGAAAGCGTAGTTACCGCCCTTCATAACAGCCTGCTTAGCCATCTTAAAGTGCTTGCTCTTGGCACCCCAGTAACCCTTAGCGGCCTTGAGGACTTTATTTCTTCTCTTGCGCGTCATCATCGCGCCCTTAATTCTTGCCATTGTTCTTTCCTCCTAAAATTCTTTCGCGCTGTCCGTTACTTCTGGATGAGTGCACGGATGTTTGCAGCCATCTTGCCGTTTACGTAATCGCCGGTACGAAGATGTCTCTTTCTCTTCTGGTCCTTGAGACCGAGCTTATGACGGTGATGCGAGTGATTCATTTTGACCTTACCGTTTCCGGTTACCGAGAAACGCTTAGCAGAGGCCTTGTG
>JAZSMP010000301.1:0-6375 GCA_045535915.1 Eubacteriales bacterium | reverse complement strand
TTATCAAGTAGGTGTTATTGATACATAAGATTCGTTTACAAGCATTGAGTAGCCCCCGAAAACAGCGGTCAAGTGCAACTCCCATCATCGCCAAGGGATAAGTCTATCCTCACGCTAAAAAACACGGACTGTTTTTGTAGCACAGTACGATTCGGACGTATTTTGTAGTGGTAACACATAAATAAAGCACCAAGTCATTCGGCTTGGTGCTTTATTTATTGTAGAGACTGTATGGACGATGAACCACTTATTGTTTCGCAAAGCGAAACAATAAGGGGTTCAGAGTCCTTCCTTTTCATATGCCATGCTTTTTCTCAGCTTCCGAAAATCTCCCGCCTCATCTGAACACATCCGCGATCTTCGCCTTTTCAAAAACCTTGATCAAAGTAACTCCGATCACGATTCCCGCGGCGCCCTGGACCGCGTTTGCGGGGATGTTTACGAGCGAAGGCGCGAAGCCGTACAGGAATCCTTCAAAAACGAAGTATCCCAACACCATCAGGATCTCAGCCAATACGGCTCCGATGATCTGCGACGTAAGCTTTCCGAGCTTTTCCCTCAGAAGGCCGTGGCAAGCGAAAACCACAAGTGCCATTGCGCCCTTGATAATGAAGGTCACAGGAGCGTATGTAACGTATCCCGCGAACAGATCGGCAAGCGCGGAACCGAGTCCGGCTGCGAGGAATCCGTATCCCGGCGAAAGCATCCAACCCGCCAGAAGAACGGCGCAGTCGCCGAAGTTCAGATATCCCTTAAGCGGCGACGGAATAATTATGAACGATGTTGCAATATATACAAGCGCCGCGAAAAGTGCCGCGCCGACGATTTTTTTCGTTTTGAAATGCATATTTACATTTTCCCCCTTTACAATCTGCGCTTTATAGTATATACTATATCTGACCATATTGCAATTACCAATTAAGGAGTTTTTTATATAGCCAGATGAAATACATAATCGACAAGGAAAACCGCCCCGTCTATCTTCAGCTGTACAGTCTGATACGTGACGATATCGTAAACGGAGTATACGCATACAACAGCAAGCTTCCCTCAAAAAGAGGACTTGCCGAGGAGGTCGGCGTCAGCACGGTCACGGTCGAGCACGCCTACGCTCTGCTGTGCGATGAAGGATACGCGGAAGGACGGGCGCGGAGCGGTTATATCGTGACCTTCCGCAAAAATGACGGATTTGCCTCGTCCGCAAAACCCGAACAAGTGCATCATTCCGCCTACCGAAGCGAGCATTCTGCGCCCGAGTTTCCTCTCTCTGTGTTAAGTAAGACGATGCGTAAGGTACTCAGCGAACACGGTGAGCTCTTGCTCGAAAAATCGCCCAACGCGGGTTGTACCGAGCTCAGAGACGCGATCGGAAGCTATCTTGCGCGCAACCGCGGCATCAGGGTAGACCGCAGTCAGATCATCATCGGCTCGGGCTCGGAATACCTCTACGGACTCATCGTCGAGCTCCTCGGCAGAAGCTGTGTCTTTGCGATCGAGTCGCCGTCCTACAAAAAGATCGAGCAGGTCTACAGGGCAACCGAGATCAGATACGAACCCCTTCCCCTGACTCAGACCGGCATCGACAGCAAAGCCCTCGCGGGGACGAGTGCCGACGTTCTCCACACGACTCCCTACCGAAGCTATCCGAGCGGCGTCACGGCAACGGCATCCAAGCTGCACGAATACGTCAGCTGGGCAAGCGAAAATCGGCGCTACATCATCGAAGACGACTTCGAATCCGAATTTTCGGTATCTGCAAAGCCTACCGAAACTCTTTTTGCTCTCTCGGAGTGCGACAACGTGATCTACCTCAACACCTTTTCAAAAACGATCTCGCCCTCCTTGCGTATCGGATATATGGTGCTTCCCAAGCATCTTGTGGAGATATACGAGGAAAAACTCGGCTTTTATTCCTGCACCGTGCCGACCTTTATGCAATACGTTCTCGCCGAGCTTATCGTGGGCGGCAGCTTCGAGAGGCATATAAACCGTGTCAGAAGGAAGTTAAGAAAAGATATAAATAAAGAATATACCTCTTGAACGGAAAAATTTTTTGAAATCCTGTAACCTTTCCGCCCCAAACGGTGCTTATTAGAGTGAATGCATTCAAAAAACCTTGCTAGGACGACAATCCGAAAAGCACCAAAAATTAAGGCTCCCGGGCTAGTTCGGATTATTCTTGTCACTCTATCAAGAAAGGAGAGAAATGATATGGATGACGGCAAGATCGTTGAGCTGTTCTTGGCGCGCGACGAAGATGCGATAAAATATACCGCGCAAAAATACGGCGCGCGTTTGCGCTCGCTCTCCTATGACATCGCAGAGGACTCGCTGACGGCTGAGGAATGCGAGAACGACACGTATCTCGAAGCCTGGAATTTGATTCCGCCGCACGAGCCGCGGACATATCTCTATGCCTTTCTCGCCCGAATCATACGTCATATTTCGCTCAATCGCTGCCGCGACCGCGACCGTCTCAAGAGGCACGCGCATATTTGCGAACTCAGCACGGAGATGGAGGCATGTATTCCCTCTCCCGATGACGGCACCTGCCGCATTGATGACATTGTCCTCGCGGATGCTATCAACAAATTTCTGTCCTCGCTCGACAGCCGCACGCGGAATATTTTCATCCGCCGGTACTGGTATCTTGATTCGGTATCCGCGATCGCGCGTCGGTTCGCGATTTCGCAAAGCAACGTCAAAGTCACGCTCTTCCGCTGCCGCGGCAAGCTGCGCGAATATCTGAAAAAGGAGGGTTACACCTTATGAGAGGTAATGAATTTTTAGACAAAATGGAGCTTATCGATCCCGCCTTCATCGAAGAAGCGGCATCCGCTCCGCAAATAAAGAAACGCAGTCGGTTCAGAATGCTCGGAACGGTTGCCGCGTGCTTCATTTTGCTGTTTTCACTCGGCTTCGGCACCTACGCATACGCCGCCGACGTCAAGGAATACAACGCCGCAGTCAAGTTTTTTGACGACCACGATCTTTCCACGGAGGGACTTTCACGCCGCGAGATCAAGAAGATCTACCGCGACATTACCACAAAATCCTTCTCCTATTCCAAAACCGCAGAGGTGATCGTAAACAGCATTTCGACAGATAAGATCAAGGGATACGAGATCTCTCAGGATGATCCCACACCCGAGGATCTTGAAAACCTCTGGAACTACAAAAACTATTCGCCATACTACGGAATTACCCGCGATCCGGCAAAAAATTCCGCGCAATACCGATACGATCACAATTACAAAAAAGGCGGGGAAGGTTTTGACGTTTTCGACAAGTCGGTCTTTGAAAAATACGACGGCGAAAACCTCATCTGGAGCACCGATATCTACGAGTTCGAGCTCTGGGGTTACTCGGAAGTTTCGGACGGCGTGATCGTTTACGGAAGCACCGACAGAACTTCGAGCCGACAGCCCACCTATCCTTGGATCGCCAAGCTCGACGGCGACGGAAATATCCTCTGGAAGGGACAGGTGAGTGATGAATTTCACACCGCGGACGTTTCGGCGGTCCTCGAAAACGCCGACGGCACTTACGCCGTGATCGTTCGCGGAGATCTGAATTTCTTCTGTCTCAGCCAATACACCGCGGACGGCAGACAGTTGTTCTTGAGGAAGACCGAGATCGGCAATTACGGCATCTGGAACGTCGCGCGCTTCGGCGACGGATATATCGTTCAGCTCGGCAGTTATAATGCGGGTGAGTATGCCAAGATCGTCAAGGTTGATCGCGAAGGAAACATCACCGAGTCATTCTCCTACAGCGCGCTCGACGCCTATTACTATATCTCCGATATGATCGAATTTAACGGCAAGATCTATCTTTCGGCATACGCCGTGCCGAAACTTGAAGACGAGGACAAAAACGCGGGCGGCAGATACGAGATCGCAAACGTCTTGAACTATATCTTTGATGAGAATGGTTACAAGAATATTTCAAGCGAAAAGCTGACCGAGCTTATGCGCCAAAACTTCACCGCAATGCTCCTCGTCTGCGATCCGAGCGTCGGCACACCGCAACAGTTTTACTCGGTCAAGGGCTCGATCGGCGGAAAGCTGTCACTCAGCGAGGACGGCAACCTTCTCTGGAACGCCGAAAGCATAACCGACACCATCTTCTCCCCCGCCACAAGCTCCTTTACCATCGCCGCCACCTGCTACGTCTTCAGATACACCTTTGACGGCACAGGACTCTTGATAAGTCAGGAAAAAACCGGCGAAATCACGGGATTCAGACGCTGAAAATTTAAACTAAATGCCGATTTCGGAAAAAACTTGTGATTTTCACATTTTTATTCCGAAATCGGCATTTTGTTTTTTGTATATAAAGTCAAAAACGCTTGAAAATCTCTTAACACTATGATATAATAATATCATCAGAATTACGAAAAGAGGTATCTTCCATGCGAAAATTCAAAAATCCCGTATCCCCCTTTGACGCGCCCGACCCTTTTATGACCTATGATCCCGTTACGGGATACTATTACGCCCTTTTCACTCGCGGCACGAAGCTCGAGCTATTCCGCAGCCGCCACGCGGGCTCGATCGTAACCGACGGCGACTCGCGCATCATCTACACCCCGAACGGCGAGCGCGACGGAATCTGGGGCGACATCTGGGCTCCCGAAATGCACCGCGCGCCGAACGGCCGTTGGTACGTCTACACCAGCGGACGCATCAAGCCCGAACCGAGCCAGAAGCGTCTCTTTATCATGGAAGGACCCGCCGACGACCCCTTTGAGGGCGAATGGGTCTTCCGCGGCAAGCCCTCGCCCGATATTTTCTCGATCGACCCCACCGTTTATACCGCGCCCGACGGCGTGCAGTACCTCTGCTCTTCCCGCGTCGATCCGCAGTACGGTCAGGTCCTCGACATTTGCAATCTCGTAAATCCCTATACATACGGCGACAATTGGGCAACCATCGCCCGTGCCGAGCTCGATTGGGAGCTTGTCGAGCCCTACACAGGCCGCCGCGCGATCGTTGAAGGCGCATTCTTCCTCGAGCGCGAGGGCAGACTCTTTATCATCTATTCCGCGAACGGTTGCTGGTCGGACGACTACTGCCTCGGCGTGCTCGAGCACACGGGCGGTTCGCTTACCGATGCCGCAAACTGGAAAAAGCACGAAAAGCCCCTCTTCGTTCACGGCAACGAACTCTACGGCCCCGGTCACGCTTCCTTCTTCCGCGCTCCCGACGGCAAGGAAGTCTGGTGCGCTTACCACGGTATGAAGGAGCACAACGAGACCTGCACGGGTGCGCCCCGCTTCTTCAACATCCAGCGCGTCGATTTCGATGAGACCGGCTACCCCGTAATGGGTCTGCCGACAGGATATGAGATCGAGCTCGATCCTCCTGCAGGGGAAATCGACTAATGAAAACGGATGGCTTTTGCCATCCGTTTTCATTATACCTGTTTCTTATTCAAAATCGGTACTGAGAGTGCGATACAGACAACGCTTGCTGCAGCGGTTATGACAACTGCCGCAATATATTCGCCGGCATTTTCTACTCCCGTCAAGAGACCGGCACTGTTCATAAGCGCTGTGGGAAGATATTTTGCCGCCTTGGGGATCATAGAGATCAGGTAGCAAGCAAGGATACTGCCGCCGGTGCCGAGAAGCACTCCTCCCGAGCTTTTTGAAAGAGTCGAAAACAGTACCATCAACGCAACTGTAAATACGCCAAAGAGCCACCAATTCATAACCGCAGGCAAAAGTCCCACAGCGATCGAATTATCCCAATAATAAGCGTTGTAGCCGTAGGTAACACCGAAGCAGAGGAAATATCCCGCGCTCCAGACAAGTGCCATAACCGCCGTCTTGGCGAGCACGACATTGCGGCGAGCGAGTCCGCGGGTCAGCATCAGAACGAGCGTGCCCGACTCATACTCCTTCGTAAACGACGAGCTGTAAAGGAAAACAAATGCGATCAGTGCCATCGGAATATTCTTGAAAAACTGCGTCCACGATGCCATAGCGTCCACGGCGACCTCGCCGACCGTCATACCGCTCGCCGCAAGCTCCTCGGCAAGCATCTCCATCATCCACGGTGTCAGCTTCGCTATTGCGGGATTCATAACTCCGAAGGCGAAAAAGAGTATCAAGAGGATCAAAAACTTACCGCTCCGTGCGCTTTCGAGCAGTTCTTTTTTGAAAAATGCCCCAAACGCTTTCATTTTACCACCTCCACAAAAAGCGACTCAAGCGAAGGCTCGGCGCGTTCGATCCGGCGCATAGGCAGTTTGTTCGCACCGATAAAGGAAAGGACTTCGAAAATCCTCTCTTCTCCGCCCGAAAAGCTGACGGTAACGCGGTCCTCGCGCACGGCATCGGAAAAGGCTCCCAAAAGCACCTCTGCCGAT
>JAZSMP010000312.1:0-3228 GCA_045535915.1 Eubacteriales bacterium | reverse complement strand
GAGAAGCCAAAAAAGATTTGATGCCGTTGCCTTGAGGAGCCACCAAAGAAGTTCGGGCAGACTTTTGAAAAAATCCCCCAACATGCCGATAATATCACTGTTTTGAAAGTCTTGTGCCAGTATGAACATTGCTAAAATCTCCTTAATACTTAAATTATTATAGTGAAGGAGAGCAAACCTTCCGCAAAGGGAAGGTTTGACTCCTTCCGAACCGCCTGCAGGGGTGCAGTCGGCTCGGAGCGCAAAGTATTTCGCTCTCTGCGGAGGGCGACTCAAGGCTCTGCCTTGAGAATCCGCAAACTTTTGAAAAAGTTTGATCAAAACTTTTTCGCTTTACATATTCTCTCTTATCTTATCGCAAAGCGCCTCGAGTGCTTTTTCGGTCTCGGGAGTGGCGGGCTTGCCGGCGTATTCGATCTGCTCGAAAGCCTCGGTGATCATCTCGATCTCGCGTTTGCTTGTAACCTTTCCGCTTGCGGAAAGTCTTTCGCGGATCTTTCTCGGCGTATCCGATTTTCTTACGAACATTGGCATCCGTCGCAGTCTGTCAACGAAGACGGAATACGCGTAACGGTATTTCTCTTCCTCGCTGCGCTTGGTGCGCAAGATGATACTGAACTCACGCCAGGTCATTTTTTCATTTGCGCTGTTTCCGCGATTTGAGCTGATCTCGTGCTTCTGGAGCTTTATCTCCTCGTCAACGTAATTCGAGAAATAATAGTCCTCGCCCTCAAAATTATGCTTGACGGGAAGCCAGAAAAATTCAAAGAGCGCAACGATCTTCGCCTTGATCCAGGCAATGATACGCTTGAATTCGGGTCTTCTTCTCACGAATACTACGACAAGCGCAACGACCGTCATCACAACAAAGACCCAATAGAGCCAATAATTGACCGAGCTTGCCGCATCCTTTGTACCGAAGACGTTCTTTGAAATGCTCTCAAAAATGTTCTTCTCTTCCTCCTCGGTATAGCCTTCACCGCTGTTTGTGGCGGCGCGCAGGAGTGTTTGGAAGACGAACAGAACGCTGACTCTGACACCGTTCACGATAAGGTAAGCGACGAAAAGAATCATACAGAAAACTGCTACCAAAGCGAGCGAAAGCACCAGATTATACCGTCTCGTCTGCGGTGTCATAAACGAGACCACGGTGCCGCGGTATGTCCTTCCGAGAGAATACTGATTCGCCGAGATCAGCGCGCAGAACGCGTAGCCGACGAAGCAAAAGCCTACGGCAATAACTCCGGGAGCCTTGATCATCGTATAAAGTGCAAATGAAACCGCATTGAGCGTAAGACCCGTAATGAGTCCGCTTCCCGTCATGACTCGGTTATACGGGAAAAACCATACGAACGAGCCGAGCGCAACGACCGCAACGAATACTATCGCCAAAGTTGCGGGCAGAATTGAATCGGGATCGTAGCTGTAGGTCGGGATCTTTGAGCGTTCAAAAAGGAATCTGTCGGTCAGAAAGCTGACGGCGAAGGAAAGAAGGATCGCGATCATCCACACGGGAAAGGCGCGGTTTGGCTTGAAATACTTATATTCGGGCTCGTAAGCTCGGGTCTCGAGCTCGCGCTTGAAGCCCATCGCACGGCTGACGCCCGCCTGCAGAAAGTATCCGATTGCCATAAAGACAAGAACTACCGCGGCGACGGCAAGTGTAAGAAGCACATTGGTACCGATCACGGGCGTGATCATCGAAAGCGCGATAAAGTATATACCGAAAAATCCGAGCGCGGAGAAATTCGGCGAATGCGGTGCCGAAGAATTATTCTTTTTCATTATACACCTCCGACTCTGAAGTAAACGTCGTCCTCGTCGCCGAGTGCGCCGACCTCGTTGCGGGTCGTTGCAACGTAGAAGATGACGCGCACGCCCTCTGCCGCGAGAGCCTCGCGCAGGTTCATCATTCTGCCGTCAATATAGGACGTGACGATTATCATATTTTCATTTTCACGGTAAAGCTCGGGATGAGCGACGATATGGTCAAAAACGCGGTCGATAGGCGTCGATATCTTCATTTTCAGCATTGCGAGCATGCGAAGCGCGTAGATCATATCGCGCGAACCGCGGAAGGGACCGCAGACGCCGACCTTCTGCCCGACCTCGTCCTCCGATACAGCCTCACCGCCAAATTCCTTCATTTCCTCGGGCGGATAGTTCGAGAAAAATCTTACGGGAACGTCCTCCGCGGCGATTCGGTCGAGTATCGAGGTGCAAAGCGTCACGCAACGCTCGATCGCGGCGGGGTCGGATGGCGTGTCGTTCTTCTCGATCTGCCGCGAGGACATATTGAGAAGGAGCGAGAAGCGGTGGCGCACGGTCTTTTCCTCAACGTTGACCATCAGCTTGCCGTGCGCCGCCGTCTGTTTCCAGTTGATCAATCGCATCGGATCCTGCGGGAGATACTCGCGCGCTCCGCAACGGCGAAGCGGGTCGGTCACGGGACAAGTATTCGAGATGATGTCACCGCAAAGGTAACGCGACGAGGTATAATTGCCCGCGAGGTCCTCGGGGCGGGGAAGAACGATCAGTCTGTTCTTCTCTTTATTTGAAAGCTCGATAAATTTTGAATGAACGCCGATTCCGAGAATATCGCTGCCCGTGGCAAGAACACCCGCGAGGGTATAGTCGCCTCGCTTTTTGCAGGTCAGACGCCAACGGCGGCGTATACAGGCATAGGGACGGAGGACAAAAAGCGACTGGATCGACGAGGTATGTCTGATCTTGCGCAGCTTTTCCTCTTCTCTCTTTTGCTGATTCTTTGAGAAAACGCCGCCCTTATCGTGCACGGAGGATTCAAGCAGAGTAAACACCATACCCTCGGGCAGATCGGTGTCGATCTTGATGTACGGAAGCGGGAGCGCGCCGACGTTTCTTATCTCCTCGTAGAGATAGACGTCATCGCCCTCAAAGACCTCACCCGAGGAGAGCGTCGCGCTGTATTCGATATTTGAAAAGCCCTTTTTCTTATAGACGAAATATTGCAGAAGCACAACGCCGACGATAGCGGCGGCGACGGAGAGGAAAAGCATGGCGAACACCTCCTTGGGAAGTCGCCCTTCGGGCGAGTGATAATCCGCCTTTGGCGGAATGATAATCACGCTTTGCGTGAATGATAATCGGCTACGCCGAATGATAATTCGCCTACGGCGAAATGAAGGAAGATTTTCGCCGAGCGAAAATCAATTTTAGCGAAAAGTTTTGGTCAAGCTTTTTCAAAAG
>JAZSMP010000032.1:0-8592 GCA_045535915.1 Eubacteriales bacterium | reverse complement strand
TATATTCGATTTTTTAAAGGATATCAAGGATTTAGCTTATAGTGTAAAACTTGATACCAACGGAGCTTTTCCTGAAAAACTTAAAAAAGTGGTAAATGACGGTTTGGTTGACTGTGTTGCTATGGATATTAAAAATTCCTTGAAAAAATATCCCGCTTATGATATAATAGTGACAACACAACGAAACGAGGTTGCGCCTATGAAAGCAACTGATACCTGGAGCTATCCGCATTACCGTCCTTTCCACGAAAAGGCTGTTCTGCGCGCGCCGTACATATGCCGTATCGCACCCTTCCGCGACGGATTTGAATTTGATTTTTCGGATACCGCTGAGAATGCGTCATATAAATTAATCCTCCGCAAGAAGGATTCCGATGGATCGGTAACACTCGATCTATCTCTCCCCTCGGGAAGGGTTGACGGACTCGAGCCCGACGCCGATTATTGCTTCCGCATTGAGAGAAGTGACGGTGTTTCCTCATCCGAAAGGATCGTCCGTACCGGCGAAGTTCCCGGGACGGTCGTCAATTATCTTCATCCCGACGATCCCGAATATGCTTTTTCGGGCAGATACCTCTGCTCGCCCTCGCTTCTGAGGCTCGACAACGGCGATCTGCTCGCCTCGATGGACCTCTACGCAAGCGGTGCTCCGCAAAATCTTACCTTAATATATATATCGCACGACAACGGTGCAACCTGGTCGCATCATTCCGAGGTCTTCCCCTGCTTCTGGGGCAAGATATTCCTGTGCGGCGGCAAGCTCTATATGCTCGGATGCTCGACCGAATACGGCGACGTTCTCATCGGACGCTCGGACGACGGCGGCAAGAATTGGAGCAAACCGACAGTCATTCTCCGCGGAGGATGCCATCCCCGTCAGGTAGGCTGGCACCGCGCTCCGATGCCCGTCCTGATTCATAACGGAAGAATTATGACCGACGTACAGTACGGAGCTTGGTCGGAAAAGGTCTTCTGCGATGCCGTACTCTCCGCGCCCGCGGAGAGTGATCTTCTCTGCGCGGATAACTGGGTCTGCACCGAGCTTTTCGACGCGCGCGAGCATATCTCACCGCTTCCCGAAAGAATATGGGGTGGTATCGAGGGCAATGTGGTGCTGACGCCCGAGGGTAAAGTCATCGACTTTCTCCGCTTCTCCGACCGCACCGCGCTGATACTCAATTACGATCCCGAACATCCCGAACGTGAACCCGAACTCGGTGAGATCATCGACTTCCCTGCAACCGCCTCGAAATTCGATATAGTTTTCGACAAGAAATCGAAAAAATATTACTCCATCGTCTCCTACGCGCTCGACAAGCCGGTAACAAAGCGCAATCTCCTGTCCCTGATCTGCTCGGAGGATCTGCATGAGTGGAAGCTTTGCCGTCATCTGATCGACCGCCGTGAGGACGACCCGAAGATGGTGGGCTTCCAATACGTTGACTTTTTCATTGAGGGCGATGATATCCTCTACCTCTGCCGCACCGCCATCAATGGCGCAAACACCTTCCACAACTCGAATTTCTCCACATTCCACAGAATCGAAAATTTCCGAGGTATCTAAAATGCAGAATTTTGAAGTTAAAAAGGGCATTTACCCCACTATGATAACGCCCTACAAGGACGGAAAGATCGACTTTGACGCCGTCCGCGCGCTCGTCCGCTTCTATCACGAAAGCGGATGCCACGGCATTTTCGCCGCATGCCAGTCGAGTGAGATTATGTATCTTACTCTCGACGAACGCGTCTCGCTCGTTAAAGAAGTTGTAGCGGAAGCAAAAAAGCTTGCTACAAGCGACACCTCGCGCGAGCCGCTTATGATCGTGGCATCGGGTCACGTATCCGACAGCCTCGACGATCAGGCAGAGGAGCTTTGCCGTATCGCCGCAGAAGGTCCCGATGCTATCATCCTGATCTCAAACCGCCTTGATATCGAAAACACCTCCGACGAAGCATGGATCGCGGACGCCGAAAAGCTTCTCGCGCGTCTGCCCGAGAACATGCCACTCGGTATTTACGAATGCCCGAAACCTTATAAGAGACTTCTCACCGACGCAATGCTTGAATGGTGCATCTCGACCGAGCGTTTCTACTTCATCAAGGATACCTGCTGTGACGCCGATCTCATCGCGCACCGCCTTGAGGTCTGCCGCGGAAGCCATCTCGAGATCTTCAACGCAAACGCGCAGACGCTTCTGCCCACACTCAAAAACGGATGCGCGGGTTACTGCGGAGTCATGGCGAATTTCCATCCCGAGCATTACGTCAATCTTTGGAACATGGATTTTGACAGCCGCGAAGCTTCGCTGCTTCAGGATTATCTTGGACTCGCCGCAACAGCCGAGTCGCTGACTTACCCATGCTGTGCCAAGGATTTTCTTAACCGCCACAGAGGCATCAAGATGGAGACCTTCGCGCGCAGTGCAGATGAAAAGAATTACACACCCTATCAGCGCGGATGCATCGATCAGTTTGCCGAGCTCAGCGCGTATATGACAGAAATTTTCAAATAAGAGGTATCAAAAATGTCTAAACTCAGATTCGGATGGAGCGAGGTCTCCATCGTTCCCGAAGGTAAAAAAATAAATCTCGCGGGACAGTTTTACGAGCGCATCACAGATAAGGTGCGCGATCAGATATCCGTCACCGCGCTTGCAATCGAGGGCGAGGATATCGCCATCTTCTGCGCCTGCGACATTGAAAGCGCAAGCTCGGCTCTGATCAAATCAGCAAGGGATATCCTCAAAAAGATCGAAGGATTCCCTTACGATAAAGTCATCGTAAGCGCGATCCA
Organism: Eubacteriales bacterium; assembly: GCA_045535915.1. Taxonomy (GTDB): domain Bacteria; phylum Bacillota; class Clostridia; order Oscillospirales; family CAG-272; genus CAG-390. The sequence goes on along the minus strand of JAZSMP010000032.1, from coordinate 5,798 downwards.
CAGCCACACTTCCATCTCATACGCACGTTCAAACGATTCATACGGAAGCACGCTTGACGTCCTCTCGAAATACGCTCCCGAGGGTGTAGAATACGATGAATTTGTCACCGACAACTCCGGCGACCTGCTTGACGGCGAGGAGGCTCACGCTTTTCTCGCAGAGAAGATCGCTCAAGCGGCGCGTCTTGCTTACGCCGATCTGAAGAATGGCAAATATGCCGCAGGATTCGGCCGCGCGGCTGTCGGAATGTGCCGCCGCGTCTGTTATGACGACGGAAGTGCCAAGATGTGGGGCGACACGAATTTCGCCAACTTCACCGAGCTTGAGGGAGGAAACGACAGCGGTATCGAGATGCTTTTCATCACCGATGAGAATGAAAAGCTCACGGGTGTCGTCGCAAACCTCGCCTGCCCCGCACAGGTGCTTGAGCACAGAAATATCATCTCAGCCGACATCTGGGGCGACGTCAAAAAGAATCTCCGTAAGAAATTCGGCGAGGATATCTGCCTTCTCCCTCTCTGCTCCCCCGCGGGTGACCAGTGCCCGCGCGATATGATCCGTTGGGTCGAGCCCGAAACCCCGATCAACGACCCCAACATCATCCGCGAAAACGTTCCCGCGCGCAACGCCGACCCTTCAATGTTCGACGAAGCCGGATGCGTCCGCGCCGCACGCAGGATCTCCGACGAGATCTTTTACGCTTATGAAGATATCAACTCCTACGTCTCGGATACGGAATTTATCCACAAAGTCATCGAGCTCGACGTCCCTCTGCGCCGCGTGACTATCGAAGAAAAAGACCGCGCACTCAGCGCGATCAAGGAATTTTTTGATAAGCATACGGGTGCTATTACCTTCAAGGACAACGCCGCGATGCACGTTCACGCCGGCACGGTGGCGAGATACGATGTTCAGCAGAGCATCGAGACCGACCCGATCGAGATCCACGTTCTCCGCCTCGGTGATATCGCGTTTGCCACCAACCCCTACGAGCTTTTCCTCAACTATGCCAACCAAATCCGCGCGCGCAGTAAGGCTAAGCAGACCTTCCTTGTCCAGCTCTGTTGCGGAAGCAAGGGCTATCTGCCGACTGAAAAGGCTGAAAAAGGCGGTCACTATTCCGCTTACGTTTCAAGCGGCTGTGCCGGTCACGAAGGCGGCGACCTTCTCGTCCGCAAGACCCTTGGCGAGATCAATAAGATGTTTTAATTAAAAAGAAGAGACCCCGAGGGTCTCTTCTATTTATGTCAGAAAACGTTTTTCGTAGTGTTTTCGTTTTCGGGAAGAACGACGTCAAGCGGATAGAAGCTGTATCCGCGGATGTAAGCCTTGTCGGCATCGTCCTTGATGTAGTTTACGACGTATATTTCGCCGTCATCGAACTGTACCCAGCCCGTGTAGCCAATATCGGGACTCGGATTGCGGTCGTAGTCGAGTGGCATGACGCGGACACGCTGAGCACGCCTGCCGACGGCTTCGATAGTCTCGCGGCTCATAAATGCGGCAAACATATTTTGCGTTCCGCTTGGGATATAACGGTAGGTCACCATAACGGTGCCGTCGGCAAGAAAACCTGCGACGGGGCGGTGACCGCTATCCATTGAAGTTTGGAATATCTCCGACCAGGTCTTTCCGCCGTCAGCGGAGAGACATTTTAATATCGGATATCCTTTGAGCGAATTTTCACGCAGAAATGCGACAAGCTTGTTTTCTTCATATTCGAGGATCGATACCTCACATAGGTTCAAGCTCGAATCAGCGGCAACCGTCACGCGGTCGGACCACGATACACCGTCATCATCGCTGTACCAAAGATACTGCTCGAGCTTACCGCTATCGGGCGATTTAAAATGCGCCGCAATGATCAGCCTTCCGCTCTCAAGCTGCAAAAATTTATCGGGAACTATTCCGCAGAAGGGAAAAACCGTGGGCTCACCCCAATTTTTGCCTTCGGAATCTCCGCGCCAGAGCCATATCTCGGCTTGTTTATTCTCGTTTCCGTAGATCTTATCGCAGATAATCGCAAGACTTCCGTCACGGAGCTTCGAGATCCTCGCGCAATTGAAATATTCGGTCGCGCTGCCCTTTTCGGTCAGCGGTTTCTTTTCGGACCACGTTCTGCCTCGGTCAAGGCTTTCTGTCAACATCAGCCGTGCGCCATCGCGGTTTTTATGGTGCTCACATTCCGAGAACACGCAAACAAGCTTGCCTGCATCGGTCAGAACCACGTCCGGCCACGCCTCGTATATCGAATCGTCGCGGCTGACGTTGAATTTTTGAATCATTTCAGTCTTCTTTCTTCTTTTTGGTGATAACAGCAACTGTTGCCGCGCCTACGAGAGCCGCAACGGGAGCCGCGGATGCGCCGCATCCCTTCTTTTCCTCCACGGGAGCTGTATCGGGAGAAACGGGATCGGTTGCCTCGGGAACAAGAGTCTCGGGATCAGTTACTGCCTCGGGAGCTTCAGTAGTCTCGATAGGCTGTGTGGGCTCGGGGATCTCGCCTTGCTTCCAACCGGTAAGTTGCTCGATCAGTTCAATGATCGCGTCACCTCGGCTGATATAGGACTCTGCGGTCGGGTGGCTTGCGATTCCAAGTTCGTTTCCCTTGCACTGATTGAGTTTGAGGAACGTGATGTGGCTGTCACCCGCTGTACGAAGTTCCTCAATGACCTGCTTGATCTGGGAGATCCAGCCGCCGCCCATCATACCGTAAGCATAAATGATCTCTGCATTCGGATTCTTTGCACGGACGTCAAGAAGGAATGCTTTGAGTCCCGCCTTGAATTCGTCAGCGGAAAGCCCGGTAACGCTGCCGGAAGAGTCGTTGGTACCCGCATTGATGACGATAACGTCTGCCTGACGCTTGAAGTCGTATTTTACGCCCTCAAGATTGTAATCGTCAAGAGATGCGTAAAGCACGGGAATGAGACGCTCGGTCGTATTGCCGTAGTTACGGACAACACCTCTGCCCGAAACCGCAATTACGCTGTAGTCCGCGCCGAATGCGTTTGCAATATACTCGGAATAAGTCTTGGTACCGTCCTCGGTAGCTGTACTCCAAGCGGAAGATGTGCTTGCTTCCTTGGAAGCCGAATAACCGACGGTGATAGAGTCGCCGACGAATTCGATAAGTCTCGTCTTCTCTGCGGGAGGATCAAGCTTTTCGCCGTCGTTGAGCTTAAGAGATACAAGAGCCGCGGTCGAGGAGCGCGCATTGGAACGCTTTACTACTCTTACGGTGTGTACGGCATTGGGATCAAGGCCCTCTGCAAGAGTTACGGTCTGCTTCGCCTTGGTCAGCTGAACATCGGGCTGCTCAACGCCGTCAACAAAGATCTTGATGTATGCAACGTTGCCTCCTCCGGGAGCATTCGACGCGATCTCAGCGCGTACTCCGCTACCCTTGAAGGTAAATTCAAATCCCGAAGACGACCAGTTGAAGAAATGCTGTCCGTCAATGGAATAGGTTCTTCCGAGCCAACGTACTTCGTTTTCGATATCGAAGAAAAGCTTTGCGGGATTGGTGGTTGTTACTGTTGCTGTATACACTTCGCTCTTCACTCCGTTTGCAGACAAGATCTGAATATAGAACGTGTTGGTTTCCTTATAGAGCTTAACGGGATTTGCGATCTCACGGGTCAGCTCCTTATCGGTATAAACTTTGAAGGTGTTGTTCTCTTTTGTGGTAATAGCAACCTTGTATTCGTCCTTCGTTACGCTATCGGTAAGAGTCTTCTTCGACGAATCTACGGTACCCGTGCTCGGCACGCCGTCAACGACGGACTTTGTGGGATCATCCTTGGGGCTTCTGTAGGTGTTATCCTTCATATCGACCTCTGTGGTCGAGGAAGGAAGCGAGATCGCCGTGGGGATATTATCAAAGGTATTGCCCTTGACAACGAACTTGGATGCGAGGTCGCGGGCATCGGTTGCGCCCTGGATAGCCATAAAGTTATCCGATGCAACACCCGTTACCTTGAAAATATTGTCGGTGATGTTGAAATAAATGTTGTCGCTCTTGATCTGGGGAACGATGATATTGTTGTTCGAAGCTACGCCCGAATCGTTGTCAACGAAAACGTTGTTCGAGATGTTTACCGTGATCTTTGCGCAGTTTGCAACCTTGCTGATGAGATTGTGGCCGCCCGCAGATGGGGTCAGGTTGCAGTTGAGAACCTGATTGGTCTTCTGGCGGAACATGGAATCGCGGACGGTATAGATCGCTTCGCCGCCGTTCATAGCATCTGCCGACATCGAGAGGAACTGGAACATCTTCCCCGTACTTGCGGCATCGAAGTAGATTCCCGAAGCGTCCATGTTATCAACCGTCAGATTGAAACCGGGCGCGGTGGACTGACCCTCAAAGCGGATATTCTCGCAGATAAGGTTACGGGAATAATCGTTTGTTGCCTTATCGGGGTAGTAAGGATAACAATAGAAGGGGCCGTTGTTCGCGGTAGTATAACCGTAAACGAGCATGTTTTTGTAGGTAAGATTGATATAACCTTCAACGCCGTAGTTCGAGCGGAGCATTCCCGCGCCGGTAATGGCAATACCGTCGATGGTTACGTTGTGGCAATCGTAGACCGCATTGCCGGGCGCATTTATACCGACGTGCCAGCTTGTTGTCAAGACAGCCTCGCCCGTGCCGCGCAAAGGATTACGGGTCCAGTCATCGGTCTTCTCGGCACCCTTGACGTTCGGATCAATACCCGCCTTGGGGCCGAGTATGGTGACGTCTTTTTTGATGGTGACACCTTCGCTGTACGTACCTGCGGCAAGAAGGATGGTTCCGCCCGCGGGAACGGCATCGAGTGCGGCACTCAAAGCCTTGAAGCCCGTCTCGCCGATTATTACGGAATATGCCTTCTCACCGATCTTGACGTCGGCAGCTGTGCCATTGGCACCGCTCAAAGATGCATCAACAACTACGGTAGCGGAAGGCAAAGCCTCAGCCGAGACCGGTGTTGCAAATGTAAAGAATGCGCTTATCATAGTAAGGACAAGCATGATCGAAATGCTGCGTTTCATTTGAAATACCTCCGTATTTATTATAGTTCCATTATATCACATTTTGAAGAAAAGGTCAAGAAAAAAGGATGAAAAAACTTCATCCTTTCTTAATAATTATTCCTTAAACTCAGGCGCGTCGTTAAGCATCTTATATATAAGCTGATAAAGCGTACGGACCTCTTCGCGTGAGAGCGCAACATGCTTTGTCATTTCATACGGAATACCAAGCGCCTCATCCTTGAGAGCTTCGCCTGCGGGAGTGATCTCAACCGTAAGCACTCTTTCATCCTCGGTCGAACGACGACGGCAAAGGAAGCCCTTTGCTTCAAGAGTCTTAAGTACGGGCGTCAGAGTACCCGAGTCAAGATAAAGACGCTCTCCGAGCCGTTTTACGTTGAGCTTCTTCTCTTCCCAGAACACCATCATTACGATATACTGTGTATACGTGAGCCCGAGCTTATCAAGATGAGGACGGTAACGCTTGATCATCTCGCGGGATACAGCGTAAAGCGGGAAACAAAGCTGACCGCGCAGCTTCAGGCAATCGTATTTGGGATCGTTCATGCCGGACCTCCAAGAAAGCTTATTTATTGACACAACTATTATACCACATCCCGAAGCAAAATGCAACAATATTATCGAAATTTCTTTATAATTTGATTCAATTATTCCGATTTTACGATATTTTTTGCGTCTTTATCCTGCATTGCATGTAGTATTCGTCGCGGTACGTACCGTCTTTCAGCTTAAAAACATCGGGGCGCGAGCCTACAATACGGAA
>JAZSMP010000012.1:0-4961 GCA_045535915.1 Eubacteriales bacterium | reverse complement strand
AAAAATGATTCAGTCCCAATTTTATCAGCCTATTATCTTTTCAAGCGACTTGTTAAGATTGACCATGGCTTTGTCGAGAGCTCTTGTCTGCTGCTTGGATGTGGTTGCCCAGCTGGTGCCGTTAGCCGCAGCGTCGGATGGCATCTCGCTCATGTAAGCAAGGCTTTCGGAGAAGATTCTGCCGAGGTCGAATGAGATGTTCTCGCGGATAAGGTCGAACATGCGAGCGCCGTCGCCCTTGCCCGCAACGTCGGGAGTATATCTGTATTTCATGTTGTTCTCAAAGAGAGCGGGAGAGGTCTTGCGGTAACCCTCGGAAGCGAGACACTCGATAACCGCAGAGCTCATGGTGGGGTTCTTGGCATCGGTCATAACGGACCAGAGAGTGATGGGGTTGCCGAGAAGGGTGATATAGTTTTCCTGGTTGGTATCGTAAAGAGGAGTGGGAAGAATTCCGAATTCCCAGTCTACCTGACGAAGGGGACCTGTACCCTGCTTGTACTCAGCGTCTGCCATATAAACTCTGTTCTGGCTGAATACTGCCTTACCGTTGATGAAAGGCTCGTCTTCGTCAAAGCTGTCTGATCTGCGTCTTACGTAGCAATCGCCCTGTTTGAACCACTGACCGAGCTTGTCTGCAAGGTCGATAGCCTTCTGGCTTGCGAAGTCCTCGGAGATCTTGAGGATGTTGTCGGGATCATCTTCAACGAGGCGGAGACCCGAACCGGTGTAGAATGCGTCAAGGTGGAAGTAGGAGGAAGAGAAACCGTAAAAGTCGCCGCCGGAGAGGTCGCCGGACTGGTCTTCATCGTTGTAGAGACCCGAGGTCATCTCGATGAGCTTGTCGATAGTCCATTCCTTTTTGTCCACGAGATCAATGGGATCCTCCATCTGGAGATTCTTGAGGAGGTCCATGTTGTAGTAGATAGCGTACATAAAGTGGAGGATGTTTGTCGAGATGTCGCCCGAAACGAAGAAGAGAGAATCGTCGATCGAGCAGGTCTCGAGCATCGACTTCGGCCACCAGGGCTGAGCGGTGTTTATGTAGCTGTCCTCAATGTCATTGAGGTTCTGGAGAAGACCCGAGGTGCAGAGCATCGCGGAGGTTCTCGAGTAGGTAGCGATGATGTCGTAGTAGGTACCGCCGCTGTAAGCGTTCTGGGTATAGGTAAGGAAGCCCTTACGGTCGCCGTTGTCGCCGTTTTCGCCGATCCACTCAAAGGTAACGCCAAGGCGATCCTGAACGGCAAGGTTACGGTTGTAGACCGCGTCCTTTACCATATCGACGCCGACTTCTTCTTCGAGTACTTCAAATTCTACACGTTCAACGTCTTTCCAGTAGAGAATGGTAACGATCTCGTTGTAGTTGAGATCTGTGGGAAGGTTATCCTTCCAGAAGCCGTCCTTGTCAAGGTTGGGGTCAGCGGTTTCTTCGCCCTCTTCACCGGGCATCTGAGTCTGTGCGGGTTCTGTGGTATTTGCGGGATCCTGAGTATTAGCACATCCGACAAAGCAGGAAGCAAGCATCAGGAGCGCGCAAAGCATTGCGATAATTCTTGCGTAAATTTTCATAATATCCTCCTTAAGGATTTATAGTTACTATAATTTTACCATAAAATACACATAGTTGTCAACAGCTTTTTGCACAAAGTTCGGACGCCGAATATGGGCAATATGACGAATACAGGAGGAATATTGTTAGTTACTGCAACGGCTCTTCGAAAACGTAAACGTGCTCCAGGGATTTGGTGAAAGTCTTTTGTGCCCTTTCAACCTGTGCACGGAAGGTGACGGGCAAGACGGTGAGCTTCCACGTGCCCGCGCCGCTCGTAACACATTTTGCAAAGGTCGAGGGCAGCGCGGAGGTCTCCTCGGCGAAGAGCTTGCCGATATCGACTCTGATCGAAGAGCGGATGAGATCGTACATCTCACTCGACTCTGCACCAAGGTGGTAACGCTGCTTCATAACGCTTTCGAATACCGCCTCGGATATTTTTGTGTAGCCCTCGTAAGCCATCGCTTCGGTAACGGCGGTGATCATTGACTCGGTTTCGGGATTCAACAGACGGTTAAAGCCCCAAAAAACGGATTTGTTCGAGATAGTTGTGAAATATCTCTCCTGCTCGGTATCGTATTTCGGGATCGGAAGGATGCCGTAAGCGCCCTCGACGTTTGATAAAGCTCCGTTTCTGTCGGCAAGCGAGAGAGTGCCGTGACAGAAAAGAGCAAGACCCGAGGAGAAGGGTGCCGTGTAATCATAGCCAAGCGTTGTGGGGGTGCTGACGTAGCTGCTCGGAGTGTTGAAGAAATCATAGAGCTTTTGCGCGAGAGTGTCTGCCTTTGCGGATGCCATGTCTGTGTAGGACGCGAGGACATAGGTGTCGTTCGTGGGATCGGCTTTGAAAAAGGTCAGACCCGAGCCGAAGTAAAAGGCGTCGTTGTCGAGGTATGAGGTTTGAGTGAAGCCGTACATATCTCCGCCCGTCTTGCTGCCCGAGGCATCCTCATCGATGTAAACGCCCTTTGCGCTTTCAATGAGGGCGTCGAGTGTCCATTTGCCTTCGCGGACAAGGTCCTCGAAGTCGGGACGCTCAAATCTTTCCGCGACTGCCTTGTTATAGAAGATGGCGTTCATCTGCAGAAGGGTGTTTGCCGAAATGTCGCCGGTGATATAGAAGCAGGTACACTTGATCGAGAGATCGGTGTTCAGCGTTTCGGGATACCAGGGCTTAGACAGATCAATAAAGAGGTTTTCGACTGAGGTGATGTTGAGGAGCAGGTCGTTCATAAGCATCTGACCCATAGCGCGGCGCGTTGCGGCGTAGATGTAGTAGGGCTCACCCGCGGCGTGCATATTCTGCGCGTACTGAACATACTCGTTCGCGTGGGATGCGTTGGATGCGACGCCTTTCCACTCAAATCTTACGTTCAACAGCTCTTCAACCTTGATATTTCTGGCATATATGCTGTCGTCGATGATCTCGCCGCTCAGATCCGGATCAAATTCGTTGCGCTCGGCGTCGCTTCCGTATAAGATCTTTACAGCCTCGCCGTGGTAGTTAAGATCGGGAATATCGGGACCTCCGATCGTCAGCGGAGGATCGGGTGTGGTCTCGGGAACCGGCTCGGTGAAAGGACCGAGGAATTCTGTCGTGTCGGGTGTGACGGGCTCGCCTTCGGTCCACGTGGTCTCTTCAAACGTGATATCCTCGGGCGTGGGGAGGGTGGTCGTTGCACTCTCGCTCACAGGCTCGCCGCTGTCTGTGCCGATTCCCGGCATCGTGCAGCCCCACAGCGAGGCAAGCATAAGAAGCGATAGTAAAAGAGAAGTGAGTTTTAATTTGGTTTTCATGTTTACCTCCGTGTTTGTTGTTCAAATTTATTGTATCATACTTTCGGTACGATTGTCAATGCTTTTTTTGGGAAGAATCCCCGTCATTATATATTGACGGAAAAAGTTGCGTTAGGTTTCGGCTTTTTTGAAAAATTTACAATTTTTTTCGCTAATTTGCCTGCGCGCGTTTTGCGCAATATTAAATTAATAATAATATAGCAACAAAAGATAAAAAATTGTGAACGGATTCTAAAACTTACAAAAAAGCCCTTTACTTTTTTCCTTATATGTGGTATAATTCTTCTCGAATGACGCCGGCTCGGTTTTCGGACAAAGGCATAATGTGCATTTCACCCGCCGAGGGCTTGGTCAGCGCATAAAAATATTTTTCATGAGGTGAAAAGACATGACAAAAGCAGAAAAGCAGGCAATCATCGCCGAGTACGCCACCTGCGAAGGTGACACCGGCTCCCCTGAGGTACAGATCGCGATTCTTACCCACAGAATCAACTCGCTCAACGAGCATCTCAAGGCTAACATCCACGACAACCACAGCCGTCGCGGACTCCTTAAGATGGTTGGACGCAGAAGAAATCTCCTCAAGTATCTGATGAACGTTGATATCGAGCGCTATCGTTCGATCATCGCAAGACTCGACATCAGAAAGTAATACGGATGGGGCAAGGAGGACGGTCGCGCTTGACGTGCCGCCTCTTGCCCCAAATGTATTTTCAGTGCAGAGTGCAGAATGCAGAGTGCAGAGTTAAGGTTAATTTTCTCGCTGCGCTCGAAAATTTTCATTAATTAAAAACCAACATCTGCGAAGGATTAGCAGTTAACATCGCGCACAAGAGATGATTGCGCGTAATGTTAAGTGCTAAACCGTGAGCGGATGAATATAAATTTTTTTGGAGGTACAAAATTATGTACGAGATCAAAAGTTCCGCTAAGGTCTTTGACCAGCACAAAGTATTCAACTACACACTCGCAGGCCGTCCTCTTGTCGTTGAGACCGGCAAGCTTGCAGGCCTTGCAAACGGCGCGTGCCTTGTAAGATACGGTGAGACATCCGTTCTTTGCACCGCGACCGCATCCGAAAAGCCCCGCGAGGGCATCGACTTCCTTCCCCTCTCGGTAGACCTTGAGGAGAGAATGTATTCCGCAGGTAAGATCCCCGGCGGTTACCTCAAGAGAGAAGGCAAGCCCAGCGAAAAGGCAGTTCTCACTTCCCGTGTTATCGACCGTCCCGTCCGTCCTCTCTTCCCGAAGGACCTCCGCAATGACGTTGCCCTCACTCTCACCGTTATGTCGGTTGACCCCGATTGCGAGCCTGAGGTTGTTGCAATGATCGGTTCGTCGATCGCACTTTCCATCTCCGATATTCCGTGGAACGGCCCGCTCGGCGGACTCCACGTAGGTCTCGTTGACGGCAAGATCGTCATCAACCCCACCGAGGCTGAGAGAAAGGTCTCCGACCTCGAGCTCACCGTTGCAGCTTCCCGCCAGAAGGTCGTTATGATCGAGGCAGGCGCAAATGAGGTTCCCGATGACGTTATGTACGACGCTATTATGCTTGCTCACGAGGAGATCAAGCGCTTCCTCGACTTCGTTGACGCTATCGTTGACG
>JAZSMP010000364.1:0-4893 GCA_045535915.1 Eubacteriales bacterium | reverse complement strand
TCCTCCGCTACAAGCAAGGTCATCTCCTCACCAAGCGGAACCGCCTGCTGCCATTTGTGCTCAAGCTCCGCACGGCGATCTGTGCCAAGAAGGTCGTTAAGACTTATTCGCAACACTTTTGAGATCGGAACGAGCAGGTTGATATCGGGCATAGTCTGCCCGTTTTCCCATTTCGAGATCGCCTGAGAGGAGATATGAAGCTCCGCCGCGAGGGCATCCTGTGTCAAACCCTGCTTTTGTCTGTACTCGCGTATCTTTTCGCCGATAGTCTTTTCGTTTTCTGCCATAGTGCGCCTCCGGGCTTTAGTTGCCTCTATTATAGCATAAATTCAAAATAATTGCAATAAACTTTTCGGGTATGTCGGGTCAACCGTAGGTTGTCATCATTTATATTTTAACACAGATGAAGGTTTTTTGCACGGAAAAAAAAGCTGCGAGATATATTGCCACGCTTATTTTTCGTACAGTACAGGCGGTGCTCTCCTCATTCACCGCTCCTCACGGTGAATGAGGAGGACAAAATCTGTACTACACAAATGACAAGGCTTTAACTCCCCTCCGATGAGGTCAATCGTATTCACTTCTGCAAACCGATCAATCCTGCGAGAGAATCTCCTTCGCCATTTTGTCGCAGAGGTCTTTGGCTATCGGCTGTGAAAACATTTCAAGGAAGAGATCGTAAATGACTGTCGAAAGCTCGGGCTCCGTCATATCATCGCGGATGCGTTCCGCCAATCTGTCGATTTCCGGCTTATATTCATCATCGGGACAGCCAATTTCAAGCAGACCCATAGGATCATTCCTATCAATAACTGATTTGATATCTCTGTGCATGATCTTTGCCGCCTTATAGCCCGTGATCTTATCGGGCCACGTCTCGCCGTAAGTGTAGCCCTCGAGCATTGTTATGAATCCGTCCTTGACGAACAGGACGTAGCCCGAGCCGTATTTGAGGCCGGGGAAATCCACGTGCAGAGAACCGAAGGGCTCTTTGATTCCGTTTCCGAACGAATCGGCAGGATCGGTGATCTCAAAATCCGTGTAAAAACCAACGCCCGTGAACTCGCGGCTCTTGATGCGGCATTTGTCATACTGCGCCATAATCTGCGCCTCGAATTCGGGCTTTTCCTTTGCAAGAAGCCTCATCACCTCGCGCTCAAACCGCTTGAAGCTTTTTTGGGCAGAGGACTCGAGCTCTTTCTGCATAATATACCGTCTGATGCCGTCCTCGGTCAGATCGTGCACGACTCGGAAGCCGAATTTTTCATAAAGAGCGACCTCGCGCTTAAATCTTGCCGTGTCGTGATCCGCAAGATAGACCTCGGCTTTGGTATATTCACTGTTGTCCGCCCATTCGAGCGCGGCAGATATCAGCCCTTCTTCAATGCCGCAATATTTCAAATTATCCTCTATCAGAATTTCGGCAAAGAACAGGACCTTCTCGCCCTCGGGAACCGCGCGGTATTCGGTCGGCACGGGCAGGAAGTCATAGCTTGCCTTATCCCAGGCGTTGCAATAGCCAACGATGACGTTGCCGATCTTCGCCGCAAAGCCGTTCATTTTTCCGCCGCCAACGAGGCGTTCGACCTTATTCCTGCCCTGCTCATAATAACACTCATCTGTGCGGCACGAGCCGTGTTTTTGAATCAGCGCATTCCTTTCGCTGACCTCGTCGGGGTCATTGTTATACAAGGTTGGGAAACACACGAGTCCGTTTTTGCAAAGATGATGCTTGCAAAACTGATAAAACGCGATCCATTCGTGCCTCCAGAGGCGGGAGCAGGTCACGTTTTCCTTGGCGATCCTGCGGCGAAGCTCGAGCGACGCGCGGTGACCGAGCTTTTCGCTTGAGAGGAAGCGGTCGAAGAAGTGAAACAGATCAAGATTTCTGTTCCGCTCATTCTGCAAGCAGTCAAAAAGCGGATCGGTATACGCGATCGGCTCGCGCGGCAAGACATCGTATGCCTTTACAGCCTCGTATGCCTTGGTAAAATTCTCCGCGTAGCCTTCAAGATCGCCCCCGTCAAGGCAAAGCTCGGCGCCCGAGAGGTAAAGCGACCACAAAAGATCACTGCGGAGCGCCTTGCCCTCGCCCATCATCACGTCAAGCAGCGCGTGCGCGGCATTGATCGACTCGCGGGTGTTTATGTCAACAAGAGTATTAATAATATTCTTCACCTGACCCTCAAGCTTCGATTGCTTATATCTGATCTCTTCCTCGCCGCCGAGGAATTTTGCGATCAGGCTCTTTTGGCGGCTCGATGCCTTGAGCGAATATGCAAGATCAAGGGCTTTTTCGCGGTTTCCGCGCGCAAAATGCACCTCGGCAAGCAAGGCGGTGTATTTTTCGTTATCGGGGTATTTTTGATGAAGCTCGGAAAAATGCTCCTGCGCCTGACCGAGATAGGCAAGCGACCGAGCCTTGGTCTTGCTCTTATCCGTGCCAAGCTCGTATTCCGCATTTGCTCGGCGGAAAAGAAATTCCTCATCATCGGGAAATTCCTTCAGCGCATCCTCTGCCGCGAGCAGGGCAAGTTCATCGCCGAAAATCTGCGCACTCTTCCACGCGCGGTCAAATTCATCGCGGCGCGAGCCGCCGAGCAGCTCATTGACGCCGACGCCAAGAATTCTCGACAGCGGCAAAAGCAGATTGATATCCGGCATCGTCTGCCCGTTTTCCCATTTCGAGATGGCTTGCGCGGACACGTGAAGCTCGCTTGCAAGATAGTCCTGCGTCAGTCCCTGCTTCTGTCTGTACTCGCGAATCTTTTCGCCGATTGATTTTTCTTGCATTTCTTTGCTCCTTAAATTTTATATCAACGCTTTGACCTTCTCGAGCAACTGCTTATACTCCTCGGTGAAACAGACGGTTTCGAGTCCTTTGCGTTCCTGCAAAAAGTCATAGTACTGCTCCAAAAGGCTCATCGGTCCGTTTTCGGGCGAGAGCTCATCGAAGATCGGGGCGGTGAACTTGCCCTTTCCCTTGATAAATTTTTCCTTTGCGATGTCAAGCGCACGGTAAAGGAACTTCATCGTCTCGGCAGAGTCGTCGCGTGCGGCGTAATATTTAGCGCGCGTGTACTCGATCATCATCAGGTGATCGTAAAACCATTGGTAATTCCCGTCGGGAATGAGCGCGCGGATAATATCCTCCGACGCCTGCAAAAGATCAAGATCGTCGCATCGCATTTCGAGCAGAAGGCTCTGAAGCTTTTCGCAGACTAATTTTTGACGGTGGCGGCGGAGTTCATCGCCGCGAAGGACTTTTTTCATAGCGTCATCGGGCGATTTGCACTTATTTGCCCACACGATCGCATCGTCGGTGCGCCCTCTCTCCATCATTATCTCAACCATCTTATACTTTGGATTTTCCCAATCGGGATCTTTATCGACAAGCTCGGCGCAATGCTCCTCGGAAAGGGAAAGCCACCTCTCTTTTTCCTCGGCATCGCTCTGACGGCACGCAAGCGCAAATTCATCGCATACGCGGCGCCAAAGAGAGGTGTGGTCATTCGGAAATCGGGAAAGTATTTCGTTATCGAGGTCAACAAGATCTTGGAGAGATGCTTCCCACTTTTCACATTTGAATCTAAGCCGCAACCATTTCACATTCAGTTCCCGAAGGGGATTCTTATGCTCGAGCAGCTCGTCGGTCGTGGTGCCCAAAGCATCTGCAAGCGGGCAAATTGCGGAAAGATCGGGGAAGCCCGTGCCTTTTTCCCATTTTGAAACTGCCTGCGGGGTCACGCCGAGTGCTTCGGCAAGCTGCGCCTGCGTCATTCCGCATTTTATTCTGTGTTCCTTGATTCTTTCGGATATTGCCATTTCGCACCTCCAGGTCATCTTGATTACATTATATCATAAAGAGTGCCGAATGTAAATAAAATAAATTGACATAAGCACTCAACGTGGCGTTGAGTGCTTATGTCATAAATTACAGACTCTCAATAAACTCGCAGAGTCTCTTTGCGATGAATTCGTGGCCGGCGTCGTTGAAGTGGAGGCCGTCCGAGGTATACTTCTCGGCGATCTCGGGGTCGTGGGGGTCGAGTCCGAGCTTGTGGTAGAGGTTAAGTACGGGAATATCGAACTGCTTTGCGGTCTCCTCGATGACCTCAACGTAAGCGATCAGGGGCTTCGCGTCGGGACGCTTGTTCGCTCTGGGTGAGGGCTTGAGGTCGTCAACGTTGCCGTAGCAGCAGCGCGCGGGAGTCATGAAGACCACGGGCTTGCCCGCATAGTTCTCGCGCAGGAAGTTCATAAGGAAGTAAACGCCGCCGCAGAAGGTCGCGGGGGTCTTGTCGCCGATCTCTCCGAAGGGAGCGTCGCCGTGGATGTAGTCGTTTACGCCGCCGTAAACAACGATCATATCCGCAGTCTTGTCCATGTTGTAAACTCTGCCGCAGAAGCAGAGGTCGTGGCGCGGCTTTTCGCTCGCTGTCTGTTGATGAGCCAGACGGGTCCCGCCGATGCCGTAGTTGTTGGTCTTTGAAAGCTCGCACATCTGAGCAAGTCTCTTGTCGTATCTGCAATTAGCTCTGTCAACGACGCCAACACCCTCGGTGATGCTGTCGCCAAGGAAATTTACTTTGAAACCTTTAATATTCATAAAAAAGTCCTCCGTTTTGTGTTTAGCCGTACGGGAGTCGAACATAATTGGTTTTGTCGGACAGATTTCTCCGATAACTACAGTTCTTTCCTTGATAATATTTATATATGATCATCGGAAAGAACCTTGTTCTCGAAAAAATCTGCTCCGTCAAAACTGTTCGCACCTCACGGCGAATTTATTTTTGATGGATTTTGGTGGGATTTTGCGAAGAAAGGTATTAACCTTGCGAGTAAAAGCACGCCGAAATACGCGAAAAGTAATCGCCGTGAGGCAATTAGGTT
>JAZSMP010000377.1:0-8301 GCA_045535915.1 Eubacteriales bacterium | reverse complement strand
CCCCCTTCCCCCAAGATCCGTGAGAAGGCTAATGGTGCTGTTCGTCAACTTTGCCATTCAGCGAACATCGTTTGGGAGCTAAAACTATGCTTTGGCAAATAGGAAAATATTATTAATAATTTACGGTACATATTGCGATTGGAAAGTGAATTAATCATGAGCATTATAAAAAACGAAATACCGATACTCGAGTTTGATACCGAGCAAACGGCGGTCATCAATCCCACTCACAAAAAATTAGATTTGAAGCTCCCGAAAAAGTGCGTTTTTGCATTTCTCGGTGAGTACATATCCGAATACGCAAGCAAGGCAGAAGCCGTAAAGGTTTCAGAATTTCTCAGTATGACAAAACGCTATCCCATCTACGTATTGAAATACAAAGGTGAGGAAATAACGCTTTGTGAAGCCCCCGTTGGCTCAGCAGCATCGGCACAGATACTTGATTGGCTGATTGGATACGGTGTACGCGAGATCATCTCCGCAGGCTCCTGCGGTGCTTTGGAACATTTTCCCGAAAGCACGTTCCTTGTACCGAGCAAGGCTCTGCGTGATGAAGGTACATCATATCACTACGCTCCACCTTCACGCTTTATGGAGATCAGCGAAAAAGCTCGACATGCAATTAAGGAAACTGTGCTCGAACATGGCATGAAATACCAAGAGGTCATCACTTGGTCAACGGACGGATTCTACCGCGAGACCAAGGAAAAGGTCGCTTACCGCAAGAGCGAAGGTTGTTCCGTCGTTGAAATGGAGTGTTCGGCTCTTGCCGCTGTATCCGCTTTCAGAGGTGCAACATGGGGTATGATTCTCTACACCGCCGACAGCCTTGCCGATGTTGATAAATACGATCAGCGAAATTGGGGCGGCAACTCATACGAATATGCGCTGACACTCTGCCTTGATGCTATCACCAAACTGTAAGGAAAAGAACTATGACAGAGAAAGAACTTTGGAAAGCGTTTATCACAAAAAATCAACTTGCTGATTGTAAATATGAGGCATGGGCTTTTGGGATGAATGCGGATCTGCTGGCTCATTTGGTGGAGATCGGCGTGAAAACCGCCACCGCCTCTGCTTATCCTCTGTACGAATCAGAAAACGAACCCTTGCCCGCTGTTGGAGAATACAGCGTTATTTTAGACTCTGAGGATAATGCGGTCTGCATTATCCAAACCAAAAATGTATCTGTTGTTCCGTTCAATGAGGTGACAGCAGAACACGCATACAAAGAAGGTGAAGGCAACAGATCCTTAGATTACTGGAGAGAAGTACACGAGAAATTCTTTACCGAATGCTTGGATGAAGCCGGACTGAAATTTACTCCCGATATGAAGGTTGTATGCGAAGAATTTGAAGTGATTTACAAATAAAAGGATAACAAAATGGAACAATTAATTTTAATAAAACCAACAAGCGAATACTCAGAACAGATAAAGGAATACCGCCGGGAATTTCTTGACTCGGGCGACTCTATGGACGGAACGGGTTCTCTTCGCAGAATGGAGGATCCGCTTGCCTTCATACAAAAATGCAAGGACTACGAAATGCCCGAAACTCTGCCCGAGGGACGAGTTTTGGCTACTCAGTTTATGTTGGTGAGAAAAAGCGACGACCGACTCCTCGGCATGATCCAGGTGCGCCATTATTTCAACGATTATCTTGAAAAATACGCAGGTCATATCGGATACTCCGTAAGACCGAGTGAGCGACGCAAGGGTTATGCAAAAGAGATGCTCAAGATGGCTCTTCCCTTCTGCCGTGAGATCGGGCTTGATAAAGTTCTGATCACTTGCATTGGCGGAAATATCGGAAGCGAAAAGACCATTCTTGCCAACGGCGGTGTTTATGAATCAACGGTACATGAGCCTAATGAGAACATAGATTTGAAGAGGTTTTGGATCAAGTTATGAGAGAGATCAAAACACTCCGCCTGACACTCGGCGAGATACGCGAATGCGACTTCGACGCGATGATGTACGTTTTGAAAAACGACATTGTGGCGGCAACCTACAAGATCCCCAACCTCGACACGCGTGAAGCCGAAATCGAGCTGTTTGAATATCTGCGGGATGTTTCCTCGAGGGAGGACCGATACGTTTTCGGCATTTTTCTTGACGGCAAGCTGATCGGACTTATCAATGACTGCGAGATCAACAACGAATGCATCGAGATGGGCTACGCTCTGCATCCCGACTACCACAACCAAGGATACACCACCGAGGCTTTCGGCGCGGTCATAAAGTCTCTTCTCTCAAAAGGATTCAACGAGATAATCGCAGGCGCATTTGAAGAAAACACCGCAAGCCTGCGAGTTATGGAAAAATGCGGAATGAAGCGCAGCAAAATGACGTCCGAGATCGAATACCGCGGAAAGACGCATAAGTGCGTTTATTATTCGATAAAAAAGTAACGCTGATCCCGATTTCGCATATCCTGTAATGATATTACAATATGCGAGGTCAACATGTATCACAGAACAAACGGTATAAATATAAACGCGGTAATGCGCGGAGCGGCAGATGCTGTGGCGGCGATCCACGGGAACGCGAAATATCCCGGGATAAACGGGAGCGTCAAATTTTATCAGACGGCGCGGGGTGTACTTACCATCGCGGAGATATTCGGTCTGCCAGTGCCTGCAGAAAAATGCGGGAATGACATTTTTGCTTTTCACATTCACTCGGGCGCGTCCTGTACAGGCAATAACGAAGATGAGTTCGCGAATGTCGGTACACATTACAATCCCACAGACTGCCCGCATCCCTATCACGCGGGCGACATGCCTCCTCTCTTCTCTGCGGGCGGTACGGCGTTTCTTGCCTTTCTCTCCGACCGTTTTACGGCAGATGAGATCATCGGCAAGACCGTCATAATCCATGACTCCCCCGACGATTTTACCACTCAGCCATCGGGTAACGCGGGCAATAAGATCGCTTGCGGAGAGATAGTTAAAGTAAGATAACAACAAAGGATAGCTCGAAGACGGGCTATCCTTTTTGATTACAACATCAAGAGCAAAATAATAAGCAACCCTGCCGGTATGACAAGATATATCTTTTTCAAAAATCGTGAAAGCAGGCATACCGCAGCCGAAAGAATTACTGCTGTTATGCATCCGACTACATGTTTTATTGCCATCGCGCACCATATCGGCATCGACAATGTCGTTTCTATGACGCTTGCGAGCGGAAACGACGCGTTCGGAAGTGGGAAGGAGTGCCACATAAAGATCATATCTATTCCAGAAAACATCGCAAACGAGACTGCGGACACGATCACGGCAAGGATGAGCTTGCTCCTATGTAAAGCTCCTATTCCGCTTGCACTCACCGACGCAATGCGGTAAAATCCGGTCTTATATTCATTTTCATATATTCCGCAGGAAAAGAGCAACAAAAAAAGATACAATATGATATCGGGTCCTTGCTCAAAAAAGGCTATCCAGCCGGTGTCATAAAGGATCTTTGCCGAAAGCCCCCTCTCGGCGGCGGCATCTATGCGTGCGAATTGAAGCGCAAGCTTCGTATAAACATACCTCTCGGCGGTTGCGCGCGAATGC
Organism: Eubacteriales bacterium; assembly: GCA_045535915.1. GTDB lineage: Bacteria > Bacillota > Clostridia > Oscillospirales > CAG-272 > CAG-390. The sequence goes on along the minus strand of JAZSMP010000377.1, from coordinate 4,739 downwards.
TGGTCAAGATAAGCTTGATACTCATCGTTCGTTATCATGCCGCTGCCCACAGCCTCCCTCATTGAATCGAACCTCGAGATCACGGCATCGCATTCGGCGAGTTTATCAGATACCAGCAATCGTTTTTCATCGGTCAGCTCTCCGCTCATAGAATAGCAAATATCGCGGTAAAATTCCTCGGCGGGATAGACATTCTTCATGCTTTCGGCAAATGATCCGATCTTTATGATCATCATAACGGCACAAAGCAGAATAAGATGCGATTTGATGAAGGTTTTTTTTGCTTCGCCGAAAAGCAATCCCCTTCTGCGTGCTTTTTTCTTCGGAATTATTGAAAGAACATGCTCTTTCGCCTTGATAATGAGCTTAACGATACTTTTTTCAAGATCCGAAATACGCGAACCGCCGAGTCCTTTCAAAAAGAAAAAGTATAGTAAAACTGCCGCGGCTGCGCCAAGCAGCGTGAGCATTAAAACGGGAGCCAAAACAATCGGAATAGACTTATCGAAGACGTTCAGCGATCTGTAGCGTTCAAATATCGGAGAGGTCAAAACGATTGAATAGAGATCCGGCAGATCGACGTTTCCGCTCTCCGAGATCATATACCCGCTGCAAAGCAGGGCTGACGGCAGGGCGATCGATGCAAGATAGCTTCTCGTGAGTACTGCAGTCAATGCCGCTATAAGTGAAATAAAAAAGAGAGCGGCGACTTTTATCAAAACCGACAAAGCGAGATATTCCCATATTGTAAAGCCGTACGGGCAATATGTAAATATCTCGGCAGAGCAAAGATAAGCCGACGGCGATGAAAGCCCGAAGTGCAGAGCGGTTCCGGCAATCGAGACGGCGGTCATCAAAATTACCAATGCAAATGAAAAGAGTGCCAAAATACTTATCTTTGACAAAACACTTCTCCGCCCCTTTCGGGTCATGTGCAAAAGCTTTTCCGTTCCGTTATCAAATTCCGCCATCGAAAGCAGAACTCCCGCAAGGATCACTCCGATCAGCGCAAGGACGGCACCTACATTGTTATTGAAAAACTCATTCCAGCCACGTATCCCGATCGGTTTTACGCCGTCATTCAGAAGACTCGAATATCGCTCGATAACATCCCGCTGATAGCGGATCATATAGTGATCGCCGTCCGAAACAGCTTCATATTCAAGCAGATTCCGCTCCGCAACACGGATGACATAAGAAATATTATCCTCGTATTTTGCGATATAGTCTTCGTCCCCTGGCAAGTACGGCGAGGCGAGCATAGCGGACAGAAATGCCAACACCAAAAGCGCGGCGCAGAGATATCTGAATCCAGCAGAACGAAAGAGTTTTTTAAATTCAAATCTGACTAGCTTCATACGACATCACCGAAAAAGCAAAGATATTCTTCCTCGAGCGTGTTCGCGCCGCGCTTAAGAATCGAGGCTTCGCCTTTTTTCATAAAGATCACCTCGTCGGCTATGCTTTCGACATCCGAAACGATATGCGTCGCCCATATGACAGTCTTGTTTGCGGCAATTTCGGAGATGAATTGCCGCAATGCCACACGCTGCTTGGGGTCAAGTCCCGCGGTCGGCTCATCGAGTATCAATATCTCGGGATCACCGAGAACTGCCGTACAAAGTGACAGTCTCTGCTTCATTCCGCCCGAGAGTGCAGATATTCTTCTGTCGTAAACATCGTAAAGCTCGACTCTCGAAAGCAGATAATCAATATCTCCCTCTCGTTCAGGCGGAAGTTTTTTAAGCTCGGCAACGTACAGAAGGAATTCCTTGACTGCGAAATTAGGATACATCGCGGGATACTGCGGCATAAATCCTACCCGAGAGCGGTAGTCAATACCGCACTCGCGGATATTCTTTCCGTTATAAAGGATTTCGCCTCCGCTCTGCGCCAAAAGCCCCGCAAGGATGTTCATCAATGTTGTCTTACCGCTTCCGTTAGGTCCGAGAAGGGCGTATATTCCGTGTCCGAGTGTCAGCGAAACTTCGCGCAGAGCCTCGACCTTGCCGTACTTTTTCGATATATTTTTGATCTCAATTACGTTTTTCAACCTCAGCCACCTTTACCTCTCCGCTTACGATGTTGATAAGTAAATATACGTTGTCATCGCGCTCAATGATACCGTTTTCATCGGGTTCTGTGTAATGATAGGCTTCAACCGCTATCCAATCTCCCACACCGTCCCGTATCAGCATTATTGAATGCCACATAATTTCACATCCCATACCATCGAGATCACAGAGCAAACGCTCATTCGAGCCATCGGGATCGCAGATGTAATACTTTCCTCCGCTTTGGTCGTAATACGCTTTCGGTTCGTCGGAATCATCATAAAAAGTGAGTCCGAGATATTTGGATTCGCCGTTCTTCGCATAAACGATCTTACCGCCGTAAATGACCGGCACTCCCGCAAGCTCCTCGGAGATAACGATCTCCTCGCCTCTGACCGCATTTACTGCCGTAAGCTTAAAGCAGCGTGTGTATGCGGTATTATACACCGGTTCCAATCTGTAATAATAATCACCGCTGACCTTTTCGATCTTATCGGTACGGTCGCCGTCTGTGCGGTTTTTGTAATCTCTGTCGGTTGAATAATATACAGAATCGTTATGCGACGTCCAATAAAGTCTGCCGTCCTTTTCGCACACAAACCTATGCGACTCCTTCGTAGGCTCATCGGTAAGGATTTCGACGCTTCCATCCGAAAGATCAAGTCTGCAGATATCGAACGTGTTTTGCAAATTTTTGTCAATGTACGCAAGATTGAAATAAAGTTCATCCGTGTTCAGCGACAGATTCAGAAGACTTCCCTCCTCAGGCTCGTAAACAACTTCGAATTTTCCGCTTTCTCTGTCAAAGCGGCAGAGTCTTTGCGCATATTCGCCCCATCCGTTGCCGTCCTTCAGATAATAAATGTATTTCCCAACCGTCTCAATGCTCGTTTCATCAACATTAAAAAACGGACATCCCGAATCATTATGAAAACATAACGGATCGGGACAGACGGGAACGACGCTCGCGGAATAGGGGCTGATGCGGTAAAGAGTGCTGCCGATCATCGTATAGAGATAATTGTCAACGTATTCATCAGACGGCAACTCTCCGCCATCTCCAATAAGTGTTCCGTTATCCTTGCAGGATACTGAGCAAAACAGCACGATAAGAGACATAATCAATAAAACCAATTTTTTCATCGTGATCTTCCTTTCTTAAAATGCTTTCATACATTAAGACAGGAAAAATCGGCCAAGGTTTCAAAAAAATGAAAAAAATTTTTAAAAAAAGGCTGCAAACACGACTTGCAGAAACGGTGTCATTCTGAGGGAGGCTGCCGCCCCCTTCACCCCTGCTTCACAAGTGCGAACATAGCTTTCTGCTTTTTGTGCATTTTGCTATATGCTATTTTTTATTGAGGGTTTGTCAGCAGCCTGAAAGCCACGGCAATTGCCGTGGCTTTCTAAATTACAAAGCATAATAGCGATTCAGTTTTGGAATTCTGAAAATCAGTCTTTCTTCTTGAAGACGACAGCTGCGCCAAGGAGAGCAACAACGATGGCTGCGCCTGCGATCATAGTGCCGCATCCGCCCTCTGTGTTGGGCGACTCTGTTGCGAGAGGTTCGGTCTCATTTTCATCGGGAACGGGCTGTGTTTCGGGAGTTGTCTCGCCGTCAGATATAAGAACAAGTCCGTTTATTGCCGCTTCCAGTTTTGCAACGTATGCATCAACCTCCGTCTGAGTTACGACCTTGTTGCGGATGGAATCAGCATCCTTAAGCACGGCTGTGAGTGCATCGTAGGATTCCTTAGTATACTTTGAGGAATCCGCGTGATCCTTCTCGACCTTTTCAACGTTCCGGTCGATACCCGACTTATCCACGGTGCATTCAAAGGTAAATTGGCTCTTGCTTCCGTAGAATTTGTCGTGTATGGTTGAGTAGTACTGAACGGAGATCTTGCTTCCATCCTCGGATACGTAGAACATTGCGACCAGTCCGAGACCGCCCATACTTTTATATTTCAAATCAAGTGTCTGAGGATTGATGAGGAACTCTGTCACGATGTTACCGTTCACACCGACGTGCTGAACAGAGACGATATCATCAGCCGCCTTATGTCCGGAAAGAACAAGGAAGATATTCTCGTGCAGAGAAATGAATCTTTTCCACATATCGTTAGCATCATTCAGCGTCGAATCATATGACGAGGGACAAGCCGCAACACCGGTGTTAAGTCTCTCGCCTGTATTGACAAGGTATCCGTGCGTCAGAACTATGACCTTGTGATCAGGATATTTACCGACAATACTGTTTGCCCACTGAAGAACGTTATCCTTTGCGCCGAAGTCGAGTCCTATAATAAGATATTTGTGTGCGCCGACGGTAAGTGTAGTATACGAATTATCAAACTTGCCCTCTTCAAACACACCGCTCTCACCCGTGGATGCAAGCTGCTCGTAGTAAGCAGGCGTGCCGAGATATTTATTCATATTGGCACTGTTATCGTGGTTTCCTCTGATAAGGATATACGGGAGCTTGCCGTTAAGAAGAGAGATAGCCGCTTGGGCGGTTTCCCATTGTGCAGTTTCATTGGCGTTGGTAATATCTCCAAGTCCCAATACGTGCTGTATTTTTTTGCTCTCGCGGTTATCAAGAAGCCACTGATAGATCTTTGACAGATTTTGCGGATTATTTTGCGTAACGTGCTGAGTGTCTCCGACAACGGCAAAAGAATATGC
>JAZSMP010000376.1:0-3503 GCA_045535915.1 Eubacteriales bacterium | reverse complement strand
GTGCGAATACGTCGAGTCTATCTATACCAAAGAGATTGCTCCGAAGGCTTATGCTTACAAGTGGACGTACAGAGCGATTCCGGGTGACGGAATGTGGGATGAATTGCAATCCTTCTTTTACAGAGATGAAGAAGGTGTTTTATATGCTGACACAAGCCACCTCAGTTATCGCGGTGTGAATTTGTTTCCCGATGCGGAAAACGTTGAAATTGATATAGTATCGGGAGATTCAAAAACGGCAAAAGCCAACGTACATGTAAAATTCTTTTACGCAGATGGTCCTCGCGCATATAATTATGATATTGTTGAGTGTCGATTTGAAAATACTGCCGACGGTTGGAGAATCGCCGATTCTGAATACAGCTTGGCATTGGCAACCGAAGCGCTGTATCTTGAAGATTACCGCGAGAAGAATCCAGATGCACCGAATCCTTCGGGCGGCAAGCTTCTGCTGCCTGATGCAAGAGAAGTGATCCTTGGCGTTGTCGGTGAATATACGTATGTATACAATTACCTTGCGCAGGTAAAAAATGAGATGTCGGATACAAGCACAGGTGATAAATATGACACGATCGTCAAAGAGGTTTCTTACCCTGACGGAAGTGTTCGCGAGATTCAGTATGTGAGATTGTCAGACTTAAGGTATGGATTTTCTCAATATTCACTCATTGATTATTGCACCGATCAGGTGTCCGAAAGACTTTGGGGAAAGGTTCGCGGAGACGAAGCAGTCGATATGTTTATCGAACAGGGATACTTGGATTTTGTTGCGATCCCAAACCACGTATATGAATTTCCTTTCATCTTTGACCCGGACAATCTTGTGATCGAAATAATCGAATCAACGGATCAAGAAGCCACCGCGATAGTTTATATTGAGATGAAGGACGGTGAACAGACAGTTACCGCACCTATTGAGTGCAAGTTTGAAAAAGCATATGGCAACGGCTGGTATCTTGCAGACTCACCTATTATTGATCTGTTGGTTTCTGTAAAAAGTGGAGATTTCACTCAATCGGATGCAAAAGCCCTGATCGATGCTGCGGTTGCTTCAAGGGAGTTGCTCTCAAATAATTATTATAGGAATCACATGGTCTATGTTCAAGGTGCTCCTGTTGAACTTGGATATAAAATTGATTGGAAAGAGCTGTATGTTCCGATAGAGGGACAAAAATTCGATGAGCTTTATGTAACCTTGATGGAACAGTTCCTTCCGGGTGGTTCCTATGAAGGATTCCTTGAGAATTCCCGAAGCATCTTTACACAATCTGTTGCCGAAAGATTCTGCACAGATTATTATTATGATAACAATATAGATCTATTTATAGTTAAAGATGGTGAAAGATACATTAATGCTCACGCCACTCAAGTTCATTTGGGCTTTTATTACGTTCCCGAAAACGGTAAGGTGGTACTTACCGAGGTAACGGAAAACCGCGCAAAAGCATTGGTCTACTGTCAAAAAGCGACTGAACCCAAAAATATTGATATAGTAGTCGAATGTATTTTCGAAAAGACCGCGGACGGTTGGCGTATCGCTGAGTCCGATTTTGCCGATATGTTATGCTCTTACAGTGATTATAGCTATACTGTTTGCGAAGCACCCGCAACCGGTGACAGCGCATTCGACACTATCGCCCTCTGCCTCGGCGGAATGGCTATTGTAATGTCAGTCCTCTGCCTCGTATACAGAAAAAGAGAATTTTAATCAAATTTACCACAAAGAAAGGACGGTAAACATATGAAAAAAGTTTTATCAATTATCCTTACGCTCACCTTCTGTCTTGCCGCCTTTTCGGCAACAGTGCCGACGGTTGCGGCTAAGTCGGAAACTATCAGCGAGAGCGAAGCAAAGGAGCTGATAGTAAAGGCGGAAGAATTCTGTTGGAATGTAAGAGGCGGGTTTGCTCATATTCACGAAAATTCGGGTAAATATGAATATAGGATAGAAGTCGACTACGGCGGGAAATATCCCGAGAAGTATTATAAGGTCATAGAAGAAAATCTTCCCGGTGGCTCGTATGAGAAAATGTGCGAATACGTTGAAACGATATATACTACAGAGGCTGCTCCGATGGCTTATGCTTATAAGCTGACCGGCGTAATTCATCCGAGTGAGGAAATGTGGGATGAGCAGTATCCCCTGTTTTACAGAAACGAAGACGGTACTTTATATGCCGATACCGTGTGGTTCTCATATCACGGAGCATATCTTTATCCCGATGCCGATAACGTTGAATTTGAGATAGTATCGGGAGACCAAAATACTGCCAGCGCGAACGTTTTAGTATATTACAAATATATTGACGGTCCCAGGATTGATGGTTTTGATCTTATTGAATGCCGATTTGAAAATACGCCCAAAGGCTGGAGAATCGCGGAATCCGAATACAGCTTGATTATGGCAACCGAAAAGGTGTATCTTGAAGATTACCGCGCGAAAAATCCCAACAAGGGAAATCCCTCGGGTGATGGGATTCTGATCCCCGACGTAAGAGAGATTATGCTCCCCGTTATTGCCGAATTGAAAAAAGATATTGATAAATATTATATTTGGGAATTTTGCGAAGATTCCGCGGTTGACAGATTGGTTGCCGGATGCAAGGCTACGGTCGAAAAGATTGGTGCTGAAAAAGTCGGTGACGAATACATTGTTACCGTAAACGGTGAGAAGCCTCTTCGGTTTGTTTACGATCCGGATGATACGAGAATCAAGATAGTTGAATCTACCGATAAAGAAGCCACCGCGCTTGTTTATTTTGAATTTATTGAGGGAGATAAAAGGGTTGCGAAAGCTGTGGAGTGTAAATTTTCGCATTATTATTCGCTCTGGATGCTTGAGGATTCGCAGATTATCGATCTGCTGACAAATCCCGATGAATTCGTGCCTTCCCCCGCAACGGGAGACAATGCGTTTGATGCGATCGCCATCTGTCTCGGCGGTATGGCTGTTGCGACGTCCGTAATCTCTCTTATTCGCAAGAGAAGAGAAGAATAATTTTTCATTAAAAAACCAAGCTCGATGAGCTTGGTTTTTTGTATAGCAATTTTTGTCCGATAGATACCCATAATTGACTTGCTAAAATGCGTTTTTTGTCCTATAATGTTATATGAATAGGTATGTTATACCAAAATCCATGAAAATGTGAGGCAAGACTATGAGCGAAGTTAAAATGCAACAGAAGACAGGCTGTGCCGTTATCGGCTACGGCGGAATGGGCGGCTGGCACACCAGATATATCCTTGAGAGCGACGTCGCGTACCTTTGCGGTATCTACGACATCAATCCCGTAAAGGTCGAGCTCGCGAAGACGAACGGCATCCGCGCGTATTCCTCTCTCGAGGAGCTGCTTGCCGATGATGAAATAAAATTTGTTACCATTGCGACCCCGAACGAGGTCCATGCCGAGATCGCGATCAAGGCTCTCCGTGCGGGCAAGCACGTTATCACCGAAAAGCCGGTCGTTCTCAACTCGAAGGAGCTTGAAGAGGTCATTGCAGTC
>JAZSMP010000210.1:0-2881 GCA_045535915.1 Eubacteriales bacterium | reverse complement strand
GGCTGCACCGAATAAGCGTCAAGAGCAAAATCCTTCGAGGTGGTGAGATAAACAATAAGACCGCGTTTTTCCGCTGCTCGAAGTTTTTCACCCACTTGAATACCGGTCATCTCCGGCATCATTACATCCAGAATATATAAATCAAATCCGGCACTCTCATCAACACACTCTACAAGATCATGGGCGGATTGAAAGGTATGGATTTTTGCGGCAATATCATCGTGCTTGCGATAATATTCGTTCAGTAGCTCCGCAGTATTTTCAAGCCACAGTTTTTCGTCATCGCAGATGGCTATATTTAGCACAGTAAGTACCTTCTTTCTGTCGTGAACAAGGGAACATACCCTTAATGACTTTTATTTTACAGATTTTCATCTGCCGAGATAAATTCGACAATGTTTTTATGAATTACCCCGTCCCGCTTTTGGAGCAGAGTATCGATCGTAAGCAGATATTTGGGGTAGTTATCCCGTATCATTGTAAACGGCTTGTATTCGCGTTCCTCTGTTTCGGGACTCATGATCGTCATCGCCACTTGAATATATCTGTACTCTTCGCTGACGCGGGTAATAAAATCGCACTCCAGCTTACCGATGCGTCCAACGCTGATCTTGTAGTTCTTTGCCGACAGATAGGTATATACGATATTTTCAAGCACGGGACCGTAGTTAATACGGGCATCCACATTGCGAGAGAAATAGATACCGAGGTCGGCGAGATAGAATTTTTGCTCACCGCGTAAAGACTTTTTAGATTTAACGTCAAAGCGCGAGCATTTGTATATGATCTTAGCGTTTTCAAGTATCTGCAAATAATTGTTGAGGGTTTCGGTTCGGATGCTGATATGCTCCTGTTTGTCAAAATATTCAGCGATACTCGACAGACTCATCGTTGCTCCGAAATTATTGATAACGTAAGTCATTACCTTATCAAACACCGAGCGATTGCGGATCTTCTTGTGCTTTACAACGTCTTTTTCGAGAATTTGGGAAATAACCTCCGCAATGTAGGTATCTTTGTCATTCGGATCATCAAATTCAAGAACCTTCGGAAATCCACCAAAACGGATATATTCGTTAAATTCCTCGACCTTGTTTTCTTTAATTTCCTTACCAAAAAAGACTTTCATTTCAAGATACTCGCGGAAGTTTAAGGTGAACATCTCGATCTCAATATAACGTCCCGTCAGCTTGGTAGCAAGCTCACCGCTGAGAAGATAGGAGTTCGAGCCTGTAATAAAGATGGAAAAATTACCATCCTCACGGAATCCGTTGATAACCTCCTCAAAGCCGTCAACATTCTGAATCTCGTCGATGAAAAGATATTTGAAATCGCCATCGGTAATGAGTGCTTCGATTGCTTCTTCAAGGGCATCAGGCGTTTTGATCTTACGATAGCCGCGCTTGTCAAGATTTAGATATAGAATATCTTTCTCTTTAACGCCTTGCGCCTTCAAATCTTCCATAACGGAAAGCAGAAAGCAGGATTTGCCGCAACGGCGTATGCCGCTAATAACCTTAATGAGATCGCTGTTGTAGAAGCCGCGAATTTTATCAATATAATATTGACGTGTATAAATCTTTTTGTTCATCGTCATCGCTCCTTACTTTATTCTTTAGCATTATAACACATTTTTTAGATAATGTCAAGTTAACGAGGGTAATTTTGTTTATTTTATATTTTGCCCTCGTTAACGGCGAAATATTCGCAACTCACCGCCCGTCGCGATCATCTTTCTTCTTTCTACCTTTGAGCCAACTCGGTGTAGGAACGGTCTGTTTAGCGGTTTCTTGCTTTTCAATATCCGTAGCTATCGGATCTGTGCTCCTTATTTTTTAGATGAACAAAAGGGGACCGCGCGGAGCGACACCCTAAATTTATTGATTTTCTTCAACCTTCTCTTTGAACTTCTCGGCATCTTGTTCATCGTAGTAGGCATTGGCTGCTTCGTCAGAAGCCTTTACACGCTCTACCATACCTTCCTCATAGATGTCTGCATTGACTATGCCAAGTGCATGCTCAGCAAAAGCGCATACGTGAAAATACTGTGCTCGCTGCTTTTCTCCTTTGCCGATGTACTCAACAATTTCGAAACGAACATAGGGGTTGTTTTTTGCAGAGGTCTTGAGTTCAATTTCTGAAATAACCTGACCATCTACACTGATTTGCGCCATACTACTCCTTTCTGCCTGTCGGCTAAAATATCTATATAAAAAAGTGCCGACAAAACAGTTTTATCCCATAAGGGCAAAAACCGTAATACTCGGCACTTTGAATACAAACTTAACAACGTGTGCAATGTGAGCTGTTTTCTCACGAAAAGTCCTATCGGACAAGCACAAAAAATCAATTACAGTAGTATTATACCACTATATATTGATTTTGTCAATTCTATTTTCACAATATATAGTATTTTATCTGTGATTTAACTATAAACTTTTAATACCACAATAAAACCATTCACAAACATCGTTTTAGTAATTTGAGGTATTTTGTTTTAGTGATTTGAGGTTGTTTGCTTAAGCAATTTGATATTATTCAATTTGCTCCGAATCAAAAGCTTCTACCGCTTCATACTCAAGGAAACAATCTGCTATTAGGGACTGAACGAACTGCCTATAAATTCGGCAACGCGGATAGTCCACAATTTGCTTTATTTCTAATTGGTATTCTGACATTGCTTTTCCTCCAAATAAAAAAGGTGCAGAACTTCGAAATGAAATTCTGCACCACAGGAATTTTTTGTAAAGTAGTTGAATTTTTTGAAAAAGTGTGATATAATTACTTGAGTAATTTATGATCTTTTTGCCATGGCACTCTACACATATACTCGTTCAAAAAAGCATTTTGCAGATACCTTGCCGGGCACTGTGATTTTTCC
>JAZSMP010000058.1:0-8574 GCA_045535915.1 Eubacteriales bacterium | reverse complement strand
CGTGAAGATCGCGACGATAGGTATCATAATGCTCGCGGCATATACGGTGGCAGTCGGACGAGACAATATAAACTTCATGCGCCGACGTATTCCCTTTGATGTGGTTATGCGTGCGATATCGCTTGTTGTGATTCAGCTGATCCTCACGGTCATAGCTGCTCTTATCTGTACCTCGGTTTGCGGAAATATGGGCATATCGGGTATTGATATACTTTATGAGGTCGTTTCTGCGGGAGCGACTGTGGGACTCACCGCGGGACTGACACCAAGTCTGCCCGTCGCCGCACAGATAGTTTTGATGTTTATGATGTATTTCGGACGTGTCGGAATTCTGACCGTTACCTGCTCGCTCATGGGAAGGGGAGCGCAGAAGAGCTCTGCGATAACCTACCCCGATGCGAATATTTTGATAGGATAGGTGAAAAATGAACAGCTTTTGTATTATTGGACTCGGAAAATTCGGTACCTCGCTTGCCCACGCGCTCGTCTCCGCGGGAAAGCAGGTCATGATCATTGATACCGACACGGAAAAGGTTACAATGATCGCCGACAGCGTTACCAACGCCGTTATCGGCGATGCAACGAATATAAACCTTCTAAAAGCTTCGGGTGTTGCGGATTACGACTGCGCCGTCGTTTGCATGACCGTGAATATCAGCGATATTATTCTTGTTACGATCCAGCTCAAGGAGCTTGGAGTAAAGCACGTTATTGCCCGTGCGGTCCACGACGGACACAAAAAGGTGCTTGAGCATATCGGAGCTGACGAGATCACATATCCCGAGCACGACATGGGTCAACGTCTCGCTTTCAGACTTTCGCATTCCTCGATCACGGATTTCGTCCAGTTTAAAGGATATAAGGTCGTGGAGATGGCTGTCCCCGAGGATTGGGTCGGCAAGGATCTTATCACTCTTAATCTGCGTAAGGCTTACGGTGTGAATATTATTGCCGTAAGATTCACCGACGGAAGGATCGACGTTTCTCCCTCGCCGACAAGAGAGTTCAACGCGGGCGAGATCGTTTCTGTCGTTGGCGATGACAGCGATATAGAAAAAATGACCGAGAAGATCAAGTGATCTTCCCGATCATGGAATTCAGCAGACTGCGGTCACCCGCGGTCTGCTTTTTTTCTTTTTGCCGTAAAGCCTGCCATAGGTCGCGCGCTTTTTTGAGATATCGGTAGACGCTTCTATCGTCGCAGTGAAGCTCGTCTGCCAGACGGCGAACACGGAGAGTGAATTCGTTTTTCTTATAAGACCGCGGATATAAATATATTTCTTTAACCGCCCGCAGAGCAAGCGTCTCGCCCGCAATTTCGAGCAGACGCAGAGTATCGAATACCGCAATCATATCAAGCGCGGTGCTCTCGCCGCAGATGCCGCGTATACGACATATTACCCCGAGTGCCGATTCCTCGCGGCATAGCCCGAGTTGCGCATAAGTCCTGAACGCCCCCGCCGCACGTTCAGCGGATAGATCTTTTTTCATTCTGCCTCCTTGATAGAACGTTTGTTCTATAATTATACTACAATGTTCGGGAAATGTCAATAGGGAGGAGAAAAAAGTGCAGCAGGCAGAGTTGAGGATAATTTCCTCGCTTTGCTCGTAAATTTTCAATTATTATAAAAATCTCGGATATGATGAAGTTCAATATCCGAGATTTTTTATTAACTTGTTATATTTATACTCAGTACATTATTTAATTAGGGCACATAATTGATGTAAAATTTTTCACGTCAGCGAAAAATTTCATTAACTTTGCCCTTTGCACTTAATTGCGCGGCATCAGGCTTCCGTTGCCGAGCATAGCAAGATCTTTTTCGTGAATAAAGCAGAAAAAGTATGCGGGGTCTTTATTCAGCACTTCTTTGGTAGGTGCGGGAGAGAGGCTGTATATCGTTGTGGCGAAGGTGTTTGAAAAATAATCAGTCATGATTATTCTGTCCCAATCGCTCGAAAACTGAAGGAGTACTTTGGGATATGAAGGGAGCTCATTTTTATACAGCATCTTTACCGTAGCCATCTCATAATCGTCGTATCTCAGAAGTATCTGATACTTCTGAACAAAGTCGCTTGAGAGCGATACGGTGCGGTTCTTGATCTTGTCTTCGAGAGAAGCAAGGCGCGCAAGCTCCTTGCCTGCTGTTGTGTGCTTTACAAGGTCGCTGTCGTTAAGCTCGATTGCGGGAATTCCGGTTCTTATGTCTTCGGGAAGAAGATCGAGTGCGGCGAGATATGCGTAGTACGCGCCGCGGCTGTTCAGCGAGTCTTCGGTATTGTTATAAAGCTCGCCGTGTTCCTTTGCGGCAATGAGCGCATCGGTAAGATCGAGATAATTTGTTATTCCGCACTTTTTGAGGTATCTCGTGGTAGATTTAAGACGAGTATCATTGCTGATCTCGCCCATATAATCGGGCATTTTCTCGGAATACACTGTCTGCGAGTTCGGGATCACGATAAAGAAGATCTCGGTACCGTATTTTTTGTATTCCTTTGTCAGCTCGTTTATTCCGTTATAATACAGATCAAGCTCGGTTTCATTGGGATGGTATTCGCCGAGATAGTCGGCAACGTAGCTGTATACGCTTTTGCTGTCATAAGCGGGGAAGAGAAATTCGTCTTCGCCGAGGATCACGTCGGAGGTCGGCAGACGCCCTAAAAGGTCGTAGTCGATCTTGATGATGTTGCTTTGTACCTGCTTTGAGAGGTAGAAGGTATTTGAAAAATCCGAAAGGAAGATGTTAGGATGCTCCTCGCCGTCAAAATAGGAATCGACGAGCTCCTCTGTGCCGAGGTATGCCGCAACGCCGAAATTGACAAGGAAGGAGAGCAGTATTCCGACAAAGAGTACGATTGTTATGATCCCGAACGCGCGTGCATGCTTTCCGCCGGGTATGATATTCTCGATATGTGCTTCATCGGTGACGTTAAGCGTCGACTGCCGGCAGACGTTTTCTTCGGTTGCAAAAACGGGATCGTTCATTCGTGTTTTCCTTTCATCAGAATATGATATCGCGGAAGGGCTCCGCGGCAAGAGCGGGGTATTGTGGCAGGTAATAATAGATGCAGACGACAAATACGGTCAGTATGATGAGTGACCACGTCCATCTGACTGCGGGTAGCTTTACAAAGGGCGATTGATATCTTTTGAAGAGCACAGAGCAAAGCATCGGGAGCTGAACGAGGAAGATCAGCGAGAGTACAAGCGGGAATTCGAGGTTGAAGAAGGTCTGGCTGACCAGATATGACTGCATTGGCGCGGAGAATTTCAGGTTTCCGAACAGCATCTCAAGACTCTTCAGGTCGCGTGTTCTGATCAGCATCCAGAAAAGAGTAGTGAAAATCAGAGTGCCGCACCATGAAATCGGGATCGCCCACTTGTGATTCTTTATGAATTCATCCGAGTCAAAGAGTCCGTTGACTATTGCGGGCAAGAGGAGTACAGCGATCGCGGGAAGCACCCTCAGGCCGATCTTGAACCATGTAAGCAGTGCAATCGAACATACGGCAGATACGGCGGCGGTGAGCAATCTTTTTCTGATGCCGGTTCTTTTTTCTATACCGACAAGCTCACCGAGCGGTGAGCCGATATAGTCGCCGATCCAATCGGAAAGGCTTGAGAAGAAGTTGCGGGCATAGACGAGGGGCGTGTAGCAGAGTATGCAGGATCCGAAATCGGGCGCAAGAGGGATGCCGAGCATAGCCGATATTCCGCGTCCCATATCGGAGTAACCCGAAAATGCAAAATATACAGAAACGAGAAGCATGACGGAAAGCATAATTCCGACGTCAAGTCCGAGCGGTTCGTCATTGTAGTTCAGGAGACGGTCTACGATCGAGCCGTAATAATCGTCGAATATTGCGGCGATGGCAACGCGTTTGATAAAACCGCGCGCAAAGAGGATGACTCCCGAACCGACTCCCACCGCGGAAAACTGCATGTTTTCGGGTTTTGAGATTCTCTCAAAATCCTTGTATTTGATCACGGGACCCGCGATCATTACAGGAAAATAGGTTATATAGGTAAGAACGTCGATGAAGCTTCGCGGCATCGGTGCGTCTCCGCGGCGGACGTCGGTGATACATGAGAATGAAGCCAACAGATAGAAGGAAGCTCCGATGGGGAGAAAGCGTCTTGCGGCGTCTTCGTCAGCCCACACGCCGAGGTATCGCAGTACGGCAAGTACGCCGATGAGCACGACGGTGACAAAGATCATGACCGATGTTTTGCGTACACTCGATGCCGCGAAGGTCGCGCAGTAGGTGAATATTGCGCAGAGAAGCAGAAAGAGTATCGAAGCGGGGCTTCCGATGTGCGCCAGCGAATAGAATACGATGCTGATTATGCATATTGCGCCCTGTCGGAATTTCGGCGGTGTCAGGGTATAAATGCCGAGCATTACGGGTAAAAAAAGCAGCAGAAAAACAGGTGACGTAAATAACATTTCTAATCCCTCCTTTTCTGCTTTTATTTTTTCGATATATTATAACAATATAATATCATATTTACATATCAAATGCAAGAGCTTGCGGATTTCGGTAAAAATTCTGATTAAAAAAATATACAATTTATCAAAAAAGCATTGACAAATGCGCGAAAATATAGTAAAATTAAACTAACAAAATAATGTAAGAAAGGAACGCATTATGAAAAAAGTATTATCCGTAATTCTCTTTGCGGCAATGATCCTTTCTCTCTGCGCTTTCAATATCGGCGCGGCATGGGACGGCACTGCCACATCCGCTTCTCTCGCGGGAGAGGGCACACAAGATTCCCCCTATATCGTAGAAACTGCAGAAGACCTTGCTTTCCTTGCAAAGTCGGTTAACGAAGGTAACACCTACGAGGGTAAGTACATCGTTCAGACTGCCGATATCGACCTCGGCGGCAAGGAATGGACTCCTATCGGATTCCAGAAGGTAAACGGTGCCGAAGTTGACGCTCCCTTCTCGGGCGTATACAGCGGTCTCGGTCACAAGGTAACCGGTCTTTCGATCACAAAGACTCCCACCAACCACACGGGACTTTTCGGATACGTAATGTCCGGAGCGGTTGAGGCAGGTATCGCAAACCTCACCGTTGAAGGTGCCATCACCCTCGACGGCGTATCGGCATCCAACCTCGGTATCGGCGGTCTTGCAGGCTCCGTAGGTAAGGATACCACAGCATTCAAGGCAAACGTAGTTCTTGCTAACTGCACGTCCAACGTAACCGTAACTCTTACCAATTGCTCGGGTGAGCCCAGAGTCGGCGGTCTTACAGGCTACGTGTTCTACGGTAAGGTTGAAAATTGCGTATCGAACGGAAAAGTAAGCGTTACAGCCTCCAACCAGACCAGAGCAGCCGGCTTTGTAGGTCAGACCAACCGTACACATTTCCTTAACTGCGTAAACAACGGTGATGTATACGCTGAAGTTACCGTAGACGCCAAGGCGGGCAGATCGGCAGGTATTGCATCTGTAGTAACCCGCGGCGGTGTTGCAGGCGACGAAGCAAATGCAACATACACTATCTTCGAGAACTGCATCAACAACGGTGCCATCACCGGTAAGGGACGCCAGAATGTCTGGGTCGCTGGTATCGGCGCTGACTTCTACGTAAACAATACTACCTGGCCGGGCAAGGATGCCAGAGTTAAGTTTATCAACTGCATCAACACCGGAGCTATCTACTCCGAAACCACCAATACAGCAAATTTCCCGCACTCCGGCGGTATTGCAGGTTACACTCAGAACGGCTACAGCGAGTTCGAATTCATCGGCTGTATAAACAATGCTGAGATATCCAGTATCGGCGGTAAGGAAGTCCGCGCGGGCGGTATCGTAGGTTCTGTATATGCTGCAAGCTTTTCGTATGTATTCGACAAGTGTATAGCAGTCGGAGAGCTGAAGTCCTCTTGCTTCTCGCTTGCTAACAAGGCAACAGCTCTTGAATCCTCCACCGCTAACGCTGACGCAGGAACCATCACTGCCGCTGTTCAGGCTATCGAGGCTCTCATTAAGGAATCCACTGCAACCATCGCAGGCTTCGATCCTTCCAAGGGCGTTCCCGCTCCCGAAGTTCCCGAGACCACAGAACCCGCTCCCGAGACTACCGAGCCGGCTCCCGACACCACCGAGCCTAGCCAGTCCGAACCCACCGGCGACTCCTTCGTGATCTTCGCAGTTATCGCGGCTGTATCCCTCATCGGGGTAGCTGCAGTTGCTAAGAGACGCGAGAATTAAGTCGCTTTGCGACAGTGGACAGAAAGTTGCGAGTTGTTGCAATAATTATGTACTGTGCTTAATCATAACGCTTAGTAATATAACTTAATAAATTAAACCTCGGATATTTTGAAGCAATTTTTATGTTTCAAAATATCCGAGGTTTTTGTGTTTTAAGTTATAACAAAATAATTCTTTATTACTGACGAATTGAATTATCATTAGCAATACTTTTCGAGAAAAGCGACGGAAAGCTGCCGTAACTCCGCACTCAAAAAGCATCCAACCAGTTCTCGGTTTGGATGTCTTTTCGTTGTGCTTTTACAACGTAGTTTGAGATCTCGGTGAAGAAGGGATCGTCAGATCCGGTATGTGCGGTGAGCCCGAGCTCTTCTCTGAGTTCGAGAGAGAACCTGATCATAATGGTTTTTTACGTCAATTTAATTTACCTTTTGTGACAATGAAATAAATTACGACAAAAATATAATCAACCCATTATACAATCGTCTAACTTAAACAAAAATCTAATAAATAATGTTAGAAAACTGTCGAATAAAAAAGATTAAAACAGGTATTGCAAAATCGCAGAAAATGTAGTATAATAATATATGTATAATTGTAATTAATTTAAAGGACACCGATATGGCAGTTAAAAAAACAGAAACGAAAACAAAAAAGCCTGCGGCTTCCGAGCCTGCAAAGAAAGCCAAAGCGGCGGCGAAGACCGTCCCGGCTGATCTCGGACGCGATGATCCCGCGGCTTACAATAACGACAGTATAACCCTTCTCAAAGGCGCGGACAGAGTAAGAAAACGCCCGAGCGTTATCTTCGGCTCGGACAATATTGAGGGCTGTAAGCATTGCTTCTTCGAGATCCTTGCCAACGCTATCGACGAGGCAAATGCAGGCTACGGACGCGAGATCAGAGTTTCGGCTTACCGCGATCATTCGATGAAGGTTGAGGATTTCGGACGAGGAGTCCCGCTCGGCTTCAATGAAAAAGAGGGAAGATATAACTGGGAGCTTGTCTTCTGCGAGCTCTTTGCAGGCGGTAAGATGGACAACAACACCGACGAGGCTGTCTACAAATCCTCTCTCGGAACGAACGGTCTCGGCGCCTGCGCAACGCAGTATGCGTCCTCCTTTATGAACGTTGATTCCTTTGACGGCAAGTTTGTCAGCTCGATCAGATTCGAGAAGGGCGAGCCTGTGACCGATCTTGAAAGATACGAGCTTTCTCCCTCAGACAGACGTACGGGAACCGTGATCCATTGGCTTCCCGACCTCGAGGTATTTACCGATATCAATATTCCTTACGATTATTTCAAGGAGGTCCTCCACCGTCAGGCGGCTATCAACTACGGCGTAAGATTTCTTCTCGAGCTTGAGGGTGATGACGGTAAGTTTGAGGAATTCGAATATTTTTACTCCGCAGAGGACGGTCTTCGCGAGTATCTTAACGAACTCTGCGACGGCAAGTCGCTGACCGAACCTGTGGTATGGAAGTCGAAGACCAGAGGTCGTGACCGTGGCGACAGACAGGAATATCCCCTCGAAGCCGACTACGTTTTCTGCTTCACTCAGGCAACGGGTATTCAGGAATACTACCACAACTCGAGCTATCTCGAGCACGGCGGCTCGCCCGACAAGGCGGTGCGCGCGGCATTTGTCAGCGCGATCGACAAATACCTGCGCGACACGGGCAAGTACAACAAGACCGAGCAGAAATCAAAGATTACCTTTACCGATATTGCGGATAGCCTGGTGCTCGTTATCTCGAGCCATTCGACCGTTGCCTCCTACGAGAACCAGACCAAGAAGGCGATCACTAACTCCTTTATTCAGGAGTCTATGACAGAGGTGCTCAAGGAGAATCTTGCAACCTACTTTGTTGAAAAGCCTCTCGAAGCAGAGAAAATCGCGAATCAGGTCCTTCTCAATAAACGAAGCCGCGAGAGTGCCGAGAGAAGCCGTATTGATATCAAAAAGAAGCTGACGGCAGCGATGGACGTTTCCTACCGCGTTGAGAAGTTCGTAGGATGCCGTTCTAAGGACCCCGAGGTCCGCGAGCTCTATATAGTTGAGGGTGATTCGGCGCTGACGTCCTGTAAGCTTGCGCGCGAAGCTGAATTCCAGGCGATCATCCCCGTCCGCGGTAAGACGCTCAACTGCATGAAGAGCGACTATAAGCAGATATTCGCGAGTGAGATCATCGTTGACCTTCTCCGTGTTATAGGATGCGGAGTCGAGCTTGACGCCAACGCAAAGAGACACAGCGACATGAGCGAGTTTGATCTTTCCGCGCTCCGCTGGTCAAACATCATAATCTGTACCGATGTCGACGAGGACGGCTTCCAGATCAGAACC
>JAZSMP010000323.1:0-17058 GCA_045535915.1 Eubacteriales bacterium | reverse complement strand
ATCGTTGTTCCTTATTGGTACACTAACTAAAGATTTAAAGCCGCGCAGACTCTTTCCGGCGTAAAGAAAAGATCCTGCGCGGCTTTTCGTTATATTCGACAAAAACATATTGCCGATTTTAGGCATCTTGCGGAAATTATATGCCAAACCAAATTTTATATTGACAATTATAGGTAATCGTATTATAATATAATTGAAAAATTATTTCAGGAGGACAAAATTTATGAAAAAAACGTTCAAACTCATAAGCCTTTTTTTAGCAATTATGCTCCTTATGTCTTCCTGCTCTTCAATTTATGTTGATCCTCCGGTGCCGACTTATGATCCCGAAATCACGTCTCCGGTAGTGATTGAGGAGGGTGACGAATACTTTACAGAAGGCAGAGCCAATAATTACGGTAATATCCAATACGGTCACCTCTATTACGATTATTGGATATATGAGGAATTGCAAGACTACAAGGTATTATCCAATGTCGCCCCCAACGGTAACAAATCATATAGTGATTATGTAGCCAGCAGACTTGTAAAGGTGAATTCGGCTACGGGTACTGTATCCAGCCTTTGCCTTGATCCCGTTTGCAATCATTCACCCGGCTCGGGTTGTGATATGTTGGCGCCTGTACGCGGAAGAATTTATGTTCCCGTGGTCGTTGAAGATTGGTTAGTGGTTGAAAAAGGGGCTCCGGATGAGGTTTACGGAGCCAGATATGAAACTTTTTCCTACAATCCTTTAACCGGTGAGAAACGGGATATCCTTATAAATGAATATAATGAAACTTCGATGATGGAATGGATTGGAAAAGCTGTAGTTGGCAATAAGCTATACAGTATAAAGAAGTTTATGGATTATTCGGAAACCGGATACGTTCCCGGCGGTGATAAGCCGATGGCAGACTTCAAACCGAAAACAGTATGTGTTTTGTGCTGCTATGATTTTGATGAAAACAAAACAGTTGAGCTTTTTGAGGTTCCCGAGGGATATGCTACAGTGTCTGTAAGCAATAAACGAATTTTCCTGAAAACGTCCGAAGGAGAGTATGTTTCCTGCGATTTTGACGGTAATAATATGGCAAAAGAGGATGTTTTGGATTTTTCGCCCGAAAACAAGATTGGTACGTTTGCATATGATCTGTCAGCATCGGGCTTTGATATGTATGATTTAAAAACCAATACAAAAACTACTTTCAAACTTCCTTTTACAGGATATCAGTTTCCTACGTTTACAAATTCCGGAATCATTTATGATACATTCACTACTATTGATGAATGGGCGTCTATGGTCAGAGGAATCAGTGATTACATAAAAGAACATCCCGAAATGTCATTGGCTGAAGCGAGCGAAGAATATACGAAATTGACGGACGCCGTAAGGTATTCGGGAAAAGCTCAGATATGGCGGAGTGATTTTGAAGGTAAATCTTTGGAGCTGATATTTGAAATAGAAAACGCTCATATACAATCTATATGCGGTAATGACAAATTTGTCTTCGGTTTTGTCACCCGCGGCGACCCGAACAACGGATTTGCTGAGCTACCGCGTGTTAATGAAGGCAGAAGTATGATCAATCTTGAAACCGGAGAAATAACTCCCATTCCGTATCTTGACCTGATCGATGATTATGATCTTTACGGAGAATAAACTGTGTCAACAATACCATTAACCCGCCGACTGCTACGGGAACAGAAAAAGTAGTAGTATCATATGAAGCCAAAACAGGCAATTTTTCCTACGCGAAGCTTACTCTGAAAATCCAAAAAAAGATTCCTCGGAGTGTTCTGGTCAACGGTTGATCTTGGGTTAACGAGTGATGAATGGATTGCTTACATTATAGCGCCAGCAGTTTCTTCTCTAACTCATTCCCACTCGAAAAGACCGGAACCTACCGTGCCGTGTTTACTGTAGAGATCTACGGTAAGGATGGCTCTGTGGATGTCATCGAGGACAAAATCACTTCAACTTACGATTGAGTGACAATCGTAAGCGGAGGTGGTGGTGCGATGCGCTGACTGACCGCGTATGCGATCTTCGGCTATACCGACCCCGACGACATCGCGATTGCCGCGGGGAATATCAAAAATATTTTGAGAGGACAAAACTCATGAAAAAAACAATTAATGTAATAAGTCTCCTTACATCAATCCTTCTCCTTTTGTCTTCTTGCCAAGCAGTATACGAAATACCTCTCGAACCTCCTGAAACAACGTCAAATCCGGAAATAGATTTGGCAGAAGAATATTATACTACCGGAATACCGTATTGTACAGGCGATATATACAAAGGTATGCTTTATGAAGGATGCCTGATTTATATAGAACAACTTACCACTATAGGAGTTATCGGATACAGTACAAGTCCGGACGGTGTGAGAACAGACAGATATGGAGAAGTGGAGATCGAAAGATTAGTTAAGTACAATCCCGTAACAGGAACGGTTTCAAGCCCATGCCTTGATCCTACCTGCAACCATTCACTTGAATCGGGATGTCCTATGCTTCTTGGACTTGGACGCAGAGAAGATGAAACATATCGGTTTAAAGGTATATTCGGTGATTGGCTGGTGTATATGCAGCAAAAGTCAGATGATGAATATTCGGTGCGTAATACCGAAATTATGTACAATTTGAAAACCGGAGAAATCAGAAATATTTTTGCCGATGAACTCGGTACGGAAATTCTTTCAAGGTGGACTTCGGGTATTTATCATGACGGAAAATATTACAAAGTAAATTCAATAATGGATTACAGTAATACGGGATACAAACCCGGAAGCGGGCAAAGTCTTTCGGATTTTGAACCGGAGACAAGACGTTATCTATATGAATATGATTTTGACAGCAACGTGTCAAAGGAGCTTTATGAAATAAACGCCGATTGGTCTCTCGGCAAGGTTTCCAATCAAAGATTTTATTTCCGAGACAGCGACAGCAGATATCTTTCGATAAAAAAAGACGGAACAGATGAGCGAGAAGAAGCTGCTATTAACGTAAGCAACACTGTAGGTACGTTTACAATATTTTATAATCCCAATGGTGGTTACACGGTACATGATCTGAAGACCAATGAAATAAAGGACGTGTCATTTGAATATTCTCTGATCGGCATCCCGTGCGTAACTGAAAAAGGTATATTGACAGCTTATCAAACAAAATATGACGAATGGAAAAACTTTAACTTCGGTAAATACAGAAAAGAGCATCCCGGCGCATCATCAGAACAGATAAACAACGAGGCAAGAAAGATCCTTGCCTCAGGTACTGCTCAAATATGTCAATGCGGCTATATGGGAGAAGATAATCACGTGATTTTTGAACTTCCTGCGGCTCGCATTGAGATTATCTCAGCATACGGAGATTATGTTTTCGCCAAAGTAAGCAAATATAATCCACAAACCGGAGCACATCTGGACGGATATGGTAACAGCACCTGCTGTATCAACGTCAAAACCGGAGAGATCACGCCGATCCCCGAACTTGAAATTGTTGTTCCATATTGGTACACTAATTAATTCAATATTCAAATCCGCCGACTCAACCCGAGTCGGCGGATTTGTTATTTTGTAATTTCAACAATAATTGAATAATTTGCGGTTGAATTTCCCCGAGATATATGATATAATTGTATTCAATAAAATATAAGGCGGTAGAAAAATGACAGACGCTAAAACACTCGCGTATATCAATCTCCACGCCGTGCTCGGAAGTATTCCGTATCTTTGCGAGCTCGACGAACGCGCACGCGATCTTATTAAAAACGAAAAGATATCGCTCGGCTTCCGCGTCAAGGGCGGTCCCTCGGGTGCTCTCTGCTTCGCGGACGGCAGAGCTTGGTTCGCGGAGGAATGCGATTCCTGCAATATCATCCTTTCCTTCAATTCCCCCGAAAAATTCAACGGTATGATCGACGGTACCGTCACTCCGATCCCCTCAAAGGGTCTGCTTAAAGTCGGCTTCCTTCTCAAGAAGTTCATGCCTCTGACCGATATTCTGTCTTCATATCTCCGCGCGGATAAGGAGGCGCTCAAGGATGAGGCTTTCTTCGAGAAAAGCACAATTCTGATGTTCCATCTGATCACCTCCGCGATCGCGCAGATAGGAAACGTAGATAAGGTCGGCATGGCAAGCGCGTCCTATATCGTTGACGGAACTATCAGACTCGCGATCGGCGACGGCCTCGCGCTCGGGATCGAGGCGAAGGATCACGTGCTCCGTGCCGTCCATTCCGCACCCGAAAAATTCATGTCTTACATGCGTTTCGAGGATATCAGGCTTGCCCGCGCGCTTTTTGATGGTGAGGTAAACGCTGTTGCCGCCGTCGGTGAGGGCAAGGTCCGTATCGGCGGTATGATCTCGCAGGTCGATAACGTAAACCGTATTCTCGACCGCGTTGCACTCTATCTTGCGTGAGGTGAAAATATGAGAAATATCAATAATTACGATAAAAGCCGCGAGGCGTTCGCCCGCGCGATGAAGGTCATTCCCTCGGGCATCTACGGACATCAGGGCCCCGCCGAGGGATGCTATACTCCCGTTGAGGCGTTCCCGTTCTTTTCCTCGAAGGCGCAGGGAACGTATCTCTGGGATCTCGACGGCAACAGATTTATCGACTATATGTGCGCCTACGGTCCCAACATCCTCGGCTACAACGACCCCGACGTTGACGCCGCGGCGGCAGAGCAGAGAGCTATCGGTGACTGTACCACACTGCCCTCTACCAAGATGATCGACTTTGCCGAGCTTCTCGTTGACACGGTTGCGAGTGCCGACTGGGCTTTCTTTGCCAAGAACGGCGGCGACGTGACGACCCTTGCCGTTATGACCGCGCGCGCCTACACTCACAGAAAGAAGATCGTCTTCTTCAAGGGCTATTACCACGGCGTCGCGCCCTGGACGCAGAAGATCGACTATGCCGGAGTCCTGCCCGAGGACGTTATGCACAATATCTACGTCAACTGGAACGACCTCGACGAGCTCGAAGCCGTCTTCAAGAAGTACAAGGGCGAGATCGCGGCGGTCATCTCGCAGCCCTATATGCACGGCAATTTTATGGACAATATCCTTCCCGCCGAAGGCTTCTGGAAGGAAGTTCGCCGTCTTTGCACCGAAAACGGCACCGTGCTCGTGGTTGACGACGTCCGCGCGGGTTTCAGACTCGATATCGCGGGCTCGGACCACTATTTCGGATTCGAAGCCGACCTTATCTGCTTCTGCAAGGCTCTGGCGAACGGTTATAACGTCTCGGCTCTCTGCGGAAAGAATTTCCTCAAGAATACCGTTTCGGGTATGTCGTATACGGGAAGCTACTGGCTCTCCGCTGTGCCCTTTGCCGCGGGAATCGCGTGCATCAACAAGATGAAGCGTATCGGCGCGCCGCAGATCCTGATCGAGAAGGGAACAAAGCTTAAGGACGGTCTTATTGCCACCGCGAACAAGCACGGATTTGATCTGCGCGTCACGGGTGTGCCGTCGCTCTTCTATCTGCGAATTGCCGACGACCCCACGCTGATGCTCCATCAGGAGTGGATCGCGGAGTGCGTCAAGAGAGGAGTCTTTTTCACCAATCACCATAACCACTTCATCAACGCCGCCCTCACAGACGAGGATATCGCCGAGACTGTCGATATCGCAGACGAGGCTTTCGCGGTTGTGAAAAAGAGACATTGATCGAAAAACGCAGAGATCTTTCTCTGCGTTTTTTCATCAAACGTATGGACTTTTCGAAATTTTGTGCTATAATATATGTATATATATAATAAGGAAGAAAAGGTGCAAAAAATGCGCGGAAAAGTAGTAAGAATTATCAAGGAATATATCATAATAACATTCGGAGCGGTGCTTGCTGCCGCGGCTATTTATTTCTTTATGCTCCCGAGCCACGTTGCCGTCGGAAGCGGATCGGCGCTCGCGATGGTGCTCTCGAATTTCATCCCCCTGCCGGTTTCGGCGATCTCGCTTATACTGAATGTATTTTTGCTGATCCTTGGATTCATACTCGTCGGCCCCGAGTTCGGTGCAAAGACGGTATATACCTCGATACTGCTCCCGATTGTCATCGGTGTGTTCGAGACTGCCTTTCCGAATTTTCAGTCGCTGACCAAAGATCCTCTGCTCGATATGATCTGCTATCTTCTCGTCTGCGGTATGGCGATGGCGATACTGTTTTCCGTCAACGCATCATCGGGCGGACTCGATATCGTTGCGAAGATAATGAACAAGCATCTGAAGATGGAGCTCGGAATCGCGATCTCAGTCTCGGGAATTGCGGTCGCGCTGACGACGATCCTCTGCTATGATACAAAGACGGTCGTGCTCAGCGTTCTCGGTACATATTTCAGCGGCATGATAGTCGATAAATTCATATTCGGACTTAACATCAAGCGCCGCGTTTGCATCCTCTCGCAGGATCATATCGAGACGATCACGAATTATTTGCTCCATGAGCTTCACAGCGGTGCGACTCTCTACGACAGCATCGGCGCCTACGACGGCACCGTCCGCCGCGAGATCGTGACGATAGTTGATAAACACGAGTACCGTAAGCTTATGGAGTTCGTAAAAAAGACCGACCCGAAGGCTTTCGTGACCGTCTATTCGGTAAATGAGCTTCGTTATCAGCCTAAAGTTAAGTAAAACAAGAGCCCCGACCGCGTCGGGGTTCTTATTATTACATAATATGAAAAAAGGGTTGCAATTTGATTTGATTTGTGATATAATAATTAAAATAGGCGTATTATGCAAAAATTATAACGGTGAAATATGAATAATATTGAAGTAATTGAAAAAAATTGCAACGAAGAAGTTATAATGCCTTTTGATAAAAAGGAAGAGTTTTTCGTTGAAGATCTCGGCGAGATCGAGAAAAAGCCCTTCTTTTCGTTCGTTAAGCGACTGACAGATATGGTGGTTTCGTTTTTTGGTCTGCTTGTTCTCGGAGTACCCATGTTGATAATCGCCGCGGCGGTGTGGTGCACCTCCAAAGGTCCGGCGTTTTTCGTACAGGACCGTCTCGGACTTAACGGCAAAAGGATAAAAATAGTCAAATTCAGAACCATGTGCGTGGACGCAGAGAAGAACGGTGCGCAGTGGTCTCGCGGAGACAAAGATGTGCGCATCACGCGATTCGGACGTTTTCTCAGAAAGAGCCGTATTGACGAGCTTCCTCAGCTCTGGTGCATTCTCAAGGGAGATATGAGCCTTGTCGGTCCCCGTCCCGAAAGAGAAGTGTTCTATAACGAATTTGAAAAGTACATCCACGGCTTCAGCGAGAGACTGAAGGTCAAGCCGGGACTTACAGGCTGGGCGCAGATAAACGGCGGATATAACCTCCGCCCCGAGGAAAAGGTCGTTTATGACGTTGAATACATAAAGAAAAGATCGGTCTTGTTTGATCTGAAGATCATTTTTATGACTTTTGGCGTAGTGTTTACCCACTATGGGGCTAAATAAGGAAGTATATGATTTATGATTAAGTTTGGTAATAAATATCACTACTTGTGGCTGAGTATTCTGATAGCCGCAGGTGTGGCCTTTGCGCAGATACTGAGCAATACCGTCGGGTTGGCACTGATTTTTATATTGTTTGGAATGCTGGTTGTACTGGCAACCGCAAAGGATATGGCGATCCCGATACTTATGTTCTTTTTGCCTTGGTCTCCTCTGATAAAGTTTGCTCCGGGTACAACGTCAATGTATACGATAGCCCTTGTTGCGGTGCTGATAATATTTCTTCTGCGCAACAGCAAGAATTTTGCGGTTATGCATATTTTTCCTGCCGCGCTGCTATTTGTGCTGACGATGGTTGTCAAGACAGTGACAGATGTTCCTATCGGTGGGAGCTATATACTGTTCTTTATGTGTATGATTCTTTTTCCTCTTGCGGCAAACGAGAAGGGAAAAAAATACGATTTTTACATGCTCGTTGTCTTCTTTTCTCTCGGAATTATTACTGCGGCGCTTTCAGCGCGCTGGCTTGTGATCTTTCCTACCATATCCAGATATATTGACGTAATTGAATACAGCTCGCTTACGAGACTTTCGGGATATTACGGAGATCCGAACTTTTATTCGGCTCATATAACCGCTGCTATCGGAGGAGCGATACTGTTGCTTCTTAATGAAACCAAGATCATCAGAAAGATCGTAATGTATCTATTGGGTACTGTCCTTCTGTACTGCGGTTTTTTGTCGGTTTCAAAATCATTTGCGCTGATTTTGGTGTGCATGATCTTGCTTTTGTTAATCGAAGTGCTCTTCAAAAAGGGACGGATTTCCAATAAGCTTATGATGCTTCTTGCACTTTTGGTGGGTTCTTCATTTATTCTTTCGTCGATAATCTTTGGTGATCTTCTGGATATGATGTTAGATAGATTTATCGGAGAGGGAAACAGCCTTTCTGACTTTACTACCCGCCGAAGCGATCTTTGGCTAAGCTATATGAGACTGTTTGAAGAAGAGCCCATGGTGCTGATCTTCGGAAAGGGATTTACGGATGAACTCGTAAACGGACGAGGGTCCCATAATATACTGATTCAATCCGTATACCAGTTCGGCATTGTCGGAAGCATTATGCTGTATGCATGGTTTGCGGAGTATTTCAAGGCTGTGCTGCGATCTGTTCGTTTGAAATCCGGACAGCTTGCCCGGATCCTGATATTGTTGGGCGGAGCGTTGGCCCCGTGGCTTGCTCTTGATCTTCTTATGTTTGATGAATTCTTTATAATGCCTTTCTTTGTTTTTATCGGAATACTGTATCTTAATCAAGATGACGATGAGAAATCTCAAGACAGAGTGATTTCCGATGAGGTGGCAGAATGATATCGCGCGAGACGGTACCGACTCCGATTGTTTCGGTAGTTATGCCGGCTTACAATTGCGAAAAATACATTGAAGCGGCAATTCGTTCGGTGATATCCCAGACCTTTACTGATTGGGAGCTTATTGTTCTGGACGACGGATCAAACGACGGTACACGCGATATAATCGAACGGTTGGCTGCGGAGGACGAACGTATCCGTTCGATGCCGAACGCAAAAAACATGGGAGTTGCCAAGACACGCAACCGAGGAATTGATTTATGCCGGGGCAGATACGTTGCCTTGCTTGACAGCGACGATGTATGGCGACGAGATAAGCTTGATTCCCAGATCAAAAAAATTCAAGTAGAAAACGCGGATCTTTGTTATTGTTCTTATGCCATAATCGATTCTGACGGAATCAATGCCAAAAAGGATTATATGGTTCCCGGAAAGATTGATTTTACCGAGCTTTTGAAGGAAAATTACATCGGATGTTCGACTGTGCTCATTTCCCGCGAAGTGCTTGGCGAAAAAAGATTCCTTACTGATTATTATCATGAGGATTATGTACTGTGGCTTGATTTGCTTCGTTGCGGCGCTTCGGCGGTCGGCTGTACCGAAACTCTGGCGGAATGGCGGTACGTTCGCAATTCCAGATCGTTTAATAAAAAGCAAAGTGCAAAAAACAGATGGGATATATACAGAAATCATTTAAAATTTTCAAGAGCACACAGCTTTCGTTTGTTCCTTGTTTATGCTTTAAGGGGAATCAGAAAATATTTTAAATGATATCTGCTGGATTAGAGGATCGTATGAAAAAACTTCAGATTCTTGTAGCGACAATGCATCAGAATGATTTATCGCTTGCAAAAAAAATGAATATCCGATGCCCGGCTGTTATCGCAAATCAAGCGGACCGAGAGGAGATCGTTGATTGCGAAACCGAATTCGGCAATATAAAAATGATCACCACCGCAACGCGTGGGGTTGGTCTTAACCGTAATATCGCTCTTATGGCGGCGGATGCGGAAGTTTTGATGTTCGCAGATGATGACGTCGTGTATAATGATGATATGCCCAAAAACGTAATCTCGGCTTTTGGAGCTCTTCCCGAAGCGGATGTGATCGTTTTCGGTATGGATATCGTAAAAAATGGCAAAGTAGCCGAGAAACGACATCTTTCGAGACGGCGGCTGAGAATATGGAATGCAATGAGATTCGGTACATATACTATCGCTGTCCGCAGAAGCGCGATAATCAATAAAAACATAACCTTTAACCAATGCTTCGGCGGCGGCTGCCCATTCAGCACGGGCGAGGACAGTCTTTTTCTGAAAACATGCTTCGACTCGGGACTTAAGGTGTATTCGTACGATTATGTTCTGGGAACCTGCTGTAAGGATGAGTCTTCCTGGTTTGTCGGGTATAATGAGAAATATTTTTATGATAAGGGTGTGCTTGTTCGGAATCTGTTTCCGAGGTCTGCGTATCTTATGGCTCTTTATTTCGGAGTCCGTTTTAAGCGTAAGACCGATCTTGGCGTTTTGAAGAGATTGAAATATATTTATTTCGGTGTCCGCAAGGGTAAGAGAATGATCCCATACAGTGAAAGTTAATGAAGAAAATTCTTATTGTAAATAACAACATGAAGGTCGGCGGGGTGCAGAAAGCGCTTTACAACCTGCTTTGGGAAATTGACGGGAGGTATGAGGTTACTTTATGTCTTTTCTCGAGGAGGGGGGAGTATGTTGATAAGCTTCCGCCGTCGGTTCGCGTGGTTGAGGCTCGCGGAGCATACCGATATCTCGGTGTAAGCCAAGGTGAATGCAAGGGATTTGATGCGTTGAAAAGAGGCGTATGCGTTGGGTTGTGCCGTTTGATAGGCAGAAGAAAGACGCTGAAGTTTTTGAAAAGACGCCAACCGTCGTTTGGCGAAAAATTCGACTGTGCGATATCTTATTTGCATAATGGCAGATCCAAGTCATTTTACGGCGGAACTCAGGACTTTGTTCTTGATTGTGTTGCCGCCGAACGCAAAGTAGCTTTTTTACATTGCGATTACGGAAATTGCGGTGCCAATAATACCGAAAATAATCATGACATGAAGAGATTTGATAAAATCGCTGCGTGTTCCGACGGATGTCGAAAAGCTTTTATTTCGCTACTGCCTCATCTTGCGGACAAATGTATTACCGTGCGTAATTGCCATCGTTTTGACGAGATACACGCTATGGCAGATGATGATCCGGTTGTGTATGGCGGAAGCTGTGTAAATATTCTGATAGTTGCCCGCCTTTCTCATGAAAAGGGGATCGACCGCGCGATAATAGCTGTGTCAGAAGCCATAAAAAAAAGTGTTTCGGTAAAGCTCCATATTGTCGGGGGAGGCTCGAAAATGCGTGACTTGATTGATCTCGCGACAGAGCTTGGTATATCCGGAAACGTGACATTTTACGGTGAACAAAAGAATCCATACCGTTATATGAAAAATGCCGATGTTTTAATGATCTCATCTTATCATGAAGCTGCTCCGATGGTGATCGATGAAGCTTATGCGCTTGGTTTGCCGATTTTAACAACAAAAACGACCTCTTCGGACGATATGGTAGCTTTTCGAGGCTGCGGTTGGGTATGTAGTAATTCCCAGGATGGAATAAATGATACTCTTTTGTCAATTTGTTCAAGTAAGAATCAAATAATATTAAAGAAGGATTTGTTGAATAATATTAGTTGCAGTAATGAAGAGGCGGTTTTACAATTTGAATCAATGGTCGAACGATAAAGTTTAACAATCAGCCATATGATAGGAGTTGGTCGGAAATTTTGCATTATTGATCACAGTCAGAGGGGAATTTATGGAAATAATCAATAGAGAAAGAGGCTTTGTAACAATAGCAACAGGTAGCGACAAGTACTATGATTTAGCTAAAACTTTGCTGAAGTCTTATCGTTGCTTTGCAAATGATCAATTACCGTTTGCTATAATATGTGACAAATGGTGTGAGCAGGTTGCGGAATTCGACGATGTGGTTATATTAGATACTGCGCATGGTTCATACATGGATAAACTTGAATTGTATCAAAATTCACCATACAATGAAACGATTTTCATTGATGCAGATGCATTGTTTTTAAGTGATCCCGGACAGTTATGGAAAGATTTTAGCCTGATGCAAGATTTTTCTTGCTATGGAAAGACAATTCCGTTGGAATCTTCGGAAGGTTGGTTTGACTATAAGCAAACCGGAGAATATCGGATGCTCTTAAAATATGGTGTGCAAATGCATGGCGGTTTATATTATTTTCGTAAAACCGATTTATGCTATGAAATTTTCAAGCGTGCCAAAAACTTGGCAGCCCACTATTCTGAATACAAATTCGCGCATTTTTCTAACCCTGCAGATGAGCCTG
Organism: Eubacteriales bacterium; assembly: GCA_045535915.1. Lineage (GTDB taxonomy): Bacteria > Bacillota > Clostridia > Oscillospirales > CAG-272 > CAG-390. The sequence continues at coordinate 4,852 of JAZSMP010000323.1, read as the reverse complement.
TTTTAGCGTTGTCGATGGCGGTCTCGAATTGTCATCCGTGTGAAGCTGACGAACGAATAGTGTTTTTGCTAAGTTACGAAGGCAGACTGAAGATCAGCAGAGCAGGGCAACTCAGTATAGATAAAAAAGAGAGCAAAGCCGTAGTGCTGCATTTTGGAACCGAGAATACGAAAAGATTTTTATATAAGTATTTAGTTGCCTTAATTGAACAAAAAATTGACTGCGATGTTATTCCTTTGACGAGGCGACATTTTTGGAAACTAAAGCTTCAATGCTTGTGGGCGGAGATCAAGATCCCAAATCTCAGACGATTAAAAAAATTAATTAAACGTTCGGTGTCGCCAAAAACATACCAGATTCTTAGAACTTGGTTTAGAAAGATAAAACGCAAATGAGGAGAAGAAAATATTAAATAGCATTGAAACAGAAGGCTACATATATCAGAAGTTGAATAGAGATATTTCTTGATTTATTTGATGACAATATCATTGAATATATGCAATGCCTGCTTGATATTGTTACAACAGATAACAGTATTCCGCTTCAGCTGTTTGAAGATTTGATATATTGACTTATATTGCCGGCGTGAAAACGTCGGCTTTTTTTGGTCAAAGTAAAAAAATGAAATTGAGATAATGTATTGACAAATAGGCAAAAAAGTGATATAATGCTAAATGAGGTATTGTCTTTGGATTAAAATGCGAACGAAATGCCATTTTAATCCAAAACATACAATGATATACAAATTTTGCTTATCAAATACTGCAGAAGAGTATTTGTTTAGAGATAGATTGCAAACTTATCAGAAATGAGGACTAAAACATGAGAAAAACATCAACAAGATTTATTGCGTTTTTCCTGATGGCAGTGATGCTTCTCGGAATGGTTCCGATGAACATCGTTGCTGCGGGCAGCGTGACAAATTATGCTGACTTTATGGAAGATCTCAAGATTCTTGAAACCTATGCGGACGAATATGCAGAGAAGGTGTACAGAGACCCTGGCGAGCTGGTCCTTAACTTTATTCGTACCGGTGTTGACAGATATCTTGACGATAACTGGATGACTCTTGCTAAAGAAGAGATCGTTGGATTTACAAATTATGTTGCCGCGCAGGATGCCGAAAAAGGGACTACCGTTATGGACCTGCGTGACATTGTAGTAGATGAATTCTATCTTCCCAACGGAGATCAGACCGACTTCGGACACATGTTCGGATGTATGAATATTTCTTACGTCAACAAGGGATCGGCTGACCTTTCGGGCTGGGCGGGCGACATTTGCGACCTGCTCAACTACTGTGCTTTCTATGAAGAAATTCCCGAAGGCACCGTTGACGAGATGGCGGAGTATATTCTTGACTTCTGCTTCGGTGTTGACGCTTCCAATGCATACGGCTGGGATGACTTCTACGGAGATATGGACGCTTTCTATCTCGTTACCGAGTATAACAAGGGCGTCGGCAAGTTCTCCGAGATCATGGAAGCTTACTTTGACGCGGAGCTTGACGACGTTGAGCGTTCGGTTTACTTCATGAACAACCGTTTTGGTGTTGAAGACAGCCGAGAGGCAGTCCGCAAGGCAATTTACGAGGCTTACTCCTCCGACGTTGGACTTAAGGTTCTCGAGGCGAAGCGTGAGCTCACCAGCTATAGCACTCTCCGTCAGGCTTGCTGCTATGCATTTGCCGATTATATTTATGAAAATGCAAAGGGTCAGCTTGTTCCCGGTGAGAGCAGCGGAGAAGAGATGGATAACGAGTATTATACCGTTTTCTCGACCGACTATTCGGTACTCGCTCCCGGTATTGAGCAGGAGATCAATTACGCCAAGACTGTTGACGGAAAGCAGATCGTGTATTACGTGGCAACAGTTGACGTTACCCGCGATGACGTAACCATCATGGCGAACTACAAGGATAACGATCCCTCCAAGGGTTGGGGTTATCAGCGAGTAGAGGACCAGGTTCACGCAATGGTCAACAACTATAAGGATAAGTACGAGTTCTTCACTCCCGTAGTTGCGACAAACGCGGACGGTTACAATATGTCCACGGGCGAGCCCGGCGGTCTTCTCGTAATGGAAGGCAAAGAATGGCATGCCGTTGACCACGACGGATTCTTTGCGATACTCAAGGATGGTTCCGCGATGATCGGTACCTATGAGGATTATGCAGAATACAAGGATCAGCTTCAGGAAGCCGTTGGCGGCTTCGGTGCGGTGCTTGTCAAGGACGGCAAGATCAACGTAACGAAGGGCGCGAATTACGCTGCATCCCGCGCGAGCCGTACTGCTATCGGTATCAAGGCGGACGGATCCGTTGTAATGATGGTTCTTGACGGACGTCAGCTGCCCTTCTCGGCAGGCGGAGCTATGGAAGAGATCGCGCAGATCATGTATGATGCAGGCTGTGTTCACGCTATCAACCTTGACGGCGGTGGCTCGACCACATATCTTTCCAAGCCTGCAGGCAGTGACAACATTACTCTCATAAACCGTCCTTCCGACGGATACGCAAGAAGCGTTTCGAACTCCTTGGTGGCGGTTTCTTTCGCTAAATCCTCTAACGAATTTGATCATGCTATCATTTCTTCTGATTATGAATATATCACCGCGGGTACCAAGATGCAGTTTGACGTAACCGGTGTAAGTAACACGGGTAACACCGCAGTCATTCCCGAGGGTGCGTACTGGAAGGTCTCGGACGAGACCATTGCAACCATAGATAAGGACACCGGACTCTTCACTGCCCTTGCGAACGGCGAGGTAACGGTTGATTTTATGATCGGCGATGAATCTGCGGGAAGCGTACTTGTCAATGTTGTTGTTCCCGATTCACTTTCTATGGAAAGCACATCCATGAATGCAATTTACGGCGAGCCCGCAACTCTGCCTATTATTGCAACTTATAAAGATAATCGCGTTTGTGTAAAGCCTGAAGACTTTATGGTTCAGCTTCAGTACAGCAACGCAGGAACTATAGACGGTCTTTCTTTCACCGCATACGAGGAATCCGGTTACAGAACCTTTATTGCGGGCGCAGTATTGTTGGCAAATACTAATCTGCTTGCATATCTTCAGGTCAATATGTTCCGCGCAGACGAGTCAATGTTCGATTTCGATAACGCTACTAACGGCAACCGCACACTTGCATGGAACCGCGAGGTTATAAATGCTACCACCGCGGATAACATGCTTTACAGAATAAGCGATCCGAAAAAGCCGATCGATATCGAATACACCTTCGCTCTTGATATGACAACCATTTCTATCCCCGTTCAGCTCGAGCCTCTCCAGGGTATGCTCCCCGGCGCGGGTGCCGGAGACATTTCGGCATGGAACTTCCTTCTCCAGCTTGCCGAGCGTGTATGCGAGCTGACCAACGTAACCATTACTGCAACTTTCAGCGAAAACCTTGAAGTTAATATTGACGATCTCAAGGTAATCAACGAATATTTCGTTCTGTCAAGTAAAACTCTTGACAAGGAGAAAAACGTTCTCACTATCCAGTGCAACTGGGTAGACCAGACTGCCGCTATCGATGCCGCAACAGCAAATCCCATCTGCATCCTTACGGGTATCAAGGCGACAGTAAAGAAAGATGCGAATTACGTCAACAACGAGATCCTTATCAGTAACAACGGCTACGTTTCCTATGACATATATCTTGCTGCAAGTTCGCTCTATTCCTTCGTAACCAATCCTGCAAACAATGCACAGAATCTCTACGGCCTCTATCCCTATACCCACGATCCCGCCTGCAGAACAGACGGCAACGACACGGGTGCGCATTTCTCGAACCAGTATGCAGATTTTGCGGATATTTACGTAATCAACAGTGAAAACCGCCAGGGTTGGAGCGATAACTCCTACTACGTTGACAATGTTGCTGTAACCGGAATTCAGTATATCCCCTCGAAGGGTGATCCCAATAAATATCTCTTCTATGAATTTAACGAAGAAGGCATCTGCCTTGGCGAAGTCAGCGGACTTATTGAGTACGAGGGCGATCTGTATTATGCGATGGCAGGCGAAAAGCAGACCAGATGGCAGTCGTTCAGAGACGCTGAAAATCAAGATGTTTTCTATTACTTTGATCCTGCAACCGGAAAGGCTCTTGACGGTGAACAGCAGGTAGACGGTTTCACTTTTACTTTCGAGAATCATATTCTTAAAAAGGGTGCCATTATAAAACGCAGCTGCGCTTGCGTAAACACTAACAACCAGGATGACAGCCATGTCGGCGTTACAGGTACCTCGTACAGATGGGGTCAAAGCTGGGCTGCCGGTAAATGGGTAGAAGTTGACGGAGATTACTATTACTTCCGCAAATACCATACTATTGCAGTTACAGGTCTGTATGCTATCTGGGACAGCGCCGGAGCACCCACAGACAAGGTCGGCTATTATCTCTTTGACGAAAACGGCGTTTTCATGAAGGACTTTACCGGCATTTATAACGATTACTATATTGAAAACGGCGTGGCTTGGGAATACAGAAACCATATAGTAAAGGTTGACGGCTACTATTATTGCGTTGACGCCACATCCCTGAAGATCATAAAGAACACCACCCGCGGTATCAGCGCCGCTATTGCCGGTATTTATAAGGATGATATCTCCGAGGGCCAATACACCTTCGACGAGCAGGGAAGAATGACGAACGCGCTTGTCGAAACCAGCGGAGAAGAAAAGATCGAGGGCTGCGAGGTCGAGGTACTCGGCAGAGTCGTAAACGTAACGGTAACTGCCGATACTCCCGCAGTGAAGGTCGGATATGTCAACGAGGGTGACAAATACGTAGAAGTTGTAGCAAAGGATAACGGCGACGGCAGCTACAAGTACGAAGTCG
>JAZSMP010000347.1:0-104253 GCA_045535915.1 Eubacteriales bacterium | reverse complement strand
GACTGCACGGCAACGCTCGGCGGTTCTGAACAACGCTACCGCTTGACCGCGCTCGCTCCGTGATGTGCAGCTAAAACCAACGCGACTGCAGTCGCTCGCTTAACTACGGCGGCGCGGCCGTCGCTACGCTCCGCGGCTGGTTTTCGCAAAATAGGTCCTTTGGCGAAATTCGCGCTGCGAATTATCGCAAAAATCCTATTTTGCGAAATTGCTCCATTTCGTGCAGCAGCAGCTGTTTGTTCAGCTTGTCGCAACCCATTTCAGAGAAAACGCCGCTAAATGGCCGCGCCGCCTACTAAACTTCGCCGCTCGGGTGTTCTGTCGAACGTGCGGCTCATCGTGCGGCTGCTGCTCGCGGGTGGAGTCGAAGTCTCTAAGGAAAGAGAGTGCTCGCTCGCAAACGAAGGAAGACGCGGCGCGGAGAGTCTGGGGCTTGCCGTTCGGGTGCGGGCGCGGAGGGCGTACGCGCTTCACGCAACGCCCACCCCACGCCCTTCCCGCCCGGCAAGCCCCATCCTCCATCTCCAAGCGCAATTGTCGCAAAATACTGATTTTACGAAATTACACGCATGCGTAGAGTTTGCTCTACTCTCAATTAAAATATTCAAATCAGAAAATATATTAAAAATCTCTTGATTTTTTTGTGCGTATAGTGTATAATAATCTAGTAACGAAACTTAAGGGAGGGGTCGGTATGGCAAAAGCACGAGGAACAAAGCAGATTGCAGCTAATCGTAAAGCATATCACGATTATTTCATTGATGACAAATATGAAGCCGGCATTTCTCTTGTCGGTACTGAAGTTAAAAGCCTTCGCGCGGGACAAGTTAATTTAAAAGACTCGTACTGTTCGATTAAGGACGGCGAGATTTTTGCAAACGGCATCCATATAAGCCCGTACGAAAAAGGTAACATATTCAATAGAGACCCGCGACGCATCAGAAAACTTTTAATGCATAAACGCGAAATTCTTAAGTTATTTTCATTGGTTTCTCAGAAAGGATACACTTTAGTGCCTCTTTCGCTTTATTTTAAAGATTCTAAAGTTAAAGTCGAGATCGGTCTTTGCCGGGGCAAAAAACTTTATGATAAGCGTGATTCTGAAGCCGAGAAACAAGCTAACAGAGACAGCGAGAGAGTGAGAAAGACAAATTATGACTATTAATGGCACTTCTCTGCTTCTTTCATACATGGGGGCGTAAAGGTTTCGACGGGGATTTTGAGATACGGCAAGCGAGTAGAGCTGAGTAACTCTTAAAAGGCTCAACTTAAAAATTAAACGCTAACGAAAACGTAGCACTTGCTGCCTAAACGGCAGTGACGCGGTTCTGAGGAACCGCCCGTTCCGCCTCGGAGTATCGCGGCCGAGGATGCGAGCGTCATGTAGCGGTGAACGTGAATCACTTTTTAGCCTTTGAGGTGATCACGCATTAAAAGGCTACTTGATTACGCAGAGCGTCGGTTCTCGGCGTAAGATGGGAACGCAAATAACCGGATACACTCGTAGAAAACCGTAAGGATTGATTTTCGGACAGGGGTTCGATTCCCCTCGCCTCCACCAAATTTGAACCCCGTTTGCAAACGGGGTTCTTTTTTGACATATTTATCATTCGGCGCTACTATATGTGGCTCCGACCTTTTATACATTGCCGTGAATATTTATTCAGAATCCCACAAGTCTCAAATACGTTTCTTGCAATATTAAAAATATTTGAATATTGCTATTGATTTATTACGATTTTTGTGGTAAAATAAGTACAGCATTATATATTTAAGGTGCATAGCTAATGGAATACTTATTTTACGTTTTGATTTGCTTACTGTCAACCACTCTCGGTGCTATTTCAGGAATTGGCGGCGGAGTTATTATAAAACCCGTTTTTGATGCAACGGTTGACTTATCCGTTTCGCAAATCAGTTTCCTTTCGGGTTGCAGCGTTCTGGCCATGAGCATTGTTTCTCTTCTCTCGTCACGCGGTGGAGAAGCAAAAATAGAGGGTAAACGAACCACACCTCTTGCTATAGGTTCAGCAGCAGGCGGGGTTTTGGGAAAACTCATTTTTGATTTAATTAAGAACAGTGCCGGAAACGACGGACTTGTTGGTTCAATTCAAAGCGTAATTATGATTGTACTCACGCTTGGTGTTTTCTTATATGTATTAAATAAGAAAAGAATCGCCACTTTGAATATCATTTCTATGGTTATATCACTCTCTATAGGTCTTATTCTCGGTATTCTCTCCTCTTTTCTCGGTATAGGCGGAGGACCGATTAATCTGGCAGTTTTATACTTCTTCTTTTCAATGAATACCAAAACCGCGGCGCTAAATTCATTATATATGATCTTTTTTGCCCAAACCGCAAGCTTGATATTTACACTGGCATCGTCGTCTGTTCCCGAAACTGATTTAATGGCGCTTGCTGTAATGATACTTTCAGGAATAATTGGCGGATATATGGGCAGAAGAATCAATAAAAAAATGTCAAGCAAAGCTGTTGATGTTTTATTCTGCTTTATGCTGATTATAATAACAGGTATCAGCGTTTTTAATCTTATCAAGTATACATCCATGATTTAAAGGTACATAACATGAGAATTGTAATTAAAATAGGAACTTCAACTCTGACACACAGCACAGGTGAACTGAATATAAGGCGCACGGAAGAAATCTGCCGAATTATCAGTGATATCAAGAACTCGGGTGTTGAAATTATCATTGTATCGAGCGGAGCTATAGGCATGGGCGCCGCAAAGCTCTCGCTTTCTGAAAGACCCAAGGACATAGCTACCAAACAGGCGGCAGCGGCTGTGGGTCAATGTGAGCTTATGTACAGATATGACAAGTTGTTTGCGGAATATCACCATACGGTAGCTCAAATATTGCTGACAGGATCGGATTTTCACAGCGAAGACCGTCACCGTAATTTTTCAAATACGATCAGCAGACTTCTTGAGCTTAATGCAATTCCGGTTATCAACGAAAATGATTCCATTGCAACGGATGAAATCAAAGTCGGTGATAATGATACGCTGTCGGCTCTGGTGAGTGTGAGTGTATCAGCTGATATGCTTATTTTGCTTTCCGATATTGATGGGCTCTTCACAGCGGATCCTCATAAGGATCCGCAAGCAAAACTAATTAAAACTATTAGCGAAATTGACGACGATATCATGGCTTTAGCAGGCGATTCGTCATCGAATCTCGGCACCGGCGGTATGAGAACCAAGCTTCAGGCTGCAAAGATCTGCATGTCAGGAGGATGTGATATGGTAATTGCCAACGGCGCAACACCTAAAATACTGTACGATATTGTCTCTGATTCTGCACCCAACTGCACACGATTCATTTCAAAAAGGTAATAAACATGAAAACTACGCTTGAAATACTGAAACGCGCAAAATCCGCTTCACGGGCAGTCGCCCTTCTTTCCACCAATGCCAAGAACAATGCGCTTGAAGCAATGGCTTTAGCATTGGAATCTTCCGCTTCAAGAATACTCGAGGCTAACTCCATAGATGTTAACGCTTCCCGCGGGATCCTTTCCGATGTAATGATCGACAGACTTATTCTGACAGAATCGCGGATCAAAGCCATGGTGGATGGTATAAGAAATGTAATTTCTCTTCCCGATCCTACCGATAGAATCATCGAAACCAAGACGCTTCCCAACGGACTCTCGATCGAGAAGGTTGGTGTTCCTCTTGGGGTTATAGGAATTATCTATGAAAGCCGTCCAAACGTGACATCGGATGCTGCAGCCCTCTGCTTCAAAAGTGGCAATGCGTGCGTTCTCAAGTGTGGCAAAGAGGCACAAAACACCTCTTTTGCAATCATTGATGTTATTCGTCAGGCTATTAAGCCATTCTGCACAGAAGACGCGATCAACATTATTGAAGATAACAGCCGCGTCGCCGCTCAGGAATTGATGAATGCGGTCGATTATATCGACGCACTTATACCCCGAGGAGGTGCCGGTCTGATTCGATCTTGCATTGAAAACGCAAAAGTTCCTTGCATAAAAACCGGAACCGGTATTTGTCACGTTTACGTTGACAAAAGCGCTGATCTCGAAAAAGCGTTGAAGATAATCAATAACGCCAAGACGCAAAGACCTTCGGTTTGCAATGCAGCTGAAGTATGTCTTGTCCACAGGGAAATCGCTGAAGACTTTCTACCGAAGCTCTTCGATGTATTGTGTACCAAACGTATTGAATGCGGTCTTATTCCGGTTGAATTACGTCTTGATGGTAGTTCTATGTCAATTATTGACGGCGTTAAAGCTGCAGAAAACGATTATGACACAGAATTTCTTGATTATATTCTTGCTGTCAAGGTCGTTGATTCTTTGAATGATGCGATCGAACACATTACTCTGCATTCAACGCAGCACAGTGAAGCCATAGTTACTGAAGACTATGACTCCGCAGAACGATTCCTCAATGAAATTGACAGTACATCTGTATATTGGAATGCTTCCACGCGATTCACTGACGGAGGCGAATTTGGTCTTGGCTGTGAGATCGGCATTTCTACACAGAAGCTGCACGCAAGAGGGCCTATGGGGCTTAGCGAGTTGACTTCTTACAAATATAAGATCCGCGGCAACGGTCAGACAAGATGAGGAGGATTATACTATGAGATACAAAGCAGGTTTTATTGGATGCGGCAACATGGGCGGGGCGCTTGCACGCGCGGCGGCTGTTGCAGTTGGAGGAGAAAATATTGCCGTATGTGATTTTGACAGATCAAAGACAGATCTTCTCTGCTCCGAATGCGGGACAGTTTCTATGAATACAAACGAACTCATTGATAACTGTGATTATGTATTTCTCGGCATTAAGCCTCAAATGATGCAAGCCGCAGTTTCTCCTTTTGTCGAGACGATAAATAAAAGCGAAGCTGTGATTGTAACTATGGCGGCAGGGCTCAGTATTTCCTTCTTTGAGGAAACACTGAATATCAAGAGACCCATTATCAGAATTATGCCCAATATGCCATGCTCAATCGGTTCGGGTATGATTTTGTATTCATGCAACAAGTCGGTAACAGAAGAATGTGAGCATTTTTTCCTGGATGTTATGAAAGATGCGGGACTTCTTGATAAGATACAGGAAACACTAATTGACGCCGCAAGCACAGTATCGGGATGCGGCCCTGCGTTTGCTTTCATTTTTGCAGAAGCTTTGGCTGACGCAGGAGTCGAATGCGGACTCCCGAGAGATAAAGCTATTCTCTATGCTTCGCAGATGTTAAAAGGCAGCGCAGAATTGATATTACAAAAAGGATCTCCCGCTACTCTTAAAGACAATGTTTGCAGTCCCGGCGGCACCACTATTGCAGGAGTTCATGCCCTCGAATCCTCGGGATTCAGAGCTGCGGCTATGAATGCTGTTGCATCTGCTTATAAGAGAACTTTGGAATTAAAGAAGTAAACAAAAATGCGACTCGGCGAGTCGCATTTTTGTTTTAATTGTCGAGCGAAGTCAAATCGCTCAACTGTTCTCTTTTAACAGCTATGTAGTCCTTTTTAGGAGTTAGCATTACTATCGGAGGTCTGGCAATTCTGTTGTAATTTGATGCCATTGAGTAATTATATGCTCCGGTTGTAGCGACCGCGAGAACATCTCCTCTTACGGGACGGGGAATAAGTACGTCTTCCTGAATCAGATCGCCGCTCTCACAACATCTTCCCGCGATTGTGCAATTGAAGTTTGAGTTCTCGGTTGCCTTATTGGCAAGCGCAACTGTATAAGCAGAGTTATAAAGCGCATATCTCGGATTATCCGTCATGCCGCCGTCGATTGATACATAATTCTTGAATCCTTCGATCGTTTTGATTGCGCCGACATGATATAGTGTCATTCCGGCAGCAGCAACAATGCTTCTTCCGGGTTCCATGAATATATGCGGAACAGAGATGCGGAGTTTTTTGCATTCTTCTTTGACCAATTTGCCGATATTCAAGATATTGGATTTGTAATCAATTTCGGGATCGCCATTAACGTATTTTACTCCCATGCCTCCGCCGAGATTCAGATATCGTGCAAGATATCCCGTATCGCTCTTTATATCGGCAATAAATCTTAACATGATTTTTGCTGCATCGCAAAAAGGTTCGAATTCGAAAATCTGAGATCCGATGTGACAGTGGAAACCTCTGAGATCAATATTTTTCAAACTCAGCGCATATGTTGTAAGTTCATGAGCCTGATGTGTTTCAATTGCCGCGCCGAATTTGCTGTCTACTTTTCCTGTGTTGATCTTTGAATGAGTGTGAGGATCGATTCCGGGCGTGATTCTCAGCATTATCTGTTGTTTAATATTATGCTTCCTTGCGGTAGCATCGATTATCTCAAGCTCTTCTATGTTATCGCAAACGAAGCATCCAACCTTGTGCAAGATAGCAAACTCTATGTCATCATCGGTTTTGTTATTTCCGTGAAACATAATTTTATGCGCAGGAAAACCGGCTTGAAGTGCAGTGAACAATTCACCAATGGAAGCCACGTCAGCTCCCATACCTTCGGAATCAATGATATTGTATATTTTCTTGAAAGAAAGCGCTTTACTTGCATACAGCGGCATAGAAAGTTCATCAAAAGCTTCTTTAATTGCTTCGACATAAGTCTTGCACATAGATCTTATGTAAGACTCATCAATAAGATACAATGGCGTACCGTATTTCTTAGCCAAAACAACAGTATCGTATCCAGCAAAATGCAAATGGCCGCTTTCTTCGTTTATTGAAATGTTGGAACATAAAGAGGTTATATTCTTTTCTTCGGTTATCATTTATATATTTGTCCTTTTTGAATTTATATCTTCATAATGCCCTTATATTCAAGAAGCTTAATGAAATGTCCTCCGACCACAGTTCTGTTACGGAAGCTCTTATCAACCTTTTCAGAACCGCTGAAATAGTTCTTATGAAGACCGGTTAATGTAAAATACCAGTCGGTCATAGGAATTCGTGTCTGCATTGAATTGTAAGCATCCCAAAGAGGTGCTACAAGGTCCTCGAATGTGTCTCTGTTTTCTGCGAGCGTAGCAGTCCAGATCAGCCAGTCGCTCTTTGTATAAGGCTGGCGGTTGTCAAGCGGCAGTCCATAAGAATGTACTCTCTTGCGGTAACTAGCAACTTCCGATTCAATAATATGTCTGGGCATTATTCCTGTGCCAAAGAGCTTGTCCCAAACAATATTGTATTTCATGCTGAACGTACCGGGCTTGTCAAATGCGAGCTTATAACTGCCGTCTCCGTTAGACGCTCTGACCGCCCAGTCAGATGCCATATCTTTGGCAATCGAGAGATACTTCCTTTTCATACGCTTATCTCCGAGCATTCCTTTGATTATCGCATAACCTGCGATACCCACGATCGCTTTCAAGGAAAGATTGCAGTTATGAGCGAGATGTCCGGCAAAATCGTCAGTGCAAAGCTGATTTTCGGGATCTCTGCCGTTATCAAGAAGATATTTGACCCACTGGTCGAGAATTTCAGAATGTTCTTTTGCAAAGGAAGCGTCCTTAGTTGCTACCGCTACCGCCGCTTCCATGATAAGCATATTGCCGCACTCCTCAACAGGCATCTGCTTTTCAAGTTTGTTACCGCCGTAAACCTGACCGTTTACATGAGGATAACGTCCAGCATCGTGAGGCGCAAAATCATACTGCCATTCGTCTGAAGAAGCATAACGGTAAATAGGTCTCATCATACCCTTAACGAGCTCAGGGTTATAAATAAGGAACAGAGGAATAGAAGGATAGCTTACATCGACTGTAGCCGCACAGCCGTTGGAGAAGCACTCTTTCGAAATAAAGAGAACATCGCCATTCTCGTCAATAACCAGCTTGTGAGCCGCTATAGCCTGTCTAAAGCTCAATTCGCAGATTTCCGCATACTTCTCTCCTCCTGCACGAACAGCATCGCAGAAGAGATTCTCACCGATCTGAGCACACTTTTTCATTATGTGCTTGTATTCGCCATGGGCTTTACAAATTTCATCGGTAATCAAAGCACCGTCTTTATTCCAATATGACTTCAGATTTTTACCAAAATATTGGATACTTTCGATATCGTCATAAGCAAAAGTAAATACAGATGATGATTTGATATCGGATTCAATGCCGACAAAATTCATACCATCGGAATCAGCGAGTGAAAATGTCTTTCCGATTCCGGAAAGATAGAAATATCCCCATTCGATTCTGAGGTCGTCGCCGTTACGCTCAAGAAGATTCTGATGAGTTTTTCCCATTTTAATCGTGGAAAGCTGGCCAAAGGAAAGCTCATCAATATCCACCGAATCATCACCCTTCAGATTCATGCATATTTCCTCAGACATCATAATCTTGACAGATACATTATGTCTCGAACCGTCGGCAGTTTCTTTCTTGACTTCAAGATAGCTGATCGGCCTGGAAAGCATGTAAAGATCGTTGGGAATTATAGGCGAGGTAAAAATCAAAGTGATCTTTACTCCGTCTTGAAGGTACTGATATGATGTAGAAAAAGCTGAACAATTCGCGGATATGCATTTTGCGGCGGGAATAGTATCACTATTATAGTGACCTACAAGACGATAAGTGTTGCCGTCAATATCTGCAACAATTGACATAGTGATATCTTTGCCGGTCCAATGAGTTGTGTTTACGTCGGTAGGATTATTGGCAGATGACCAAACGCTGAAATAAGGGTCTATAGTGATAAGAGGATAAGAAGGGGCACGAAGTCTCATGTTAGATTTCTCCTTAGTTTTTTTATATTATATACAAAAATGATTGAATTGTCAAGAACATTTTTAAAGAAATGATCCGAAGCACCGGACTTCGGATCATAATTTATCAGGTTTCGTACCAACGATCACCGATTGAAAGATCAACAGTCAATGGAACCGGGAGTTGTATTGCGTTTTCCATTTCTTCCTTCAATATCTTGGCCGCTTCTTGAACGCAGCTTTCATGTGCTTCGATAATCAGTTCGTCGTGAACTTGAAGAATCAGCTTAGCATCAAGTCCCGCTGCCTTCAGTTTATTACTGACAGATATCATGGCTATTTTGATTATATCCGCCGCACTTCCTTGAATTGGACTGTTCATCGCAACCCTTTCGCCGAATTTTCTCATCACGCCGTTTTTAGATTGAATTTCGGGGATAAACCTGATTCTGCCGTAAATTGTTTCTACGTACCCCTTATCGGTGGCTTCGCTTATGATATTTTTCAGGTAATCTCTGACTCCCGGATATGAGGCGAGATAACTGTCAATATATTCCTTTGCTTGCTTTACGGAAATGTCAAGATCTTGAGACAATGAATATTCTCCTATACCGTATACAATACCGAAATTTACAGCCTTTGCTCTTTTTCTGAGCAGAGGTGTCACAGAAACAATCGGTACGTTAAATACTGCAGCAGCTGTGGAAGCGTGAATATCCTCACCTGATGTGAATGCTTCTATCATATTTGCATCACCCGATATACACGCAAGAAGACGCAGCTCAATCTGTGAGTAGTCTGCCGCAATTAATTTATAACCTTTTTGAGGTAAAAAATACTTACGCAATTCTCTTCCCGCTTCAGTTCTTACAGGAATATTCTGTAAATTAGGCTCTGCCGAGGAGAGTCTTCCTGTCGCCGTTCCGGTTTGCTTGAAATTAGTATGGATTTTTCCGCCTTTATCCGCAACCTTAATTAATCCGACAACGTAAGTGCCGATAAGTTTTGTCAGCTGACGATAATCCAGAATGTCTGAAACAATAGGATGCCGGGGTGCGAGTTTTTGCAAAATTTCCGCATTGGTGGAATAACCGGTTTTGGTCTTCTTTCCGCTTGGAAGTTTTAGCTTATCGAACAAAATCTCGCCGAGCTGTTTAGGAGAATTGATGTTAAATTCTTGCCCTGCCAGAAAATATATACGCTGAGCCAAACCATCCGCCTGTTCTTTGAGTGTATCACCATAGGTCCGGATTCCGTCAGTATCAATAAGAAAGCCGGCTTCTTCCATATCAGCAAGCACTCCTGCAAGAGGAAGTTCAATATTTCGGTAGAGTGTGTATGAATTGCCCTCTTTCAACTTTTCAGAGATTACATTAAATACTCTGTATACATAAATTGCTTTTGAAACATTGGTGCTGATTGTCTCACTAAGATATTTGGATACAAGTCTGTCTAAATCGTGGCCGCCCTGCGAATCAATCACATATGCAGCAAGCATAATATCATCACGGCAGTTTCTGAATTTCACGCTCATAGTTCCGCAGAACTCATAAAGACTTTTGGCATCATAGCATACAATATTCTTTGAGTTTTCTGACAAAGCTTGCGCACAATCCGCATCCAGATCTGTATGTCTTGCAATTGAGCCGTTGAACCCAAACAAAACAGTGCCATCAAGATATACAAATGCATTTGAACTTGAAACGATTTCTATAAGCTCGCTCTTATTATTAATACTTTCAGGAAAAGTTTCGGAACTTTCGAGATTTGTGGGTGCGGTACGATCATCCAACTCAAACTTTTTAATCAACGCAGCAAATTCAAGTTCATTGAACAACAAATATGCCTTATCTTTATCTATACCGTTATATCTCAAATCATCTATTTCCAAAATATCGGGAACTTCACGATTGATTTTCGCAAGAACGCGGGACATAAAAGCAGACTCTTTGCCAATCTCAAGCTTTTTCACGACAGAAGGTTTAAGATCTGCGGTCGGATATTTTTCATAAATGCTGTCAAGCGACCCAAACTGACCGATTAACGATAAAGCTCCTTTTTCACCAATTCCGCTGACACCGGGAATATTATCCGAGCTATCTCCCATAATAGCTTTAACATCAACAAACTGTTCGGGCTCAACACCGTATTTTTCATTAAATGCCGCTCTGTCAAAATAAACATAATCTGTGTTAGTCGCAAGAAGAACTACCGTCGAGTCATTTATCAGCTGAAGCGAATCGCGGTCACCTGTCATAATATATGTGGCAATCTTTTCGTTCGATTTTTTTGCTTTCTCTGCTAAGGTACCGAGAATATCATCGGCCTCATACCCCTTTTTTTCTATTACTGTAAATCCGAGAGCTTCAACGGCTTTTTTGGCATAAGGCAATTGAATCGCGAGATCATCCGGCATGCCTTTTCTTGTAGCTTTATAGCCTTCATACATCATATGGCGGAAAGTCGGTGCGTGAACATCGAAAGCTATTGCTGCATAGTCGGGTTCAAATTTTTCCAATTGACGGCTGAGCATGGTGATCATGCCGTATACAGCGTTTGTCGGCAGTCCTTTTGAATTATTTAAAGTTCTGATGCCGTAAAAGGCCCTGTTAAGAATGCTGTTGCCGTCAACAACCAAAAGTTTTTTCATATCCACCTCCGAATTATTCATAGATCAAATAATTCTTGATTTCATCCTTATATTTTATAATATTTTGCGACTCATTTTGAATCAATATATCCGGATCAATTTCCGAACAATTATTTAGACTGCTGTTACCGTATCTCAAAGCCAAAGATTCCGGACGCACGGTAAAGCCTTTAAATCCTGATAGCTCGGACAAGAGATACAAACCTGTTTTATGCGGTTTGTATATATTTCTATCGATAATATTCAGTTGAACGCCTTCGCATACTTCTCCCTGCCATTTGCCGAACATAGGAGTAAAAAACGCTCTGGTGAAATGCACACCATCAAGCTTTAAAGAATTTAAATTATCACACAGTATTTTAGAATCAATAAACGGAGCTCCGATGATATCAAAAGGCCGCGTTGTTCCTCTGCCCTCGGAAACGTTTGTAGCTTCTATCAGGCATGTTCCGATATAATTTATAGCACAATTTACATTCGGGATATTAGGCGAAGGGTTGATCCAAAACAAGTCGGTTTCATCCCAATAGAGGTGTCTTTTCCAATTTTCACAAGGGATCACAATCAGATCGCAATTAATGTTTTGGGCTTGATTGATGTATATAGCAAATTCGCCCACTGTGAGTCCGTATCGAGTCGGAATTGCATATCTTCCGATTGATGACGAACATGATATTTCATCTAAAACAGCGCCTTCCGTTTTATTCAAATCGGCACTTATGGGATTAGGCCTGTCCAAAACACACATTTTAATTCCCTTTTCAGCACACTTCTCCATGAGGTAGGTCAAACAATATATATATGTGTAAAATCTTGCGCCGACGTCTTGAATATCATATATAACAATATCGCACAGCGAAAGCGCTTTGTCTATATTTTCGTTGCCATTGCTTTTGAGATCGTATACGGGCACACCGGTTTCTTTGTCTGTATATTCTCCGCTCCAAGCTCCGTCCTGCATAACTGAGTGGATACCGTGTTCCGGCGAAAATAATACGCTCAGCACACCCAGTTCATAAAGTTTTATATACGTGGGCGTTCCAAGTGAGTCAATTCCGGTCGCAGATGTAAGTAAACCGCAGCGGCAACCGCGACAAATTCTATAAATTTTATCATTTTTGTCAGAACCAAGTACAACCTTATTCATAAAAACACCCCGAAACCAATTTTTACAATACATATTATATCACAATCTGATAAAACTTACAATAGATAACAAGTAAAATTTAGAAGTAGACGATATGCTTCCTTTGAAATATTAACTTTTTTAAAAAAATGAATCTTTTTTTGCCATACCCATTGAAATTGGGTATGTAAATGTGATATAATATTATGAATAATAATTATCACATGCCCGTCAGGGCGGGAGGTTTCAATTGATAGTTGCACTTGAAGAAGCAAAATATAAACTTATCGGCATGCGCCCCATTGTTTCTGAACTCGGAAGCGCGTTGCGAATAGATGAGCAGAAAGTAAAGATTGAAGAACTTGAGGCTCAGACGCTTGATCCTGATTTTTGGTCGAACCAGGAGAATTCTTCTAAGGTTCTCCAAGCTATAAAACAAGCTAAAGATACAGTATCGGGTTATGACGCTCTTTGCGCCAGACTCGAAGACGCGATTGCTTTAGCAGAATTGGCAATTGAAGAAAACGACGAAAGCTGTGTAGCTGAGGTTGAAGAGGAACTTGCAGCAATCGTTGCCGAAGAAGAAAAAGAAAGAATCTCGATACTTCTTTCGGGAGAATATGACAGAAACAACGCAATTGTGTCGTTCCATCCGGGTGCAGGCGGCACAGAGGCTCAGGATTGGGCTCTTATGCTATACCGTATGATCACCAGATGGGCTGAAAGAAACGGATTCAAGGTTAAACTGACCGACTGGCTTGACGGCGAAGAAGCCGGTATTAAAAGTGCAACCATCATGGTTGAAGGTGTTAATGCTTACGGTTATCTCAAAAGCGAGAACGGCGTACACAGACTTGTCAGAGTTTCTCCTTACGATTCCCAGGGCAGAAGACACACCTCATTCGCTTCAATAGAGGTAATGCCTGAATTCGATAAACTTGATGAAATTGTCATCAGAGATGAAGATTATGATTTTATTGCCTTCCACTCAAGCGGCGCAGGCGGTCAGAATGTAAACAAAGTATCGTCCGCTGTTCGTCTTATTCATAAGGCAACAGGCATCGTTGTTACTTGCCAGACAGAACGTTCGCAGCTTCAGAATAAAGAAACTGCAATGAAGATGCTCAAATCCAAGCTTATGGAGATCAAGATTCGCGAAAGACTTGATACAATAGAAGAAATTCAGGGCAACAAAACCAATATTGAATGGGGATCACAGATACGGTCTTACGTCTTTATGCCTTATACTTTGGCTAAAGATACGCGTACCGGTTACGAAACCGGAAACATCGGTGCTGTTATGAACGGAGAGATAGACGGATTTATCAATGCATATCTCAAGCATCTTTCAAAACAAAACGATAATTAATTTTTCGGGAGGTGGAATTTTTGACCGGTAAAGCTTCCAAGAGTAGTATGAAATTCCGTAGATTTATTTACAGACTTGGCAAATACAGCATGTTTATATTTACCGTTATTACTTGCTATAATCTTACTACTCACATTATTGAACTTCGCGCGGAGAAGCTCAAGCGAGAAAAGAACAAAAAAATCGCAATTGTAATTATATCAGTATTATTGTGGTTTGCTGGTTTAGTATTGGCCTTTGCCTGCCTGATCAAGTATATCAAACATCTGAAAAAAGGGTATCTGCTGGACCTCTTTGATACCGAAGCATACGATGTTATTGAACCCGAAGAAGAGTTCCCTGCCGAATCAATAATCAAATCCGAATTATGCGGGAATGATGATTCTGCTGTGCACGAGCAACTGATATCCAACCATATCCCGTTGGATGAAGATGCTTGTGAAGAAGATTACAAATAATAACGCTGTTACCGTCGGATTCGTGTCTGTTGAGTCCGACGGTATTTTGCGGTTAACTCATTTTTATTATTTTCATATACTGTTATTGCAAATAATCTAAGGAGTATATAATGAATATTGGTGAAAAAATCGCGTATCTGAGATCCAAGAGCGGAATGTCACAAGATATTCTTGCCGAGAAATTAAAAATATCAAGACAATCTGTTTCAA
The DNA here is from genome assembly GCA_045535915.1 of Eubacteriales bacterium. Taxonomy (GTDB): domain Bacteria; phylum Bacillota; class Clostridia; order Oscillospirales; family CAG-272; genus CAG-390. Next base: position 89,721 of record JAZSMP010000347.1, on the reverse strand, counting down.
AATGGGAGAACGGAAATTCGCTGCCCCAGGTTGATAAAATATCGGAATTGTGCGACCTCTTTTATGTTACAGCCGATGATCTGATCAATGATAAAATTTCACTTTATGAAAAATCCGCTCCCAAAACACAGTCAAAATATTTTGGTACTGACGGATTCCGTGGAGAAGCAAATGTTGAATTGACGTCAGAACATGCATATAAAGTGGGACGTTTCTTGGGTTGGTATTACGGAAAAGCGGACATTGCGAGCAAGAACAGCAAAAGACCGCGAATCCTTATCGGAAAAGATACAAGAAGATCCAGTTATATGCTCGAATACGCGATTGCTGCAGGCATAACTGCTTCCGGAGCCGATGCATATATGCTTCACGTAACAACTACACCGAGTGTCTCATATGTAACACGCTTGGATGATTTTGACTGCGGCATAATGATTACCGCATCTCATAATCCATTCTCAGATAACGGTATCAAGATTATAAATAAATATGGCGAGAAACTTGAAGACGCGGTCGTAGTTAAAATAGAATCCTATCTTGATGGAGACCTTGATGCAATCAATATTAAAGACAACGATATCCCGCTTGCAACGAAAGATAACATTGGTCTGATTGTTGACTATGTTGCCGGAAGAAACAGATATGTCGGATATTTGATCTCGCTTGCATCTCATTCATATAAAAATCTGAAGATCGGTCTTGATTGTGCAAACGGAGCCTCGTGGTCAATAGCCAAAGCTGTTTTTGAAGCTCTCGGCGCACAAACTTTTGTAATAGGTGCGGAGCCTGACGGTCTAAATATCAACGAAGGTGTTGGGTCAACGCATATCGAAAGATTAAGCAATTATGTAAAAGAAAACAAACTTGATGTAGGATTTGCTTTTGACGGGGATGCTGATCGATGCATTGCTGTTGATGAGTACGGAAACGTGATCGATGGCGATAAAATAATCTATATACTTGCAAACAGGCTCAAATCTCGGGACAATCTGCACCAAGATACCGTTGCAATAACCGTAATGTCCAACATGGGACTGATCAAAGCGCTGAACGCCAAGGATATCAAGTGTGAATTAACCGCGGTTGGCGACAGATTTGTTTATCAAAAAATGCAAGAGGGCGGTTACACACTCGGAGGCGAACAATCGGGGCACATTATTATCAGAAAGTATGCAACAACAGGTGATGCGATCCTCACTGCTATTATGCTGACCGAAGAAATGAAAGATAAGAAATCCAAGATATCTCAGCTTTGCGAAGATGTTGTAATATTCCCTCAATTAACCGAAAGTATAAAAGTCAAAAACAAAAACGCCGTTCTTGGAGACAGTAAAATCGTCGCGGCTCTTAATTCTGTTGAAAATGAACTTGCGGCAAACGGAAGAGTAATTCTTCGCCCCAGCGGAACTGAACCCGTGATCAGAATTATGATCGAATCTTCTTCTGCCGATACCTGCCATAAATATATGGAATATCTGAAAAATCAAATTAGAGAAAGTGGTCTGTGAGATGAGTACAACAATTAATACTATAAGCTTATATACAGAAAATATATTTAAAAGCATTCCTTCTGTTTTGGATGATCTGTTTGTTAACACAACTTTTCCCTGGGAGTCTTTACCGAGAATAAATAAATATATTATTGATCTTATACCTCGTTTGTTTGATATGGGTTTTACCGAATACTCTGATGGAGTTTGGATTGGTAAAGGCACTTATGTTTCAGAAAAAGCTGAGATTATTGGCCCAACAATTATTGGATCGGATTGCGAAATAAGACCCGGCGCTTATATCAGAGGGAATGTAATCACGGGCAAAAATTGCGTTATCGGAAATTCAACAGAAGTTAAAAATTCCGTTTTGTTTGACTTTGTCCAAACACCTCATTACAATTATGTGGGAGACTCTGTTTTGGGTAATTATGCTCATCTGGGTGCCGGTGCTGTATGCTCAAATCAAAAACAAGATAAAGGTATTATAACCGTCAAGTTCGGAGAAAGTATCAACACAGGTCTTTCAAAGATGGGAGCGATATTAGCCGATAAAGTTGAAGTGGGATGCGGATGTGTTTTAAATCCCGGTACCGTTATTATGGCGGGAACAAGAATTTATCCGCTCAACTCAGTGCGCGGCGTAATTCCTCCGAATTCGATAATGAAATCTTCAGATAATATAGAAGCAATAAAGCTGCCCTGAGTTGGGCAGCTTTATTTGTCATAAATATTTACGTAAGAAGTTTAAGTAGTTTCCGCCGGCAAACTTTTCGATAATCGTGTCGGAATATCCTCTCTTCATCATCGCATCAATAAACTGATCGTGAATGGAGGTTTCTTCTGTAATCGGAGAGGGATACATTCCGCTTGTTCCATCTATATCTCCACCAAAGCCTATATTGTCCGAGCCGAATTTGTCAATACAGTAATCAAGATGATCGAAGTATCTGTCTACAGTTTGCTTTGCTTCATATTCGTCAATAAATTCGGGATACATATTCAATCCGATCATGCCGTCGTGCTCAACAATGAAGCGAGCCATATCGTCTGTCAGATTTCTGCTGTGCGAACATAATGATCTGAAATTTGAATGAGATGCTATAATAGGCTTTTTTGATATTTCAGCAAGGTCCCAGAAACTCTTATCAGAAAGATGTGATACATCAAAAATCATTCCAAGCTCGTTGCCCTTATGTACAATAGAGCGACCGATATCTGTCAGGCCGGTATCTTCTTCATCAAATGCTATTCTATTGCTTTTGGCAAGTTCATTTGAAAGCCATGAAAGTCCCATTATGCGAACTCCAAAAGTATAAAAATCTTCAAGTATTTCGGGTGAAGCTTTTATGCCCGATCCTCCCTCGATAGCAAGCAACGCAGCGTGTTTGCCGCTCTTGAAGGCATTTTCAATGTCATTGAAGCTCTTAACTTGCATGATCTTATCGGATTCTTTCTGCATTGAAATAGCAAATTGACCGATATATCTGACAGTTCGTTTATATGCTTCGTTTATATCACCATCTTTGGCGATGCAAAACATTGCAACAAACTGAAGCTGTTGATATTTAGTGCTGAAATTATGCGGATTTACGAGCGGATATTTTCCGCTGTCAACATAAGCTATACTGTCACAATGTGAATCAACAACAAACATGAGTCACCTCAAAATCAATACTCAACGAATTCGGTATATCCTTCTTCTGTGAGCTTTGTTTTTTGGAAATACACATTTTTCATCTTCGCGGTAACAAGAACCCTTACACCATCAGCTCGCAATGCTGCTGCATCTGAATACATCTTCAGCATGTTCTCTTCGCTCATGTTTTTAGACGCAAGGAAAGCAACGGATCTCTTTGCCGCGGGCGGGACAAAACCGGAATCTGCAAGAGCAGAAACGATTCGCTCAAATCCAAGTGAAAATCCGCAAGCAGGAACCTTCTGACCCATAAACTTACCGAGCATTTCGTCATATCTTCCGCCGCCGCCGACAGAATAACCGTAGCCGTCCATTCTTATTTCAAAAATTGTTCCGGTATAGTACGACATTCCGCGTACAAGCGTGGGATCGAATGCAAGTTTACATCCTCCTACTGTAGCTGCAGAAGCGCATCTCATAATAGTAGAAAGATCGGAAGCTATCTTTGCACCGGCATCACCAAGAGTTGAAGCGAAATCTTCCACAGCAACAGTGTCACAATCCCTATAAAGCTCAATGTATTTGTTGACGTTGCTTTCATCATAGCCTTCTGACAAGAGTTCGTTCTTAACACCGTCAAGACCTATCTTATCCATTTTATCGAGAATGATAAAAACTTTATCGTGTTCTTCCGGAGCAAATCCGCATGCTTCTGCACAAAGCTTTAGCATTCTTCTGTCATTGATCCTGATAGTGAAATTATCAAATCCAAGCTTGCGGAGAACGCCTGCGGTGGACGAGATAAGAGTGATCTCTGCAGTCTGTGTGGAATCGCCGAGGATGTCGATATCGCACTGTGTAAACTGTCTGTATCTTCCCTTCTGAGGACGGTCTGCACGCCATACGTTGCCGATCTGCATAGCAAGGAAAGGAGAAGGAAGTTTAGCGGAATTATTTGCATAATATCTTGAAAGCGGAACAGTCAGGTCGTATCTGAGACCGCTGTCGCAAAGATCATCTTCAGAAGAAGCGTTCGCAAGCTTCTCTCCTCTTTTCATGATCTTGAAGATTAGTTTCTCGTTTTCGCCGCCGTTTTTACCTGTGAGATTTTCAATATGCTCAACAGCGGGGGTTTCGATCATGCAGAAACCGTCTGAAGCGTAAGAGCTTATTATAACATTTTTTACATATTCACGAAGTGCTACCTCGGAAGGAAGATAGTCGTTCATTCCTTTGGTCGGCGTTTTAATGAGTTTCATGTTTATACCTCTTTTCAGTAATTAGTCAAATTTAATTTTAGGATCCGAGAATTCTTTAACTCTCTGATGATATGCATCCATTGCCTCTTCCTTGAAAGCGGCGATCGCGTTTTCTCCGGTAAGCGAGATCAAGTATTCGCAGAATTCGGGATTGAGCGGAAGTATCGGTCCAAGTATATGAGTTCCAAAGAAATTATTACTTCTGTAACCTTCGATTTTACTTTCGCGATTGATACCTATTCCTCGTTCAACCTGCACAAACCCATCTTTTGAATTATCCCCGTATAGCATAGAGAATTGAGATCTGAAACCTGTGATCGTCAAATCATTGAATTTACCGATAATCTTACCGTTATATCTGTCAAACCAGTTTATTTTAACATCAAAAGGACATTTATGCAGTCCGCTGATTTTTGTCTCAAGAGTAACATTCTCAATGGTGCCGCAAAACACTTCAAAAGCACTTCCTGTGGCTAAAAAAACCACTTTATCATAGACCAAGTCGTCTATCCTGCAAAGATATTGTCTGAGCTTGTCAATAACGTTAGGAAGCATGTTATCGCTCATTGAACCCATGATAATCATATCGGGGCGGTTGTTGACAAAATACGGTTCTGAATCCAATGATGTGTGAATTATAGTAGCATCAGGCAGAGTTTGAGCCAGATATTCAACATTCTGAGGGTCGCCATAGAGATTACAAATCTCGCTAAACAGTACTTCTATTATCATTTTTTCTTTACTCCTTTTCTGATGAGCTCGTTTTTTGTGTAATTAGCTTCAGCCAACAGATAAGGGTCGTAGAGAACAAAAATATCGTCAAATTTTTCAGTGTCTACCAAATCAACGCCGCCACAGAAGGTATCTACCGTTTTGATTTTTTGGGGATCAACTCCGACAATCAGAGCGCGTAATTTTTGATCCCTGCATCTTGGACCGGCAAATATAATTTCTCCGACTGTGTCATTTTTCAGCGCGCTGTAATCGCAGTCATAGATCCAGCATACACTTTCGGAATTTCCATTATTATCGGATTTGTCATCAACCATAATTAGTAACGATTTTTTCTCGGCGGGACAGCTTGTTACATAACTGTATGCTCTTGCACATGCAATCGGATTCTGACCTTTTGCAAGTTGCATAGTTATATTGAGTTTGCCTGCCGTCAGAGTATCGAATCTCGATTTTACGATCTTCTGCTTCATTAACGCAGAAGAAATTTGTTCAAATGAGAGTCCAAATTCGGATAACAAAGAGATCGCGCCGCAGAAATTATAAACATTGACAATATTATCATTGATCAAACGGTATTTGTGCTGAACACCGCTGTGTTCTATCATGAATTCGCTGTTTTCTTTATCTATTTCAGTAACAACATAGTCGCAGGCAGGAGAAGCATAACTGCATCCCGAACATTTGAATCTTCCGATATGGTTATATCTTATATACTCAGCCTCTAACTTATTACCGCATACAGGACAATAATAAATATCTCTCGGAGCATTTTCATCCCATGTATCAGGTTTATCGGCATCTATTCCGAAATAAGTTTTTTTACAGTTGGCTTCAGCAACCGAACAGCAGATAAGATCGTCTGCATTCAATATAACATGAGTAGACGGAGAAAGCGCTTTATTTATAACATATACTATGAAATCCGTATGAGCATTTCGCTTGAGTGAATCTCTCATAATATTGTTACAAATAAGGTAATCCGGAGAGATATACGAATAAACTTTAATCGAACTTCTCTCGTCTACTTCAAGTACGGCTATTTGCTTTTTGGGTTTACCAAAAAGGGTCGAATCTGCAAGCAAAGCTGTGGCTACACCGGCTTGTACATTAGAGCCTGCGCTATTATTAGTAACTGTATAGCCGCAATCTCTTAAAGTATCTGCCAGAAGGTTGCTTGTCGTGGTTTTACCATTGGTGCCGGTAACGCAAATAACGGTGTCAGGCATTTGCAGTGAACCGAGAAAATCCGGGAAAATTTTAAGGGCAAGATAACCAGGAGTATATGAAGCGGTGCGCTTCATCAGTTTCAAGAGAAACAGCGCAAGCTTAGCGGTAAGCATTGCAATTAAAAATCTGATTTTATTCAAGTTTACACCGTCCGTTTATTTTATAATATAATATGATACTACAAAAAGTATAAAAAGTCAAGTGTAAAACCGCCCATAAGCTCGTATTTTGTTAAAAAGAACAACATAATTGTCCTTTTTGGTAAAACTGCGAGCTATTTACAATATAATTTCCCAATACACTTGACAAAATGACAAAATTAGTGTATAATTAATGATAAAATTTCAAAAAAGAAAAGGAGACACATTTTATTTCCATGGAAGGCGACAGTTTATTGTTGATCGGCTTATTTGTACTTTGCATTATTTTCAGTGCTTATTTCTCCGCATCCGAAAGCGCATTTGCACGAATGAACAAAATTCGTATGAAGACCCGCGCTGATGACGGTGATAAAAAAGCTAAGAATGCAATGTATATATCAAACAATCACGATAAAGCACTCACCGCAATTTTGATCGGTAACAATATCGTAAATATCGGTGCAGCTTCTATCGGCACCTTGCTCATGACCAAATGGCTGACCGACATTGACGCAGACACCGTTACTGTTCTTACAACAATAGTCACAACCGTAATAGTATTTATTTTTGCGGAAATGACGCCCAAGACTTTTGCCAACGACAAACCCGACGCAATGGCACGTTTCAGTGGAAGCATCCTTCGCATGATTATGGCCATTCTCAAACCCCTCGTATACTTATTCAATCTCATTTCTTCTGCAGTATCAAGACTGTTCAAAGGTGAAAATGCCCCCTCGATCTCAGAGGAAGATTTGATTGAGATTATAGAAAAAGCCGAGGAACAGGGCGTAGTTGACGAAGAGCAGTCAGATCTTCTCCTTTCCGTACTTGATTTTGAAGACACAACTGCAGCGGAAGTTATGACACCTTGTGAAAAAATCGAGTCTATTGATTTAAAACTATCAAATAAAGAAATAATTGATTTTCTTAAAAACAATTCTTATTCGCGCATACCTGTTATTAACGGTACCATGGACCAGGTCATCGGAATTTTATCCACACGCGCATTTCTCAAAGCTTACATGGTCAATAAGAATTTTGACTTGCGTTCTATTTTAAGCAAACCTCATTATGTAAAAACAACCGATGGGATTCATGATCTTCTCGACAATATGAGAAATCACAAAAAATATATGGCAATAGTCCGTAATGAAGAAAATCGCGTTATGGGACTTGTTACCATTGAGGATTTTCTTGAAGAATTGGTCGGTGAAATTTATGACGAAGGTGATATCGTTACCTCTGAACTGACTTCGGAGGTAGAAAAATGATTTTAGCTTATTCAATTATTATTGTAGTTATGCTGATGTTATCAGCTTGCTTCTCCGGTACCGAGGCGGCGTATAACTCTGTCAATAACATGCGTCTTCGCAGAGAAGCCGAAGAAGGCAAATCTTCAGCTGCAAAATTAGCTTATCAGATAAGCGAAAACTTTGCAACTACGCTTTGCACAATACTTATCGGTAATAACCTTGTTAATATTGCAGCATCTTCTTGCGCAACTGCAATTTTCATGCAGCTGTTCCTGGAAATCAACGGAGGTGATGCGATTGCTTCTGTAGTTTCTACCGCTGTACTTACAATTATAGTACTAATTTTCGGTGAAATTATCCCCAAAATACTTGCAAAACAGCACGCGACCCTTATCTGTAAGATTGCCGCATGGCCTCTGCAGATTCTTACTTATTTTCTCTATCCTATTGTATTTATCGTTATGCTTCTTATGAATCTCCTTCGTAAGATTTGGGGAACAAAAACGGATGAGGAACCCGATGTAACCGAAGAAGAGCTTTCTTCCATCATCGATACCGTCGAGAAAGAAGGCGTAATCGATGAAGATCAGGGAGATTTGCTTCAGTCATCGCTTGAATTTTCAGATACAACAGTAGAAGAGATCATGACCCCAAGAATTGATCTTGTAACCATAGACCTCGATGATGATGCCGAAGACATAGCGGATACTATTGGACAATCAACATACTCAAGAATTCCCGTATACCGTGACAGCATAGATGATATCATCGGTATCCTTCATCTTAATCTCTATTATAAAGAAGCTGTTGATGGCAAACAGGTCGATATTGAATCCATACTTCTTGATACCTGCTATATGCACAAGACTCTCAAGCTCCCCGCCGCATTAAAAATGCTTAAAGAAAAGCAGGTTCACATGGCCATCGTTATTGACGAATTCGGTGGTACACTCGGAGTAGTTACGATCGAGGATATACTTGAAGAGATCGTTGGCGATATTTGGGACGAATCCGATGAAATTGTTTCCGAAATGACTGAGAAGGCTGCTAACGAATACGAAATTCTCGGTGAAATGAGTATCGGAGATCTTTTCTACGAGCTTGACTTCAATCCAAAGGACTTTGAATGTGAATATTCCACAGTCGGAGGCTGGGCAATCGAGAGCCTTGAATCTGAGCCCCACGTAGGAGACAGTTTCACCTATGAACATCTTACCATTACCGTCACCGAAATGGAAGATGATATACGCGTAACCAAGCTTTTGGTTGTTGTCGGTGAGCTTCCCAACAAAGATGAAGAAGATGAGTAAAATATAACATAACCCCGTGCGATGCACGGGGTTATGTTATATAGGGGTTATTTGTAAATACCGTTAACATGGAAAAATCACTTGGTTTTTCTTTGATATCAAATATTCCGGAGTTCATTGTACTTGCGCTTACGTGCTATATAAGATGTTGGAATAATTTTGTCTTCACAGAATGATATCGTTTTTGACCCTGATGCAATCATATCTCCCCGCCTCTTAAGAATTGATAATATAACATATGAAGCCTTATTCTCGGTCTGATGTATTTCATCGACCGTAACGTCATATGAATAGGTAGAACGATTTTCATGCATGTAATTAGAAGCATGCTTTTGCAAAAGCGCGGGATACAACCTATCTTGTGCAAACGACTGGCATGTTTTTACAAAATCAAACAGATATCTTTGCGGCATCGTATCAACTGAACAAGGAAACATAAAGCTTACTCGAAGTAAAATTCTTCCGTCAAATGAATAATAAGAGCTGTGTTGAATATCGAAGTACAAGAGACCACCTCATCAACAATAGATATTCAACTATATTCAATTCACAAGGTTTATATTACTTCTTCAATGGGATTGTATATTCTCCGTGTATTTCGCCTTGTGAATCGATAAACTTGATAAAAGCCGTATTTTCTGACAAAACTATCGACCCGCAAACAATATCCTCGCTACCCTTTATTGGTTTGGATGCGGTTACAACATCGCAAGGATGGGATTCGTCATCTTCTTTGCGTAATACTTTGCAGGAATGAATATGTCCCGCAAGCATCAGATCGGGAGAGATATTTTCCTTGACGGTTTTGCACCAATCCGCATATCTGTCTTCTTCAATGTTGAAAGGAGGATTGTAATGTAGACTGAAAGGAATATGGGAAATAATGAGCTTGTAGTGAACACCTGGAGCGGAATACTCATTTTCAGCTGATTCGCAGACTGATTTGATATATTCTGTTTGACGCCTTCTGAAATCAGCGCAGCAAATTGTATGCCCGTATTCAACGTTAGTATCCGGTTTATCTTCTCCGCAATCCAAAACAAGAGCCCACAAAGGTCCGAGATTAACAGAAAAATAAGATCTTCCGTTGTCAGTAGGCGTATGGTCTGCGATCTGTTCAGCATATATGCCTCTCATGTCATGATTTCCGCGAGAGAAGATTACAGGATACTGCCCTTTTGTAATTTCACCTGCTATACAATGTATTGCAGCAAAATATTTGATATCACCGGAATGATTAGGTATATCGCCGTTGAGTATCAAAAGATCATGTTCGCCTGCTTTGTCAGCGGCGGATACCGGGCCATCTATTCTGTTATGAGCATCGGCAATATGGAATATTCTGATATTATCGTTTGGTAACGGTCTGAAAGTGCAAGAGAAGGTTTCAACATCTTCGAGTTCCGAATAATACGGTTTTCTCTCAATAACCTTTCTGAAGCAAAGCGTATATTCCTTACATTCATTAAGCAAAGATAAGGGGATTTCAACCTTATGAGTAAGGGACGCAGTTCGCAAAATTCCGTTGGAATCATCAAAAAACTCTTGTTCACCGACTTTCGCCCACATGGTGCAAGGCGCATTAACAGCAACGATGATTATGTAGCGGTCTCTGACCGCATAAACAGCCGGGTACGTTTTAAATAATTCAGGATAATTACTCATAGCTACCTCCAATAGATTTATGTAATAAGTATACCACTCAATTCTCATATTGTCAATAGAAAATTTGTATTGACAAAAGAATAATATCATGATAAAATAATAGAAAACACAAATGAGGTGAAATTTATGTTGCTGTGGGCGATTCTGTTAATTATAGGAATCTTTTTAATACTTGCATCTTTGTCACTGTTATTTGCATATACGGTTTTTAATCTTTGTTTTACACGAAACAAAAATCCTGATGACAGCATTGAAAGAGAAATCAGACATATCGAAAACGGCGGAGGAAACGGCGCCGCAATACGCGAAGGCAGAGAGTGGATGCTATCTCAAAATGTTGAGCACCATTATATTTTTTCTCGTGATGGGCTGAAGCTTCATGGTATTCTTATCAAAAATGCCAATACGCATTCCCGCAGAATAGCCGTATTGGTTCACGGATACCAAGGAGCACCGTCATTCGACTTCTCTGCTCCGGCACGTTTCTATTATGATAACGGCTTTTCTTTGTTTTTACCCGACCAGCGAACGCACGGCGAAAGCGAAGGAAAGTATATTACTTTTGGCGCGTTTGAACGATACGATATCGTAGATTGGTGTAAATACATGGATGATTACACCGGTAATAATTGTGAATTTATTTTAAGCGGCGTTTCCATGGGAGCAACCACAGTCCTTATGGCAGCTGCCGAACCCGATATGATCCAATTGAACTATATAACAGCTGACTGCGGATACACATCACCTCGTAGAATATTTTCAGATGTTTTCAAACAGTGGTATCATCTGCCTCCCTTCCCTATCATAAATATTGCAAATTTAATATGCCAAAACACAGCAGGCTTCTCTTTTGATGAATTCACTACTTTGGATGCAGTTAAAAACCTTAATGCTCCCGTTACTTTCGTTCACGGCGAATCTGATGCTTTTGTCATTCCGCAAAACTCATATGATGCTTTTGAATCGTGCACGGGAGAAAAGCGGCTCATAACTGTTGAAGGAGCAGAACACGGCTTGTCATACATAAAAGATCAGAAAAAAGTTGAAGAAGAGCTTTCTCGAATCTTTAATAATTACTTTTCTTAAAATAAACGCGCAAGCGAAATTGCTTGCGCGTTTATTCATATCAGAATGCCCAGTTTCCGTTTCTGAAAATCGGAACAGACTTTTCGTCTTCGCAAATAGCGTCTATGGAAAGATCCTCGGAACCGATCATAAAATCGACGTGAATCATTGAATCATTGACACCCATTTCTCTGCACTGGTCGAGAGTATAGTTTCCGTAATCCTCAATGCAGTTAGCAAATCCCATGCCAAGAGCCAGATGGCAGCATGCATTTTCATCAAACAAAGTGTTGAAGAAAGTGAGCTCGGAATTTCTGATGGGAGAATCATAGGGTACAAGAGCTACCTCTCCGAGGTATGCTGCGCCCTCATCCATAGAAATCATCTGTTTTAAAAGATCTTCGTTCTTTTCCGCATGAACTTCAATAGCTTTACCTTTTTCGAATCTGACACTGAAATTCTCAATAAGTTCACCGCGATAAGAAAGAGGTCTTGTAGCGTAAACTATTCCTTCCGCCACTCCGCGAAGAGGAGTTGTGAAGCATTCTTCGGAGGGAATGTTGGGATTGAATTCAATACCCGAGCCGAGTGCTTTTTCGCTTCCGCCGAGGAAAAGTGCATTGGGCATCATACCTACTTTGAAGTCAGTGCCGTTTGCTGAAGCAAGATGAAGCTCTTTAATCTTGAGAGAATTAAGATAATTACAACGGTTTCTGAGATCTTCATTGTGCTTATACCAAGCAAGAACAGGATCGTCACCGTCGGCTCTTGATGTGTACAGAATTGCCTCCCAAAGCTTTTCGATAGCTCTGCTCTTCTTCTCGTTGGGGAACATCTTCTTTGCCCACTTTTCGCCGGGAATTGCAGCAATACACCACTGATATCTGTTCTCCATTTTGTCTCTGAATGGCTTAACAATAGGATAGATCGCCTGCTGTGCTTTTGCCATCTTTTCCTGATTGATACCTGCAAGTCCATCAGGATCTTCGGAATCAATATAGATCATTGCAGGCAGAACTTCTGTTCTGTGCTTGAGCTTTTCTATTTCCCAGTCTTCTATTTTAGAAAGAGTTTTAAGACTTCTGTAACGGTAATTGACTTTAGTCAAGGGCTGATAAGACCACTCAACCATTACTTTGGAAGCGCCCGCCTTATAGCACTCTTCAACCAATATTCTGATGAATTCGGGGTTTTCGACAGATGCGTTTATGATAACTTCCTGTCCCTTTTGAATATTAACGCCTTTTACTGCGATGAGTTTAGCGTACTGTCTTATTGTTGTCTTTTTCATTTGATACCTCATGAACTGTATTTTTTATTGAAATTATATCATAAAACCCAATCAATTTCAATATATTGTGTAATTATTTTTATATTTTCTCAAATCAACTTGATTATTTGCCGGTTTTATAGTATAATAAATGAAAAATCCGGAGGTATTAATTATGAAACTTTGCGGCATGACGCTTTTATACAGAGATATACGAAACTCCGCCGAAAAAATGCCAATTGATGAAGCTGTAAGAAGACTGGCACGTGCAGGCTTCGAATACGCTGATCTCAATCTTGTAATGATTTGCAATCAGACTCTCCGTCTACATGACAATAACTGGCAAAAGGAGGCAGAGAAAATTGCCCTCGCATCGGAAGAGACAGGTATAAAATTTGCTCAATGCCATCTCCCCTTCAAGGGCAAAAAGGTAAAATGCCATTCGCCTGAGGATCTGGAATTCTACTACGAGATGTTTTATCGTGCGATAGATGTTGCATCTTTCCTCGGAGTGCCGTGGGGAGTTATTCATCCCAATACATTCAGAGAGAGTGGATTTACCGATGACACATGTGCTAAGAAAAATCATGAAGAAAACGACAGATATATTGAATATGCCCTCAAGAAGAATCTGAATATTGCATACGAAAACATGACCTACGGGAAGTGTCCCGGATATTGCACATATGTTGATCAGCTCGTTCATCTCATTGACACTTATGCAGATAACAGAATAGGGGCTTGTCTTGATACCGGTCATGCTAACATGGTCTATGCAGATCAGTACGAAGCGATTCTCAACCTCGGTCACAGACTGCAGTGCACGCACATCAACGATAATCTCGGTAAAGACGACCTTCATCTCCCTCCCTTCTCCGGTACGGTAAAATGGGAAACAGTCATGAAAGCACTACGCGAAATTAACTATCCCGGCGTTCTTAATCTTGAAATCGGACTTAATAACGAAGCTCCCGACAATCTTAAAGACGCTGGTGCCAAATATTCTCTCGAAACTCTGAAATCACTCACCACCTTATAATAATCATGATATTAAATTACGTAGCAACTTGTATGTTCGGTCTCGAAAAGCTGCTTGGCGAAGAGATCGATTCTTTGGGATTCACTCGCACCCAAACAATGGACGGCAGAGTTTTCTTTTCAGGAGATGAAAATGCTTGTGCTAAAGCAAATATCAATCTCAGAGTAGCCGAAAGAGTCTATGTTCTTGCAGGAAAGCCTTTTCAGGCAGACAGTTTTGATGCTCTGTTCGAAGGATGCAAATCAATCAAATGGGAAAACTATATATCAAGAGCCGATTCGTTTCCCGTTGCAGGACATTCGATCAGGAGCAAATTAATTTCTATTCCCAATTGCCAAAAAATTATCAAAAAAGCTATTGCAGTACGCTTGGGACAAAAATACGGAGTCAGTATTCTTCCGGAAAACGGAGACCTTTGTAAGATTGAGTTTTTCATTTTCAAAGATCAAGCTTATCTTATGATTGATACATCAGGGGTAGCGTTACATAAGAGAGGGTATCGCCCTGTTGCAAACGCAGCTCCTCTCCGTGAGACACTTGCGGCAGCAATGGCAATGACTGCCCGTATAAGGCCTGATATCTTTCTCTGGGACCCTTTCTGCGGATCCGGCACAATTGCCATCGAGGGAGCATTAATAGCCACAAAACGCGCCCCCGGACTCCACAGGAGCTTTTCCGGCGAAAGTCTTTCGTTTATCCCTCAGTCTTCATGGTCATTAGCCCGAGATGAGGCAATTGCGTTGATCGATAGCAATTCTCAATACCGCGGTTACGGATCTGATATCAATCCCGAATGTATAGAAACTGCAATATCCAATGCTGACCGTGCAGGAGTCGGTAAACATATCAAATTCTTTGTTGCAGATGCCCAAAGAATCTCCAAGCCTGAATTCGATTGCAGAGGAACTTTAATTTGCAACCCGCCATACGGCGAACGAATGATGAGCATGCGAGATGCTGAAAATCTCTACAGAAACATCGGGAAATGTTTTGCGGAAATGTCCCCTTGGCAAATCTACGTTCTCACTTCCTGCGAATATTTTGAACGTCTGTATGGAAGAAAAGCTGACAAAGTACGTAAGCTCTATAACGGCACAATCCCTTCATTTCTCTACCAATTTTATAAACCCAACAAATGACAAAATCCCTTGCGGAGTATTGCACCGCAAGGGATTTTATTTAATAATCCCAATATGTAATTTTATCTCCGTTATGATACGGAAGCATGATAGTAGCTGTAGGTTCAGCGTATATGTTGATCGGCACTTTGAGAGTATGGATGATAAAATAGTCTACAGAGAGATATCCGCCGGACGCCGAAGGAGAAGACATCTTTATAAAATTAGCCTTCTCTGTAGGCCACAGGCAGGTCTTGGGATTGAGATAACGGTAAAGCTCGATAGTACCACCGTCAAATCCGTGATGTGAAACTTGAACTATGTCGCATTCCAGAGCCTCTTTATATCTGTCACTCATTCTGTCCGAGCCTTCGTATCTGATGTCTCCGAGATAAGCTATTGTCTGACCAGCAACAGTTACTCTGGATACCATTGTGCTGTCATTGAAGTAATACAGCTTAGTCGGATAAAGATCTTCCTGAGTGTAAAGTATCTCAACGCATGCGTTTCTTATATAGAATTTCATACCGGTGTGAACAATATACTTCGGAACGCCTCCGAGAGTTGACGAGAGGTTGGCAAAATCGCTATTCATATAGTAGTTTGGATTATAGCCATTGTAAGCAAAGCTTCCTGAAGGAGTATTGCAATACATTCCTTCAAGAACGACTTTATTGGAATAGTTCTTGCAGAACGCCGAGAAATTCGTGTAGTGGTCCCAATGTTCATGGGTTAGAATCCATGCAGCGATAACAATTTTGCCGTCCTGACGCTTATTTAAGGACGAGAGGGTATTATACAACGCAACATAGTCATTATTTGAATTTCCACCGCCGTCATATACGATAAACGAGCCGTCATCGAGTGTGATTATGTGGCAAAGGCCAAAGTTTCCTGCGGAATAACTGAGTGACATCTGTGTAATCGACGGTGTTGCGATCTTGTCATATGTCGGAACCGCTTCGGGTGCAAGATATTGAGGCAAATTATACATACCATCAGGACAGCTGACGATTCTCACAGAATTTTCAACCGGAACATAATATACGTAAAGCATACCGTCCTTTGAAGTATAACACTTATGTACATTTTCAGCAAGCGTATTCTCCATATAAAGCTTGAATCCAGCCGACTCGAGCTTTGCGCAGTATTTGCTATAATCTTCAAGTGTGCAGTTCTCGTAATACGCCTGGATATTGCTGTAACCGCAATCCTGAGTACCTATCAACACTCCGCCGTCAAACGAAGGATAGTCTACGTACCAAGTCTCATAGTCATATACTACCTTATCACTCGCAAGCATGCTGAAGCTGTAAGTTCCGTCGTTATTTTTGATAACGTTTTCTTCAAAAAACTCTTTAAAGTTTGCAACTGCCATTTCGGTCGTGGTTTCATTCCAACCTGTAACGACGATCTTGTTTCCAACAACTCCGAATCCATATTGATTGTAATTCAAGTTCTTAAGAAATTCCATGGTTTCCGGACGTGAGGTATTTCCAACGAGAATTTCGTGATCGGCAGATACATCGGTTCCGGATTTAAACCAGTCTGTAGCGAGTCCGACCTTAATTCCTGTCTTATTCTGAATAAAAACCCTGAGATCTTTTGCATATACAACATCAAGATCTAGACGGTCGTTTTCGTCGGTTGCCTTCTGCGAATTATCAAGTGAATCAAGATAGACAACCTTAAGTGATTGCTCATTATTCTCAATGAATTTTACCTGCGGCACCGGATCGCTTACATAGCTAAGATTCTCAGGAAGCATTAACGTATTCGCCGTGATCTCAACAAAGTTTTCAATAAAATAGTCAATTGCATGAAGCAGTATAGTTGTCTTCTCTGCATTAATTACAATTTTATTTCCTATAATTTTAATTACAAACGAAGTAGAATCTACACCCTCCAAAGCCTGAGCAGATTCTTGTCTCGTTGTTCTTCCAACCAGGATTTCTTTGCTGTTCGCGATTTCATCTGTTATCACGCCGCCTTTTACCCAGTCATCGTAGATCGGAATAGTGGAATCTACCAACAAACTATTAATTTGCTTTCTTAATGCAACAGCTGCCAGTACAACTTCTTGAGAAGCATTCTCGGGACGGATAACCGTGTATTCGGTTATGGGATAAGGAATTTTCTCTATCTTGATTTCATCAGTCTGATTATCCGGACCGGTATCAGCTCCGCAAGAATACAAAAGCGGCACAGACAGAATAATGATCAAGACAAAAGCCAAAGATCTGATTAGTTTTTTCATGACAGAACCTCCAATTAGCATTGCATATAGTATAACAAATCCTAATGGTATTTGTCAATAGTTTTATAAAAAATAAACCCTTGAATCTTAAGATTCAAGGGTTGTGTGTTGGAGCTGCTAATCAGAGTCGAACTGATGACCTCATGCTTACCAAGCATGTGCTCTACCAACTGAGCCATAGCAGCGTCTCTCACAGCACGTTTAATATTATACCACAAGAGAACGCGTTTGTCAATAGATTTTTGAAAGTTTTTTTGGATTTTCGATATTTTTTTCAAAAATCAATCAAAAGCTACCGGGGAGGTCGCAGTTGCATGTCTGGACGATGCCATATAATCCGCTACAGTCTCTCTCCATTTGAGATAATGAGCGGTTTCTTTGTGTGCGGCAGCTGCTTTTTCATCTGCAAAAACTTCATATAAAACAAACTGCGTGGAATCGGAATTCGACTGAAGAACGTCAAATCTGATATTTCCGGGTTCTTTTCTTGTATTATCATGATTATAACAAGTAATCTCTTTAAAAGCCTCAACAAACTCGGGCTTGACATCTACATAAACTAAAGTAGCGATCATAAATTTAACCTCTCTTTTAATCCTCTAATGTGAAAAACATAACGGATTTTATATTACTATATCTGTAGCCTTCATATATGTATGAAGTAGATTTTTCAAACGGAACATTATCTCCGTTTTCAGGCAAATATGCAGCGGAATCATATACCAAGAACTTTAATTTAGAGTTAGAGCGCTCTTCAGGATTCAAACATTCGGAAAATACTATATAGTGATTTTTAGTCGATGTTGATAGCTGAACGATAACTCCCTCGGGATGTTCTGAAAGAATCGTCTTGATCTTAGACGTCGAAGGTGAATATACCTTGTTGAGCACAACCTTTTTTCCATCTACATTAAACTGTTCTGCAACATAAGACCAGCGCATGTATATTGGATTACCGCTTAGCGATGTAGTGGTATTCTCCGAGCCATATGCACCGCTATTGGCAAGTGCAACCGTATACGGATCGGCTATAAGATTGCCCTCTTGCCCGGAACGAAAATCGTATCCCTTGGTTTTGACAGCGCCCATATTATTAAATACCATAGCAACTGAGCAATTTCCGCATCCTTCATCAATCCAACAGTTATTGCCGCCGGTTTCTTTTGAATCAATTGCGAATTTCTTCTTTGTTCCTGTGCCCGGGTCTCTGAAATAGAGATATTTCAGCTGCGTACCATCCCAATCGCTGGTGTAAATATTGTTTTGGCTATACCAGGTATAAGCATCTTTGTCAACTACAGTAACAGTAAATGAAACGGATAAACCACTGAGCGAAGCGGTTATCACTGCCTTGCCTTCGGCAAGTGCACACCATTCACCATTATCACCTATCAGCAACACCGCCTCATTATCCGAAGACCATTTGATATCATCCGTAAATACATTATATGGATACTTTCTGGCATAGAATCTGCCGGAAGAATAAAGGCGAACTTTGGTTGTTGTATAAATTACTGAAAGCTTTTCAGTTTTTATTGGCTCGATTATCCAAAGATGCTTTGAATTTTCAGGATTAAAATTCTGAATTTCAATATAAGGATCCTTATATTCCGAAATTGTGTCTGATTGAGCAAGAACCCCTTTTTTGTTGGAAGCATTTGCGGGGGCGATAACAAATTTGTTATCTTTGTATTCTACTATATCAAACTTTGAAAGATCTCCGGCGGATGAAACTTTAACCTTTTTGATCTTATTATCTTTAGTCGAATCCTTAGCATACACGTACGCATATTCAGCATCGTTATTCTGCGGAATTATCATATATGTACCGTCATCGCAGGGCGAAAGGTGGAACACCTGACCAAGACTGCTTTCACTGTATTTTTCCGCATAAGATTTTCCCGTGGTCTTCAGTGTATATTTATATGAATCAAGATAAAGTCCTGAACCGACGTTTTTTATGCGGCAGACCATCTCAGAAACCACAACATCATCATGTATATCTGAAGTTGTTAATTCTTGAGAAGAAACACTGAATATCAGTGATTGCAATAACAATACGATCAAAAGAAGTAAAGATATACTTCTCTTGCTTTTCCGATTCATAACCATTGTTTTAAAGAACTCCGTTAAATTTTAGTCTTATTTATGCGTTTTTTCATCTTTGAAATGTCACGCAACATTTTGAAAGTATCTCGCACAATCCTCACTTTGGATTCGCCGTGAACCTTCACACTAACCGGCATTTCGGTGATTTTATATTTAAGTTTTATAGCCCACAAAAGTGCTTCAAAATCAAATGCAAATCCGTTTACCTCGAGTCGTGGAAAAATTTCTTTGACTGCTTCACTTCTGAATCCTTTACATCCGCATTGAGAATCAGACAGTTTGAATCCGCCTACAATACAAAGAACTTTAATATAAATCTTGGAAGCAAGCTTACGAATAAAAGTATAATTCTTGTAACCGTCGCCGGACAAATTACGAGAACCGATGACTAATTTGCTATCCGGATTATTATCGAATGTTTCAACAACCTGTTTGATTACATCGGTGCCATATGCAAGATCGGCGTCAGTAAACATGCAAATATCGCCCTGAGCCAATAGCATGGCAGTTCTAACGGCACAGCCTTTGCCTTGATTACGATCATAGCCGGCAACAACAATACCGGGTAAAGCGAGATCTCTTACGATTTGGTCGCAACCGTCCGTGCTTCCATCATTAGAGTAAATAATCTCGTATTCTCTTTCGCCGCGTTCATTAACAAAATTATTCTCCATATACTCCCAAAGACGCTTTGCGTTTTCGGCAATTATTGCAGCCTCATTATACATTGGGATACAAACAGAAATCTTCAAAATAAAGATATCCTTTCAAATTTACTTTTGATATACATAAAAATCCACATCAACTTCAACAGCAAGTGAAGTAAGAGCATTAAGCAATTCCTGCGATTTTTCCGATGTTCTGAATCTGTAAGGAGTCATACCGAAAAGTCGCCGAATATCCTCAGCATTGTCAATAGAAATTGTATAATTCACATTAACCTTTTCAACAAAAGTCAGTCTTTGAGGGAGATCGGCACGCACATCATTCAGATTTACTGAATCATATATAGCTTCTTTCAAACCGTACAAGTGTCTGGGAGCAGCCGCCCCAACGATAAGGAAGGCGCCGGGCTTCAATAAGCGCAGGAATTCTTCCTCAGCGACAGGTGCAAACATGGACAAAATACAATCAGCAGCAGCATCTCTTATCGGGATATTGAATATAGATGCAACAGCATAAAAACTGTTGTTACCTGATCTTAAGTTTCTGCGTACGCTTGCTCTGTGAACTGCATGTTTTGACAAATCCGCTCCAATGACTTTGCACTCCGAGAAATTTGCCGCAATGTTTTCCGAATAGTACCCTTCCCCGCATCCTGCATCAATCAATAAAAAACGATTGCCAAGATATTTGTCGCACAGTGAATTTATCATGCTTGCAAGATCGGAATAGTATCCTTTATCCAAAAACGCAGTTCTATCAGTAACAGCATCTTTAGGATCGCCTCCACCGCCGTTTCTGTATGAAAGATCACAGTATCTGGAAGCAGACAGATCAAAACAATGATGCTTGCCATTGTTATTACCGACACAAATAAGACTCTTTCCGTTGAATTCGAGAGCCTGTAAGCAAATCGGGCAAACTAAAACATCGCTAAGTAACATAAAGTTAAGTTTCTACCTTAATTAATTTTGCGTGAACAGCATATCTGCCGTCATCATTTCCGAGTATGCAGGTTGAAAGAGTGATTATAACATCATCGGGAGAAAACGTCATACCTTCTCTGTGATAGAGCGATTTAGCTTCACGATCGATACAAAACTGAACGAACTCATCCTTGGTCGGAAAATAAGTTTTGAAATAATTATCGTATTTATCGGTTGCATAAGCAGAAAAAACGCGGAAGGTATAAAGACCGTCAAAGGTAGTTATCTCAATATCGTTCGCGGTATTCATAAAAAAGTCCTTATCAAGAAATTTAGTCGCATCACAAAACATCGAACCGTTCAACATATTGTGGCCGTAAATAACAATATTTCTGTTCTTCTCTACCTTTTTCTCGTTTCTGCAGTCAATAAAAATCGATCCGACCGCCAAGGGGCTGCCATCAAACGCGTGAGTAAGATAATATTCATTATCTTCGCACTGTACCATAGGATAACTGATTTCAGAATTAGGAATATTAATATATCCGTATGTGTCTTTATTAGTGTCACGAAGACTCTCGATGTAAGTGAGTAATTTCATAAACTTAGCACTTGAAGTCACTCTATTTATACTGTTATCCGGGGGAAGATAAATAGTAATACCGTTCAGTTTTGTATCCGAATAACTCGCCATCGGCACATCCAGACCGGAAATATTCATTTGAATTACATTTCCCGGAATGACGTCAACGATCGCGCTGAAATATCCTTTTTCTATCTCATTATAAAGATCATCACCGCGCTGATAATCATTCATTATTGTAGTTAATTCAGACATACAATAAACGAATACCGCAAAACAAAGAAAGACAATAAGAAGTCTGGAAAACTTCGAAAAAGAAACGTTTTTCTTCTTATTTTTCTTTCTGTTAGGAGGAACAATATCATCTACTGTCAGCGAATCAAGCGAGTCAATAAAAATAGTGTTCTCGGTGGGTGTTGCGGATGAGTTGCGAATATTATATAATTCTGACATGGTGAAACCTCCTTTTAAAGTATACATATGGCTATATTATATTACATTATGACCAAAAATACAAGCCATTCTAAACATATTTTAAGAAATTTATACACTTAGTACATAAAATTCTCGCTAAATCGCCTTGAAGCGACATAGCGAGAATCATATTCATTTATCAGCAACTTTAAGTGTAAACCAAAACGTAGTACCTCGAGTAATTGACGTTTCAACGCCGTATGCAGCGGAATGAATCTGAAGCAATTTGCTGACAATGGACAGCCCCAAGCCGCTTCCGGCTACCGCGCGCGAATGAGAGTTATCTACTTTATAATACCTGTCCCAAATCTGCTCAAGGTCTTCCTTGGGAATCCCGGGACCCGAATCTGAAATTGAAATTTTAACTGTACCATCCGATAGAATATTCTGATAAATTCGTACAGTTTTATCCTGCCCTGTATAATTTATAGCGTTATTTATCAAATTATACAAAACCTGCAAAATCATTCTCTCATCGGCAAAAACATAAACACTGTTTTCGGCAGAAAATTCGATATTGTAACCGTGAAGCTTAATCAGTTCGCCATATCTACCGATTGCTTTACGGACGGAATCCGTTAAATCAAATATTCTCAAAACAGGTTCTTCAATGCCGGATGAATATTTTGAAAAATCAAGTATATCGTTTACAAGTGCAGTAAGCCTTTTTGTTTCATCCACAATTAATTGTGAATTTTCAGGATTGTTCTCCCCGGGAATATCACGCATCATTTCGGCATATCCCGAAATAAGGGTAAGTGGTGTACGCAAATCGTGCGATACGTTTGCAATCAGCTCACGTTGAAGCTTATCTGTTTTAGATATTTCGACAATTGCGTAATTCAACGTACTTGCAAGACGTTTTGTTTCTCTGTACCCCTCAACGGCAAATTCAGTTGAATAATCTCCCGAAGCCATTTTTGATGCTGATACAGTCATTTTCTCAAGCGGAAGCGCAATTCTCGAAGAAAAGATCAACGCAAAAATCACTGCGGCTACAACTACAACAGCAGCGATATATGCGAACTGCGTGTTTCTTGTGTTTTGAATGGTATTAACCGGTGTAAATTGCAAATTGATAAAAGCTGCATATGTATTACCGACGTTATCTTCAAATGCTTTTACAGATACAGCAACGACGAATTCCTTATCATAATGAATATTGTTATCACTAATATTTTTATCAATATCTCTGGGTTCCAGATTAAACGGTTGAGTAAAGATACCGCCTGCGTCAAGTGCCTGACCGTAAAGAGTTTCAAGATACGATTTATCAGCATAATGAATAATGCATGCCGGCGATACTTCTTTTGAAATAACAACTTCATTCAATGCGCTATTCTCAACATCATATACGACGATACAAACATTGTATTTAGACGCCAATTCGGTGCATACATCATCCAGGTCGCCTTTGTCAATTCCTCTATCAATTCCGTTTTGTACAGCACGCAATTCGGAGAGCTTGGTCCTTTCATAAAAGAAATCAAGCAACAGAACTTGAAAAATCCAAACAATAATAAGTACAATAATTACGAACAAAGTAAATCCCAAAACAAGACGGCTTCTGATGCCGAATCCTAACCGCTTATTAAATTTTGCTTTTGAGTTCATACTATTCGATCTCATGTCATCCTCAAAATCAGATTATTATTTATCAATCTTGGCATCAAATCTATAGCCAATACCGCGTAAAGTAACGATCAGATCAGAATATCTTCCGAGAGATTTCCGCAAAAGTTTGATATGAGTATCAAGCGTTCTGGCGTCGCCGTAAAAATCATATCCCCAAACCTCGCAAATGAGTTTTTCTCTCGACAGAGCGATGTTTCTGTTCAGAAGCATATAAAACAGAAGTTCATATTCCTTAGGTGACAGAACAACTTGTTTATCATCTATATACACAATTCGTGCAGTAATATCGACCCTCAAGGCACCATTATCAATCTCAATAACATCGTGTGTGCTATCATCAAGTCTGCGAATCGCGGAAGAGTTAACGCGCTTCATGACTGCCTCAATCCGCAACATTAATTCTCGCGGCGAAAACGGCTTAACTACGTAATCATCTATACCGAGATTAAATCCGTTGATCTTGTCATACTCTTCCCCGCGTGCCGAAAGCATAATAATCGGAACAGAACTACTCTTTCTAATCTCTCTGACAGCAGAAAATCCGTCAAGTTCGGGCATCATTATGTCCATTATAATAATATCAATTGGTGTATTACGGCAAGTTAATACCGCTTCCATACCATCGGCGGCCTCAAATACAGTATGGCCTTCAAACTCAGCATACTTTCTTACAATGGATCTGATTCCAAGTTCATCATCGACAACAAGGATCTTGTACAAATCTGCATCCTCCATATAATTCATTAGTCTCAAGTATCTTTTGATTCTGTTGGAGAATATTCGATCAGAGTCACTTCAACATCGAGGAATTTCTTGTCCCTACGCACAGTTATTGTAACTTTATCTCCAATCTTCCTCGATGAGAGAATATCCAAAACATCGGTTAATGCCGTTACTTCAATATTGTCTATACTGTAAATAATGTCATTAATCTTAAGTTCAGAATTGTTACCGGCATCCGCAACGACAAGCTGATAATAGTATTCTCCGAAAATCGAATAGCCGTATTGAACTTGCTTGATAGTGACTCCAAGGGAAGGTCTGCCGGAAACATATCCTTTATCAATAAGCTGGTTGGCTACGTCCCATGCTGTATCGATCGGAATTGCAAAGCTGATACCTTCAACACCCTGACCGGTTGACTTTGCGTTAACAACACCGATCAAACGTCCATAGAGATCGAATAAGCCGCCTCCTGAGTTACCGGGACTTACCGCGGCATTGGTTTGCAGCAAAGACATTGTACCGCTTCCTTCAATTGCAATCTCACGTGCGAGACAGCTAATAATACCGTCCGATACGGTTCCTCCGAGCTTACCGAGAGGATTGCCTATAGCTATAACCGTTTGTCCCAAAAGAAGATTTTCGCTACTGCCGATAACGGCAGCAGTAAGCGTCTCCCCTTCTTCAGGAGAAATTGAAATGACCGCGACATCGGTTTTGCTGTCTGTGGCAATAAGTTTGGCATTGTATTCCTTGCCATTTGTTAATCTGACGATTATATTGCTTGCACCTTCAATTACATGATTGTTGGTAATAATATAACCGCCCGTTGAAATAATAACACCGCTACCCGCACCGCTGACGACATATTGAGAAAAGGATCCAAATCCGCTTTGAACTCTTTCGGTAGTAATTTCCACAACGGAATCTTTAACCTTTTCGATCGCTTGCTCCATAGTCAAAAGCGTTCCCGGCTCCGGGGTCTGAGTAGTATAGCTCGGAGCAGTGTTGTCTATAAATACATAATGATCCTCATGTACTTTATTTTCTTGATCGGTTGATACAAGGTTGTTATTTTCAATTATATCATCATAATGCATTTTGGTAAGCATAGCAGCTGAAAACGCCGAAATTGCAGATGTTAGAACAGTAAATACCGTAATCGCGCACAAAACCAAAGCAATTTTACCCAATCGTCTTCTCTTTATAGATTTTTGAGATTTTTGGGGCTGATAAATGTTATTCTCTGCTTCTGTGTTTCCGTTATTGTAATTTCTACAAGTGTACTCATTGCTGTCAATTGCAGGAGTATAAACAACTCCATAGACAGATTCATTCTCTGCTTTATTTATTTGTAATTCGTTTTCGCTTACTTCATTAAGCTGTTTTTTATCGTTATCTTCATTTTTCATATCAAAATACGTCATATTGCATTCCTCCTGGTATTATTTATTTTATTATAGCAACAATTTGTGAAGATTATATGATGATGGAATAAAAATAGCTTGAATGATAGCATTAATTTACCCAACAAAATATAATGTTTATATTGAATTATTTAATAAAATATGTTATACTTTATATAATAAAATCTCGCGAGGCAAACATGAACAAGCTAATTGATATTCTGAAACAATGCGGTGCCGAAGATGCCGCTTGTATTAAATACTGTGACTGTGACATTATCAACCCTAAACTGGCAGAAAGACTTGACTTCATACCTCAAAGTGTAATAATCGCCACTGTTCCTTACTATACAGAATACTGCGATATGCACCGGACGGTTTCAGCATATGCTTTGGCATTTGATTATCACATTCATCTCCAAAAAATCGCCGAATCGGCTATCGAAAAGGCTAAGAAAGCTTTTCCAAACGCATCATTTAAGTATTTTGGAGACCATTCTCCAATTAATGAAAAAACTGCTGCCGCAAAAGCGGGCTTGGGAGTTATAGGGGAACACAGTCTGCTGATTACAAAAAAGTATTCATCGTTAGTTTTTTTGTTTGAGATCTTAACTGATCTTGAATGTACCATCACACCTAAAGAGGTCTTGCGTTGTAGCAAATGTAATAAATGTATAGAAGCTTGTCCGACGGCGTTGAAAGGCAAAGGTTCGTGTTTATCGGCTGTTACACAGAAGAAAGGTGAATTGAATGATGAAGAGATTAAATTAATTTCAGAATACCGATGTGTCTGGGGATGTGATATCTGCCAAATGGTATGCCCTCATACACAAGCCGCAATAAACAACGGCACTATTTATACCAAGTCAGATTGGTTTAACAACAACATATGCTCAAATCCCAATAAAGAAACCATTGCAGACGATTCGGATTTTAAGAATCGTGCTTATAGTTGGCGCGGGAAAGAAACCATTCTCAGAAATATAAGAATTATAAAAGGTGATAAAAAATGATTCACTTTATTTACGGGAATCCGGGCACGGGAAAAACTACGTTTATCTATTCCGAAATTCTCAAAGATGCTCAAAACAATCGAAAAGCTATGC
Organism: Eubacteriales bacterium; assembly: GCA_045535915.1. Lineage (GTDB taxonomy): Bacteria > Bacillota > Clostridia > Oscillospirales > CAG-272 > CAG-390. Next base: position 62,629 of record JAZSMP010000347.1, on the reverse strand, counting down.
TGATCGTCCCTGAACAATTTACTGTTGCATCAGAACGCGATATTGTCAAAATGATCCCGCCGTCTGCGCAACTAACCGTTGAAGTGCTGAATTTCACCAGATTAGCAAACAGCATGTTTCGTGTGCACGGAGGAATATCCTACAATTTTGCATCGACGGCGCACGAAAAACTGATTATGTGGCGTGCAATCAGAACGGCACTTCCTTTTTTACGTGAATATAAAATCATCTCATCAGAAGATTACACACTAACGGATGCAATGCTTGCTACATACAAAGAACTCTCTGCAACAGGCATTTCTATGGAACAGATAGAACACGCAGCCGATATTTGCAGCAACCATATTCTTTCTTCTAAGATCAAAGATATTACGGCAATTTGCTCAATATATAATTCATTGTTAAGTGAAAAATTCACTGACACGAACTGCGAACTTGCAAGATTATCATCTTTACTTAAATCCCGTTCTTGCCTTGAAGGAGTCAATATATATATTGACGGCTTCACAAACTTTACAGGCCTTGAACATAATATCATCCTCGAGATGATGCGTCAAGCAGATAATCTGTATATTTCTTTGGGAATTCCCTCGCCTTCTTATAACGGCATCGATACCATTTCTATAAAAGAATGCTCTGACAGATTGCGCAGAGACTGCGCATCAATCGGCAGAAAAGCAGCTACGATTCAATTGCATACGAACTACAGAGCTAAATCCGTCATTCTGGATATATTATCTTCTGAATTATGGGTTATGGATAGATCGGATAAATCCGCTACGGATGTTTCTTGTTACGATCCAATTGAATTATTTAAAGCCGCTGATATATATGACGAATGCGAATTTGCCGCTGCTAAAGCCAAGGAACTGATCGAGAACGGTTACAGATACAATGAGATTGCAATAATTGCACGCAATATTGATAAATACAGAGGAATCATCGAACCTGCTTTAGACAACATGACTTTGAAATACTTTATCTCCGAAAAAGTAGATTTAAGCATTTCACCGATTGCAAAATTCATCCTATCTGCTATTAAAGTAATTACTCATGGTTGGCGAAGAAACGACGTAATAGCACACTTAAAGACAGGGCTTTGCGGTATTTCAACACATGATGCTGATATCTTCGAGTGTTATACAGCAAAATGGAATATCTCCGGAAAGGCTTTTTTGAATGATCAACCCTGGAATATGAATCCCGACGGATATACAACTACTCGAACAGAACGCGGGGCCGTCATTTTAGAAACAGCTAACAAAGTCCGCGAACAACTGATAGGAGGACTTAAAGTATACACCTCAAAGCTAAAAGGTGCGCAAAGCTATAGAGAGATGTGTATCGCAACAATGGATTATCTTGAAGATCTGGAAGTTAGAAGAACTATGCAAGTACTTGCTTCAGAATATCTTTCCAAAGGAAACCTGCGAGACGCTTCTGACTGCGCGCGAATGTTTGAAATTGCATTAGACTCACTTGACTGTGTCTGTGAGTCTCTTTCAGAAGAAGAGAAACCCGATATCAATATCTTTGCAACAGCTTTACGGGTTGCGTTCTCAGAAAGCAACCTCGGTTCAATACCGACTTCGCAGGATGAAATTATATTAGGATCGGCTGATCTCTTGAGAACTGACAATATAAAGTGCACAATTATTTTAGGAGCTTGTGACGGGGAGTTTCCTGCAGCTGCCGATGACAGCGGTTTATTCAGTAGCAACGACAGAGAAATCCTTATCAATCATGGCATTCCGCTCTCGGGCAACAGAGAAACATCGGCTTCCGATGAACTATATTATTTTCGCCGTGCAGTTGCATCGCCTTCCGAAAAGCTTATCATATTCACAAGAAGCGACTCTGAACCCTCCATAGCATTCACAAGGCTTTTAAGCATATTTCCAAATTGTATAATCCAAGATACCGCTTCTCTTCTCCTACATCGCTTGAAATCTGTTAAAGCTGTCTCCGAGTATGCGCCTTTGCTCGCCCATACCGAAGAAGGACATGCTCTGAAGAAGCTTCTTAGCGAATTTGACAATTCGTACAGTAACAAAGAGCTTATACCGATTTCAGCAGAAAACGACAGTTTAGACAATAATATTATTCAGAAAATTACCGGTCCTGAGCTCTCACTTACTCAATCAAAAGCGGAAGCGTTCGTGAATTGCAGATTTGCATTTTCATGCAAGTATCAATTGCGACTTGACGATGGCAAAAAAGCTGAATTTTCCTTCAGCAATATGGGAACATTTATACATCACGTGCTTGAAAAGTTTTTGTATCGTGTGTATATTGTTAATGGCGGAAACGTTCCCGATCAAACAGAGATGGAAGCTATAATTAATGAGATTATTGATAATTATATTTCAGATCTTGTACCTGACGACAAGAGCAAAAATGCGAGATTGCTGCATTTAATTGGCAGGTTGAAGTCATCTTCGGTAATAATTATCAATGATCTATTAAATGAACTTTCCGACAGCAGTTTCAGTCCTGAATTTTTTGAAATGCGCATAGGTACGAAAGAAATACCTTCTGTGAAGATCACATTAGAAAACGGAACAAACATCTCAATTAACGGCATCATTGACCGTGTAGATGTATACAGAGCAAACGGAAAAGCTTACATCAGGGTAATAGATTATAAAACCGGCAATAAAACCTTTTCGATTTCAGATATACAGGAAGGGCTCAATTTGCAGATGCTTCTCTATATCTTCTCTTTGACAAAGGGCAACATATCGGAGCTCAGAAGAATTTTCGACGGAGACCCTGTTGCAGCCGGTATTACTTATCTTTCTCTTGATACAGGCAAGCGCAAGGTGTCAAGTCTCAATGATAACGCACACCAATCAGATATAAAACGCACCGGGTTAATACTGAATGATGACGAGGTAATCAGTGCGGTAAGCAGATCTGGAAACGACAAATATCTTATGAGATCACCAAGAAAAAACTCGTTTATAGATCAGCAATCGTTTTCGCTTATTTATGATCAAGTCTGTAATATACTGCGTGAAATCGGAGAAGAAATCCTTTCTGGAAACATTAACGCAAAACCTAAAACCGGCGAAGATCCGTGCAAATATTGCAGATACGGCTCGATCTGCAGAACATCACAAAATAATAACGGGTGATATATAATGGAATTTACCAAGTCACAAAAACTTGCTATTGATTTGCGTGGAAGAAATATACTTGTGTCGGCTGCTGCCGGTTCAGGGAAAACCGCTACATTAACTGAGCGAATAATTCAATTACTTACAGACAAAAACAATCCGTCTGACATAAGTAAGATGCTTATCGTAACGTTCACAAGAGCTGCGGCGGGCGAATTAAGAACTCGTATATCAAAAGCTCTGTCCCAAGCTTTAGCTAATGATCCAACCAACAGACATATAGCCAAACAACTTACAAATTTGGGTGGATCAAAAATTTGCACGATAGATTCATATTATCTTGATCTGGTTAAATCAAACTTCCAACGTCTGAACCTTCCGGCTTCCTTCAGATTGGCTGATGAAACCGAACTGATGCTGTTAAGGAATGAAGTAATGGAATCTGTAATTAACAGGCGATATGAGACAGATATGGAATTCATCAAATACGCAGATCAGATCACCACAGCTAAAGGCGAGTACAAACTGTCCGAACAGCTTTTAGATCTTGCATATAAACTCAGTTCCCTCCCGGAAGGAACTGAGTATTTAAGAAAATGCGCGGACAAATATTCTAATTCATGCGGTATGGATTTTTTCAAAACAGAAATTGGCAATTGCATGCTGATTTCTTTCGAAGATGAAATATCGGATATGATTAAAAGATGCGACCGTCTATTGCGAATAATTGATACAGATGCTTCGGTTGCTCCTTATGCTAAAGCGGTTTCCTCAGACAGAGATTTTCTTTCAGCTCTATTTTCTTCCTTTAAAGATCGAAATTACGAAAATTCAAGAAATCTGATTTGCGATTACAAAGCAACAACTTTAGGAAGAATCTCTCAAGATTCAAAAAATGAAGTTACGGAACATGTTAAAGAGGAACGTAACGCTATCAAAGATAGGATAAACGAAATCAAAAACCGGGAATTCGCTGCACACCCCGATGATATTCCGCAATTTTGCAGGATCACCAGAAATTTTTGTTTAAAAACAAAAGAAATCATAGATGATTATCTTCAAGCATACGCAAATGAGAAATCAGGCAGAAAGATCTGCGAATTCTCGGATTTACGAACATTTGCGCGCACCCTTTTGATCGACAACAACGGTAATCCTACCGATTTAGCAAAAGAAGAACAGCTGAATTACGATCATATATTTGTGGATGAGTATCAGGATACCGATTCTCTGCAGGATCAAATATTCAATGCCATTTCAAATGGAAAGAATTTGTTCTTTGTTGGTGACATAAAACAAAGCATTTATTCATTCAGAGGTGCAGAACCTTCTGTATTTGCAAAATACAGAAGGCAATACCTTCCTGCCGATTCAGCAAATGATGATTCATCAACTCCGATTTCAGTGTTCATGTCAGAAAATTTCCGTTGTTCTCCCAATATAATCGCGTTTACAAATACTGTTTGTTCGTATCTTTTCAGAGAATCGGAAAGTAAAACCGGAGGAATCGGATATATAGCCGAAGATGATTTGATTGCATCAAGACAGCCTCCGTTCAGCAATGAAAAGGTAAAAGTGGTTTTGCTCGAGAACAGCGTAGACGCGGCTGACGATAATATCGAAGCCGGCTATGTAATATCTGAAATTCAAAGATTACTCAATGAAGGCAAAAAGTCAGACGGAACACCGATTGTACACGGCGATATAGCAATTTTAACACGTTCTAACAAGGAATCTACCAAAATGGCGGACGCCTTGGCAAAAGCTGGGATTCCAAGAGCAAACAGCACCGGAAACGATCTGTTTGAAAATCCGGAAGTACTTCTTATGCTGTGTCTTCTCACGGCTTCGGACAATCCACAGAGAGACATACCTCTTGCGGGGGCCTTAAGATCGCCTGTTTTCGGATTCAGCATGTCAGATCTTATCAATATACGTATTGGTAGAATTAACATGTCTCTGTTTGATGCTTTAACGGATTTTTCCATGTCAGACGATGCTGACAAACTTCTTAAGTCAAAATGCATTAGCGCAATAAATAAATTGAATGAATACAGGAAAGTGGCAGAAGCCAAACCGGTTCATCTCTTCATGAGATACCTTTGGAATGATATAAACGCATTGTCTTATGCAGGTTCTGATATTCAATCAATAAAGCGCACACCAATCGAAAGAAGACGCAATCTGAGAAAATTTTACGAGTATGCAAGGAAATTCGAATCATCTTCATTCAAAGGATTGCACGAATTCATTGATTTTATCAATGGAATCATTGATAAAGGTACCAAAATTACAGAAGAGGATTCTTACTCAGAAAATACAGTCAGAATAATGACCGTACACAAATCAAAGGGGCTCGAGTTTCCAATAGTCTTTTTGACCGGAACGAACAAATCCCAGAGTGAACAAGATTCAAGAAAACCAATTGTATTTTCGACAACCGATGACCTTGGAATTGCATGCAAAATTTCCGACAGTTCGGGAAATGCACAGATCGATACACCTTTCAGGCTTACCATCGCCAATAGATTATCAGAAACCTCTTCAGATGAGGAAATACGAATTCTGTATGTTGCTTTAACTCGAGCCAGAGATAATTTATATATCGTAGCTTCCGGCAAAGAAGGTTATGTTGAAAAAAAACTTTCCCATGCAATGAAGATATCTGATATCGGCGGCAGATACGGAATACAGTCTTCGCCGCGTTGGATAGACAGAATCCTAATAGCTCTTTCATCGGACAAACTGAGTTCATCATATGTAGTCGATATACCTGCAATTTCCGAGCAACCCACTGACTCGCCATCCGAAAATACAGAAAGATTCATCAACAATGAAAAAGTCGATCAAATTTGCGACAAACTCAGGCCATCGCTTTCTTTCAAATATCCTTACGATGATTTTTCGGGAATTCCTGCTAAAGTTACTGTTTCAAAATTGTACCCGGGACTCTTAAATGAAGATACTGATATTGAAAGCATAGATGCTAAAGTTAAAAATCTTGAAAACAAGAAGCCCCGCTTTTTAGAAGAAAAGATAGGTGCGGCGGAACGCGGAACTGCTACTCATTTGTTCCTGCAGTTTTGTAATATGAGTAATCTTTGCCCCTCGCACGATTCCATTATGCAAGAGATTGGAAGACTAATTTGCGAAAAATATCTCTCAGATGATGTAGCAAAATTGATACGTGTCAATGAAATATTGAATTTTACTAAAAGCAGACTGTTTGACAACATCATTCACGCCAAACAAATTCACAGAGAACTAAGATTCAATGTTTTTCTCCCGGCTTCCGAATTTACTACAGATAGACTGTTAAAGGAATCATATAGTGATCATGAAATACTAGTCCAAGGTGTTATTGATTTATGTTATATCAACCAAGAAGATCAACTGATCCTATGCGATTACAAAACAGACCGCATTCCCCGAGAAATCAAGGATGATCCTACGGAAATCAAAAAAATGCTGGAATCTTCGCACAAGCAACAGCTTAAGTATTATTCGTATGCGGTCAATGCCATTTTCGGACGTAAACCTGATAAAATTTATATTTATTCATTAGCTTACGGTGATACTTTCGAAATTGATTTATAGAAATAAAGCCTTTGGCGCTATTGCGCCAAAGGCTTTATTTCTATAAGTTTTCACAAACATTCATAACGTAATCACCGAATTCTTTACAGGAAGCCCCATCTTTTCTTCCGGTAATCTTTAGTTTTGCATCAGGAGCAGTGCAAATATCAAGCGCTTTTCCGAGCTTTGTAGCTTCAGCAGTATAACCTATGTGCTTTAGAAGCAACTCTGCAGCTCTCAACATGCTCGAAGGATTCGCATAATCCCCGTCGCCTCTTTCAATCATTCTGGGCGCCGAACCGTGAATAGCCTCAAACATAGCATATCTGTTACCGATATTTGCGCTACCTGCGGTGCCTACTCCGCCCTGAAGCTGTGCCGCTTCGTCGGTAATAATATCTCCGTAAAGATTAGGAAGTAAGAATACTTGGAAATCAGATCTGCCTCTTGTGTCAACAAGCTTGGCTGTCATAATATCGATATACCAATCTTCTACTGTAAGAGTCGGATATTCGGATGCGGCAATTTCACGTGCGATACGCGCAAATTTACCGTCGGTTTTCTTCATAATATTAGCTTTGGTTACAACAGCAATATTCGTCTTACCGTTCTTCACTGCGAAATCAAACGCCATACGAGCTATTCGCTCACAGCCTGCATCAGTAGTAACCTTGAAATCACAGCAAAGATATTCAGGAATTTCAACACCTCGGCTGCCGAGCACGTACTCACCTTCAGTGTTCTCACGGAAGAACGTCCAATCAACGCCCTCTTCAGGAATAGTAACCGGACGAACATTTGCAAAGAGGTCGAGTTCGCGACGCATTGCTACGTTGGCACTTTCGAGTTCCTTAGCACCCGTTCCTCCCTTTGGAGTTGTTGTCGGACCTTTAAGAAGTACATGGCATTCTTTAATCTCTGCCAAGACATCATCCGGGATAGCTTTATCATGAGCAATTCTGTTTTCTATGGTAAGACCGTCAATATCACGGAGTTCAACCTTACCGGAAGCGACAGCATCTTTAAGCAAGTACTCAAGCACTCTGCGCGCCTCAGCGGTAATGATAGGACCAATACCGTCTCCGCCGCAGCATCCGATGATTATTTTATCCAATGACGCATAGTCAACAGCAGCAGGAGCGTTTTTCATCTTATCTGCTCTCAGATACTGTTCTTTGAGCAAGGCTTCAAACTGCTCAACACAATTCTTAATATATAGTTCGTTATTCATTTTTACACCTCATTTTTAGCCTTTTGCGGTTAAAGCAATCAAACCGCCGGCAAGCACGATCTCGATTTGTCGTTCGGACAGAACGCAATCAAGTTTTATTACGGCATCGGAATTCTTATTAATTAATGAATATTTGCCGTTTCTGATGCTCGTATGAAGGTCCGATAATACAATCTCATCACCTTCATTTAACTTATCGTAATCAGAAGGGTCGGTAAAAGTCAACGGAAGAATACCGGCGTTTATCAGATTATCTTTGTGAATTCGGGCAAAACTCTTAGCCACAACAGCTTTTACACCAAGATAGAGCGGAACCAATGCTGCATGCTCTCTTGACGACCCTTGTCCGTAATTAACACCGCCGACAATAATGCTCTTACCAAGCGATTTAGCACGTACGGGGAAGTCACTGTCACATACGTTGAAACAGAATTCACTCATCTTAGGTATATTTGATCTGTATGGAAGTACAGCCGCACCCGCAGGCATAATGTGGTCTGTCGTAATATTATCTCCAACCTTCAATGAAACGGAAACATCAATGGTGTCTGCTAAAGGCTCGGTCTCGGGATAACTCTTAATATTAGGACCGCGAAGAACTTCTGCATCTTTTGCTATATCGGGAGAAAGAGGAGGAATGACTCCACTGTCATCAATAAGAAATTCATCGGGCATTTCAAAAGAAGGATATTCACCGAGCGAGCGAGGATCTGTTATAACACCGGTAATAGCCGACGCGGCAGCCACCTCGGGAGAAACCAGATAAACTCCTGCATCTCTCGTACCGCTTCTGCCCTCAAAGTTTCTGTTGAACGTTCTGAGCGAAAGTCCGCCGGACTCGGGAGAAAATCCCATTCCGATACAAGGACCGCAAGCGCATTCAAGAAGACGAGCACCGGATGAAATAATGTCAGTTAATGCACCACAGTCTGCAAGCATAGCGAGTACTTGCTTCGAACCGGGCGATACAGACATACTGACATGAGGGGCAACAGTATTTCCTTTTAAAACTGATGCAACTGTCATCATATCTGCCAAAGAAGAATTTGTACAAGATCCTACACATACCTGCGAGACGGGAGTGCCGGCGAGCTCGCTTATCTTCTTTATGTTATCGGGTGAATGCGGACACGCAGCCATAGGCTCGAGAGTTGAAAGGTCAATGTCTATAATCTTATCGTACTCGGCATCATCATCTGAAAATACGGGAGTATAATCTTCTTCTCTGCCCTGTGCCGCAAGAAATAGCTTTGTTGTCTCATCCGACGGGAATATAGAAGTTGTTGCTCCGAGCTCAGCACCCATATTAGTTATGGTTGCTCTCTGAGGCACGGTAAGAGTTTTAACACCTTCCCCTCCCCATTCTATGATAGCGCCAACTCCACCCTTTACTGACAAAATCCTGAGTATCTCAAGGCTTACGTCTTTGGCTGTAACCCAGGGTGAAAGCTTACCTGTAAGATTAACCTTAAACATTTTTGGCATGATCATTGAATACGCTCCGCCACCCATTGCAACAGCAACGTCAAGACCGCCGGCACCGAATGCCAACATTCCAATGCCTCCCGCTGTGGGAGTGTGGCTATCTGAACCTATCAGAGTCTTACCGGGTACTCCGAATCTTTCAAGATTTACCTGATGGCAAATTCCATTGCCGGGTCTTGAATAATGAATACCGTATTTAGCGGCAGCAGTTCTGATGAATCTGTGATCATCTGCATTCATAAATCCGGACTGAAGAGTATTATGATCGATGTAGGCGACAGATAGTTCAGTTTTAACTCTTTCAATTCCCATTGCCTCAAACTCAATATATGCCATAGTACCTGTGGCATCTTGCGTCAGCGTTCTGTCAATTTTAATGGAAATTTCACTTCCCGGTGTCATATCACCCGAAACCAAGTGTGCAGCTATTATTTTTTCTGCTATAGTTTTTGGCGTTTTCATATCATTCAACATCCTTTTTATATGTAACAATCAACTTTTCAAGCTCAGCGGTCGAAATTACAGTCTGACGTCCGTTTGCGTACTGTTCATCAACCCATTTCTTAATCTCAACAACAAGCGGATCTTTCTTAGATACCATATCATCACCTGTAAGACGATAGTGTGCGTTGATCCAGTAAGCGATACCGGCTGCTCCAGAAGTAGAGCTTACAGTAACACCCGCGGGTCTGTTAAGAATCGCTCCCGTATCAAAAATGTTGTATATTTCTTCATCCTTGAGCATTCCGTCGGCATGAATTCCTGCGCGAGTCATGTTAAAATCCTCGCCGACAAACGGCGTCATGGGAGGAATGTGATAATTCATTTCCTTTGTGAAATAGTCAGCGATCTCGGTAATTACCGTCGGATCCATTCCGTCAAGGCTACCTCGGAGCGATGCATACTCAAACACCATTGCTTCAAGCGGAACATTTCCTGTGCGTTCACCTATGCCAAGAAGTGAGCAGTTCACAGCACAAGCGCCAAACAGCCAAGCGCACGTTGCGTTCGCAACACCCTTATAGAAATCATTGTGTCCGTGCCACTCGAGCTGTTCACTGGGAACATCAGAATAATGCTGTAAGCCGTATATAATTCCGGGTACACTTCGAGGAAGTGCGACCTCGCTGTAAGGTACACCGTAGCCCATAGTATCGCAGGCACGAATTTTAACCGGGATTCCTGCCTCTCTTGAAAGTTGCTGTATTGCATTTACAAAAGGCACAACGAAACCATAGAAATCAGCTCGAGTTATATCTTCAAAATGACAGCGAGGTCTGATTCCCATTTCCAATGCAGCTGATATTGTTTTAAGGTAATGCTCCATTGCCTGTCCCCTGCTCATACCAAGCTTTTTGAAAATATGGTAATCGGAACACGAAACAAGAATGCCGGTCTCTTTGATTCCAAGATCTTTTACAAGCTTAAAATCTTCGAGACTTGCTCTGATCCATGTTGTGATTTCGGGAAATTCCAAACCAAGTTCCTGACAAGCGTGCAAAGCTTTTCTATCGTTTTCACTATAGACAAAAAACTCTGTAGCTCTGATTATACCGTTAGACCCACCAAGCTTATTTAATAGTTTATATAAATCAACAATCTGCTTTGGTGAATACGGTGCCTGAGATTGCATACCGTCTCTGAAAGAAGTATCCGTAATCCAGATATCATGGGGCATTCCCAGAGGAACTCTTCGATGGTTAAAAGGTACCTTAGGGATCTCAGTATATGTATAAATCTCGCGATAGAGATTAGGTTCGTCAATGTCCTGAAGCTGATATCTGTAAGATTTCTGCTCAAGCAGATTAGACTTTTTTGATATTTCTATCATATCTGTTCCTCCATCTTTAATAATTTCTTAATATTATACTACAAGTTCATACAAATTGCAAGTCTTTTGACAAAACTTTTCATTTTTAGCGCAATATTATTTAATTTTCACGCAATTATGCAACTTTAGCATTGTTGCAATGCAACGGATTGTCAAATTATGTATATAATTTTCATTCGGCGTTCATTTTTAAGAATAATAAAATGATAATTTTCACAAAACCACTTGATTTTTTGTTAATTTTCTGCGATAATATATATATCAAAACTCACGGAGGTTAATTATGTTAAAAACCGAAGGTCTGCAATATCATATCAACTGCTGTCCCGGAGATATCGGAGGCTACTGTATCCTTCCCGGCGATCCAGGAAGAGTTCCTAAAATAGCCGCATATCTTGAAGATCCGGTTCTCGTCTCGCAAAACCGCGAATATACAATTTTTACCGGAACTTTACTGGGCGAGCGTGTATCGGTATGTTCCACCGGTATCGGGGGTCCATCAACTGCTATTGCTGTTGAAGAGCTTGCCGCTTGCGGTGCACACACATTTATCAGAGTAGGAACCAGCGGAGGCATATCGACTATCGTAAGAGCCGGCGATGTAGTCGTAGCAACCGGTGCCGTACGTCAGGATGGAACGAGCGGTGAATACGCACCATACGAGTTTCCAGCCGTATCCGATCCCGATGTCTTGTTCGCTTTAATTGAATCAGCCAAAGATATCGGTTATCCTTATCATGCAGGTGTCGTTCAAAGCAAAGATTCGTTCTACGGACAACATAGCCCAAATAAAATGCCCACTGCGACTGCTCTCAATGAAAAATGGGAGGCGTGGAAACGCCTGGGCGTTCTGGCAAGCGAGATGGAAGCGTCCACGCTATTTGTTGTCGGCGCAGCTTTAGGCGTCAGATGCGGTGCTGTTTTCCATGTTGTTTGGAATCAGGAGCGAGCTGCTCTCGGACTCGATACAGATGCAGAAGAGGATCATGATACCGACAAGGCAATCAGAACTGCTGTCAGAGCTGTTCAGATTATGATAGAACAACAGTAACAGAAAAAGCCCCAAGGGGCTTTTTCTTAGTCTATATCTTCGATAATTTCTGTAGGTCTTGTTTCAAGAATATCGGGAGACTCTATAAGCTTCTTGAAGTACTTGAAAGCAGATGCAAAATAATAGCCGTCGCAAATACGCTCATCGGTTACGGCTTTCAAATCAATATATCTCTTCTTGTTAAGTGCTCCTGTCTTATCATACTCAAAAACAGTACGCTTTCTTCCATAAGAAAGGAAAACCGGAAGATTTCCGAAATCGTAAATATGGTGATAAATAGGATTGATTCCAAGAGACCCCATACTCGTTACGATCATCGAACCGTAAAAAGGAAGGAGATCCATAAATCCTTTGGGTAGCCAACCAACATAATCAAGTTTCTCTACAAGCCATACAATAAATCTCAGTACGAAACCGGGGATCAAATTGAAGAGTTTCATAAGTTTGTCAAATGAAGTTTGTTTATCAAGAGATTCGATTGCGTTGGTTGCAACAACGTTAAATTTCTCATACACTTCATCAAGAGTATCATCCGGCGAAAACTTCACCTTGATAACAGTATCCGGTGCGCTGAGTGACATTTCTTTCTTAATTGTCATAACGAAAACAATTTCGTTTCTGGCATAGATCTTCTGACCGCTTACAAAACGGTTAACCGCAGGACGCTGAGTTATAACTCTGAGATAAGCAGCCAAAAGCACATGTAAAAAAGAAAAGTTCGTTTTTCCTTCAAGAACCTTTTTTCGGCATAAAAGATCTGCTTTTGATACTTCGATCTTATCAGCGAACGTATTTTGAGCATCGCTTCTCTTTTTCATTATGTAGGGCATGAGCCTGTTCATCGGCTGCAATGTACGCAGTTTTCTGCCATCCTTGCGGTCACCGAGTTTAAACCGTCTCTTTTTGTACTGAAGACGCTTTTCAGTATTTTCTTCTTGAACAATATTCATCTTGTCCTTTTTTCTCATATCGTGATCCAGCTTTCAAGATAATAAATTATTTAACAATTATACAGTATTTACACGAAAAAAGCAATTGATATTTTGTAAATAATTAAAAATCATGATCGTTTTTGATAATAATTTTCCTGCAAAGTTGAAATTTATAAAAAAATATGGTATACTATAATGTAACAAGTCTACAGAGGTTAAAAATGAAGGAAGTTCAAATATATACAGACGGTGCTTGCAAAGGCAACCCCGGTCCCGGAGGTTGGGGAGCTATACTTGTGTTTGGTGAACACGAGAAAGAACTTACAGACGGAGAAAGTTCGACTACAAATAACCGTATGGAGTTGCTGGGAGCCATCAAGGCATTGGAACAACTTAAATATCCATGTAAAGTCACTCTTACAACAGATTCAAAATACTTATGCGATGCAGTTACCCAAGGTTGGGTATATTCATGGAAACGTAAGGGTTGGATGCGTTCCAACAAAGAACCTGCCGCTAACTCCGATCTTTGGGAAAGGCTCTTGGGTCTACTTGACAAGCATGACGTAACATTCGTATGGGTCAAAGGGCATGCCGGTCATCCTTACAATGAAAGATGCGATGCTTTAGCTACATCTTCGGCAGACAAATACAAATAAAATAATAACGCAACATCCTTTATTCGGATGTTGCGTTATTGTTATAAAGTTCATTAACGCGTTCAGGCTTGATTTTCAAAAGCCACATGGTCATAAAGATCAATGCAAATATTCCCAGGACCGTAGTTATTATTACCGTTATCGGATCCCAGATTATTCCGTCACCGAGCGTCGGAACAAGATAACCGCAAAAGTCATATATTGCATGAAGCGCTACACATATCCAAATACATCGTGTATACAACAAAACAATTGAGCACATTCCGCCTATTAAGAAGGAATAACCTACTTGCAAAAGAACGCCTCCTATACCTGCTCCTGCAAATATATTCAGAAGATGTACCGCACCAAAAGCCGCGGACGAAATGACTGTTGCCAAAAAAATATTTGCAGTTGACGACCTTCTGTTTTCCAAAACATACGGAAATAAGACGCCTCTGAAAGCAAATTCTTCAAACATGCCGATCATTAACGTTTCGAGTGCAAATATTGGTATAAAGGACAATGGTTCTGTTATGTATGCGTTTCCGGTGAGTAAGCCTATGATCGGTAAATTATTTACAACAACGGCTAACGGGATCAAAGTGCAGATCAAAATCCGAGTTCTGTTATTTGAAGTCAAACCAAAAATATTATATCCCATATAAACGGACAGCGGGACAAATACCAAACAACCCACAGAACGAGTGATGATAACTTTGATCAATGGATCAAGTACCGCATTGCTTGAATAGACTATCGGACATGTTTCAAGAAACACCAGGGCAAGCGAAGGAATAAGCAGATACAGCATAAATAGTCTTCTTTTATTCATCAGCCGACTCCTTCATTTTGCTTATTCGAACAGAATAAATATAAACAATAATCGATCCTGCTAAAAGAACAAGAGAGACCAGCTGAGAAGGGGTCAGAAATTCAACAAATGTGCTACCCCTGTCATCATCACGAAAATATTCGATGACGAACCTCCATATGCCGTATGAGCTCATATACAAAGCCATTGCACCGGGAATTTTCTTAACAAGCAGTAAAACGGTAAGCCCACAAAGCAAAAACAGAAACAATGCTTCAAATAGTTGAATAGGAACTACTTTTGCCCCCAGATCAACATGGTAAATTCCATACCACGCATCCGTCCTGCATCCATAGCAGCACCCCACCATCAGACAACCCACTCTGCCAAAACCGTGCGCACTTGTTATCGAAGCGGAAGCAACATCAAGAAGACGGGGAAAATATTTTATATTCTCA
Organism: Eubacteriales bacterium; assembly: GCA_045535915.1. Taxonomy (GTDB): domain Bacteria; phylum Bacillota; class Clostridia; order Oscillospirales; family CAG-272; genus CAG-390. The sequence goes on along the minus strand of JAZSMP010000347.1, from coordinate 47,494 downwards.
CGTTCGGTGAATATGAAGTGGCCTATAATAAAATATCCGATCAAAAACGTAACAACCCCGCCAACCAGTCCGCCAAGAAACGTTGCACCCGTTGTTGCGTTGATGACAAAGGCTTCGCCATCGAGCCAATTGTACACAGCTTGTGCTAAAACCGCACTACAATAGCCCAACACTATTGCCGAAATTCCGTTAATGAGTATGAAATTAAACAATTTTGCACTGACGTTGTCCCGGTCAGCAAATATTCTTGCAAAAAGCAAAGCGGATATTACTCCAATAGCAAGAAAAATATCATATAGATTCATTCCAAAAATAACATCGTACGGATACATGATTCACCTTTTTTATTTTGCGTATTTCAATGCAAGGATAGTTAAGAATGCCGCCGTGTCTGTCATAGTCTGCTCGTCAAAATCGAACTCGGGGGTATGATGATTCGACACCAAGTCAGCACCGAACATCATATAAGTGGCCTTACCTCCGCGAGAAATAACACGGTTCATAAATGCAGTACAATCTTCACTGGCATTCATATTACCTTTGACGCCAACGTTATCAAATATGCGGCAATTAAGGGCTTCAGCCGCAATTTCTTCTCCAAAATCATCTTGAACAGAAAAGCATTCAGCATCACCGACGCATTCAAGTTTGTATTCAACATCATACATGAGCGCAGATGCTTCAACAATCGTTTCCGCCCTCGACTTCATATACTCATTTATCTCCGAAGTTTCTCCGCGCGTTTCAAATTGTATCTGAGCAAATGACGGAATAACGTTTCTGCCGCTTCCACCTGAAATAACGCCAACATTTATGCGTGAAGCTCCTGCTGAATGCCTCGAGATCGCATGCAAAGAAAGAGCAGCCTGCGCCGCAGCAAGAAGAGCATTCTTCCCTTCTTCGGGTTTTAAACCTGCGTGAGAACTCGTGCCGAAGAAGTCTGCATCGAATTTACTTGCGCACAAAAATCCTTCTGTTGATGAATAAATCGTTTTTGACTGTTTGGCGGCAATTCCAATATGGCCGGAAAAGAAATAATCAACGCCGTCAACCACGCCCGCCGCAACCATTGGTCTTGCACCGCGTACTCCTTCTTCAGCGGGCTGAAAAATCAGTTTGACTGTTCCGGAAAAACGTTCAATATTTTCCGACAGCAGCTTTGCCAAAGTAAGACCGATCGCAACGTGTCCGTCGTGTCCGCACGTATGGGCATAGCCTTGATGAACCGATGCAAAATTGTATTGATTGGGCTTATGATCAAGAGATGTCGACTCGTTAATTTCGTTACAGTCAATATCAAATCTGAAAGCAACCGTCTTCTGAGCACCGTTTCCTTTTCCGCATATAGAAGCTACGACAGCCGTAGCGCCGTCTTCAATAGATCTGACAATCGATTCATCGGCACCTTCTGCTATTGCGCGAACTCTCGCACATTCTATATCTTCCTTCGCAGGCATCCCGAGAACATAGTCGGTATCAAGAACATCTGTGCCGTATTTGAAATCAAAACCAATATCTTGAAGATATTTGATTATAACCGAAACCGTGCGGAATTCAAAGAAACCTCCTTCGGGATATTTATGAAGATCTCTTCTGATAGCAACAGTTTCGCTCTTTAATTCATTTGCTCTGGAAATTATTCTTTTGATCATTTGCACACACATCCGCGTTCATCAATCATTTTTCTGAGTTCATCAATCTGTAAAGAGTGAACAGGCATTTTTGTTTTGATGGCCAGAGAAGCCGCCAAACCGGCGCTTTCACCGATACTCATAAGCGTCCCCTGAACTCTGAGAGACGCATACGGTTCGTGCTCTGCGGAAATACATCTGCCTGCGGCTATGACATTATCGAGGTCGTAAGTTACCATGGTTTCATATGGGATATAACTGTTTTTATCGAGATAGATCAATACCTGCTCATCATCCTTTGCCTTATGAATATCCATGGGATGGGCACACTGCGCCACGGGACAAGCATAATCAATGGCGCTTGCGAAATCTTCATTAGTTAAAGTATAAACTCCTTTAATATTGCGAGTTTCGCGCACACCTGCGTTAATACCGGAAACTACGATCTCAGCATCTTTGAATTCTTCAAAACCATCTTTTAAGAGATCTATTAATTTGAACATATCTGCATGCAGTTTTTCTTCCGCATTGCTATACTCTTCTCTGTTCGTAGCATCTGCTTCGGCGCGCGTTATATTAACTGCAAGACTGTCGCCCTTCAGCAAAACATTAAACCAAGGTCCGCCAAACTGGGGAACATCTTCGGTTTCTCCACGCTTTACAAGATAATCATGAATCACCTTATTAAGAGAATTGCCGTGTTTTCCGTCATGATGAATGCAATTTTTCAAAAGCTCGGTAGAAGTATCAACGTTCGCTAATACGAAGCACATTGACATCGGCTGGAGTTCGTTTGTTTTTTCAAGCATTTGAGCTCCTGCCATGGCAAATAAGTCTCCGTCACCGGTAGCATCGATAAAACAATCAGCCCCAATTGCTTCGTAACCGTTTTTACTGCAGATAATAATATGAGTTATTTTGTTACCATCTTTAACGCAGTCAGCGAGATAAGAGTTCATATAAAGCTCGACTCCCGCTTCTTTCAACATACGTCTTGCAATTAATTTATAATATTCGGGATTAACGGATATATGGCCTTTGGGATACTCAACCATAGCCGCGCCCAGCTTCTCAAGCTTCTGAACGAACTCCCATGCTATGCCGCCTACAACTCTTTTTTCTTTAAAGAAGAAACCACTTATCGGAACGACATAGCCGGCAGTTGCCGTGCCACCGATGAAACCGTATCTTTCTACCAATGCCGTTTTTTTACCTGTTCTTGCAGAAGAAACCGCAGCTATCCATCCCGAAGGTCCGCCTCCGCAAACAACAGTGTCATAATTTGCTATAACTTTGATATTTCTATTTATTCTGACTGTTTCCATCTTCACTGCCTCTCTTAAAACTGATATTTTTTCTCGTTGAAAGGTAGAATAATTAAGATGCTATGATCTATATTGCTTTGAGTATTGATATCTCTGAAATCCTTCAATTTTGACTGAATATACGGTGTAGGATTATAGTTATATTTGCTTGATATCATACCGCCTCCGGTAATATTGCCAAAAATATCTCCCCACCCGCCTTCATAATTCAAATACTCACGGAAATCATTATAATGATTATTAGTGTAGAATAAAAACTTCTCGTTGATGTCGATTATATTATTTTGATTTGCATCAAAGCGTGAATATACTATTCTGGCGGCACCTCTCGTAATCTTCGATCCATCGTTATATGTATAAGCTACGTATGAAGGATCACAATCGGTTCCGGTGGTTCCTATATCAATCTCATAGTAGTACAAGGATCCACCGCAACCGCTGATATTAGGCAATTCGGGTTCATACGGGTATTTTGAAGTACTTCCGCTGAAAGCAGAATGATTAAGACGTAAATATTTTCCCCAGATACTATAAGAAGGTGATCCATTCTTGTTTGAAATATAGTTAGCAGGAATGTCTCCAAAAGCAAACACATAAGCAGCTACTTCCTCAATTGTTACGTACGCACCGCCTTTATAAACCGTAAAGGATATTTCACCTTCAGAGTTCAAAACCGAATATGCCTGTCCGTCATAAGAATACAAAGCAAAAGAATTTCTTAAAAGCAATCCGTCCTCTTGCGGTCTGTTTTCTGTTATGGTAGGTTCTTGATCTTGCTCGTCTATTGATCCTGACATAAAACCGTGTGCAGTTCTGTAATACGAATCCCAATAATCGGTGGCAGGATAATAATCGGCATAAAATTCTTCTTTGGAGATCGTTGCGTATGGATCAGTATCGGGTTTCGGTACTTCAATAATCTCGTACGGATCACTCACGGTCTCAGGGCTCGGTTCCGCATTTTCTGTCTCAGTTCCAGAGACTGTTTCACTCAAAGTATCCGATATATCAATGATATCTGTTGTAGCTTCATTCGGGATATCCTGCTTACAGGAACACAATGCGATTGAAATGACTAAACATATTAAAACAAATCTCGCGAACTTACTCATCTGTCAAAACCTTTTTCATCCAGATATGAGGGCACCCCTCATCGAGTTCTATTTCGCCGTAAGCGGTATATCCGCATTTTTCATAAAACACCTGAGCCCTGCATTGTGAATGCAGTTTCAATTCAACGGCTCCGAGCTCACGCGCCTTGTCTTCAGCGCAATTGAGCAAAGCTCTGCCAACTCCGCCGGCTCTTACTTCTTTCAGTACCGCAAGTCTTCCGAGATAATAAATATCGGAATTATCTTCTGTAAATATTCTGCAAGTGCCTATCGGACGTTCATTTTGGTCATATGCAACAAAATGATATGCATGCAGATCTACGGTATCAAATTCTTCATTGAAGCCCTGCTCTTTCACAAACACTTCTACTCTTATATACTTTGAGTCTTCCGGTAAACTATTAAAGCATTTAATCATTTAAAAATTCCGCCTAAAAACAAGATTTACTCAGTCCTGCTGAGCAGATACACAGAAACTAAAATCATAAGTATTCCTACGATAGAAACAATATCGGGGATTTCCATAAAAAGCACGGCACTGAAAACCGTAGCCGCCATCGGTTCCACAACACTCAATGCAGAAGCTATACCTGCAGGCAAATGTTTCATTGACCAAGTGAATAAGAAGTACGGCATAACGAAAGTAATGATTCCCAATCCCAGACACAGCGGCAACGTAGGTATCGGAGCTTTGCCGACATTTCCAATCAATCCAACAGGATCACAGACCGATACGGAAATAAGACTCATAAACATAAAGCTGTATAATGTAACCGTAACCGGTTCGCATTTCTTTTGCATCGATATTTTTGTCAAAATGTTATAAGCTGCATAGATCCAGCTGGTTAAAACTCCAATCAAAATCCCGATAGCGTTGAACTTCAGCCCTGTTATAATTCCAGAAACAAAACAGCACCCAACCAGCATTAATATAAGCGATATCAGTTTTGAATTCGAAAACTTTTCTCTCATAAACAATACAGAATACAGCATAACGTATATAGGAGCCGTATACATCAAAACAACTGCCGTAGATGCAGAGGTCATCTGCATTGCAGAATAATAGCAGAAGGCCGTGCCAAACAACGATGCTCCTATAATTGCATATAATATCAAATCTTTAAACTTCGTTTTAAAAAGACTTCTGTCTACAACACATGTATATAAAAGCATACAAACAAAAGACACACTTCCGCGTACTGCCGTCATCTGTAAAGAGGTAAAGCCGTAAGGAGCAAGATAATGGACAAATATTGGAGACGTACCCCAACAAACTCCGGCAAAAATAATAAATGCAAAAGAAATTTTCTTTTTATCAGTCATTCGCTGTAAAGACCTTTCGAAATATTAATGTTTTTTACAAGGAATTGCAGCACCCTTACCCAATTTGTGTGAAAGAGCACCAAACATGCGCTGATAATCATTGGTAAGTATCGTGTCGATACCCATGTCAAAAAAGTAATTAGCTTTATCAACATCATCACAATAGAAATAATTGCAAATTATTCCATGCTGATGTGCAAGCACAACCTTATCAGGTGTAATATGCTCTTTAAAGAACTGAACCTTCTCGCAGCCGAGCGCGATAGCTCTTTCGACTATCAGATCTTTCGCATTTCCGGCGCCGACACATCTCTTAAGATGAGGCGCAAGCACTCCGAATTGTTTCAGTACAGCATCATTGCCGGACATAAAATACACATATTTATCGCAATCGTATTTATCGATCAGGCGAATTATCTTTTTCAGATAATCTTCATTCAAAGGATTGGTATTATCATGCGATTTTACATGTATGTTCATAATAACATGACTTGAAAATTTCTTGAGGATCTCCTCAAAGGTAAGAATCTTCAAACCATCGTAAACGCCATTATAACCCTTACCGAAATTTAATTGGTTAAGCTCTTCCAAGGTATAATCCCACACGTAACCCGTGCCGTCAGATACACGGTCAAGTTTGCTGTCATGTATCGAAACAATTTCTCCGTCTTTGGTCTCCCAAAGATCAAATTCAATTTCGGTAGCGCCAAGTGCTACTGCGGCGCCGAAGGCAGGAAGGCTGTTCTCGGGCGCTGCTGTATTGAAACCGCGGTGTGCGCAAAGTCTGGGATAGGGCGCTAAATCATCATGCAGAACTATAGCACTACCCGCCGGTCTGTATTTCCAAGGTCTTCTGCCATGTTCAATATATTCATAATGAGCAATCTCGGGATTTCCAAATCCTGCCGGCTTATAGTATTTTTTCGTAGGATCAATATCGCAGACTTCCATTCCAACACGCGACTTCATATCTACGACCGTTTTGCCGTCTGCAGAAACCACCATACTACCGCCGCCAATCTCGGAGTCCTCTCCCATGCTGACAGAAGATCTAACTACGTAAGCATTGGTATTATAAGCCAGGAATCTGCACATCATATCAAGCGCATCCTGCCTGTCTGTGCGTTGATGAGAACATCCGATAATAATATCCGGGTGTCTGCGCGCTATGTTAGCGAAACCTTCATAGAAATAGAAATCATAGCATGTGAGAAAGCAATATCTTAAACCGTCTATTTCAATGCAATCAGGTTCTGAAAACTCGTATGTATACTCGCCGTCAAGCTCCCGTTTGAAGACTTCTCCGTTAGTAGGATGCTGTTTGAAATAATGCCCAACAATATTTCCGTTTTTATCAAAAGCATATGTAGTATTTCTCAGTCCGACACCAGAATCATATAGCGCATTAATAAACAGAACGCTGTTACATCTTTTAGCAGTCTCGGATGCTTTATCAAGAATTTTCTTGTTGTATTTTTTATAACTTGTATGAAACTGTTCCATTGTTTTGGCATAAGCAGGAACATCCGTTGCCTCGGGCAGCACGATAAGATCCATACTCGCATCACACTTATCTAAAATATCAAGTTCCCACTGAAACAGTTTTTCGGAATCATTCCAATCTGCAGAATACAAAGGTTGAATAATACAAACCTTCATTGTTATTTACTCCTTGTCAATATATTTCCATAGGCAACGGGGATGACAAAATATCATCCATTACTACATATACGTTTCTCATATCGGGAGATTTTCTCATCATATACGCTCTTGTTCTGATAACTCCGGTGTTATGCGTATTAAGTCCTTCTCCGCAATCGCTATACCAGAACTTCTCGCCGGTCTGCCAGATATAAGCATCAGCATCAATCAATTCGTAACACTCAGCTGAAACGTTACCGCATCCATGATGCCCGACTTGAACGATATCGCTTTTAAGCTTATCTCTGCAATTCTCTGTAAGATCGTTACTGCAAACCCATTCTGCGTCTCCGAGAAGCATCATAGTCTGCTTTCCGTCATAGGTCATTTTATAAACGACGCTCGAATCGTTCATGTTCATCTTATCGGCCATAGCAATATCGGGGACATGAATGACTTCAAATTCTATCTCGTCAACCGATATAACATCGTCTTTTTTAACGGTGCAAACTTTTGCTCCCGTAGGCGAATCGGGCGAGATCATTGCAGCTCGGATAGCAGCAGCGTTTATCACCTTTTCTTTGGCCAAAGTTGTATAAAACTCTTCCGTCAATAGGTTACAATAGAATGTTTCAACGGTAATTTTACCGCGATACTTTTCATTCGAGCACAAGCTGTAGTATACGCCAAAATGATCGGTATGAAAATGAGAAAACAGCCAAGCATCAACATGCGGTACTTCTCTTCCGCTTATCTTCTGCAAAATACGAATAAATCTATCGGTATCGGGTATTCTGCCGCCGTCAACAACCGCAATCTTGCCGGATTTTGATTTAAATATCATGCTCCCCATATTACTGTGAAGCTCTTCTGCACCGTGAAGTGTATAAAAAGCAGCGCCGTCATACAGTACAGGATCTTTGGATCTTAAAGCATCCCTTGTAAATTCATATAGATAATTATCCGGAATAGCAATATCCGGATTTTCCGGAATATCAATATACGACGAATAAAGGAAATCATATCCGAGAATATCTTCAACAAAATAATAAGCAGCCATGACTGTGCCGATCTTGCCGTCATCAAGGTGTTTATATGCAGATGTGTAAGGAGATTCACTTTCAGGAGGCCTTCCAAGCCCCGTAACATACAATCTGCTTCCTACAGATTGAATTATATATTCCCACACTCCGCCCGAAGCAGAGTCTCTGTAACGGTTAAAAGTCAATCCGTCAGAAAGCTCGCGTGTCGTTTCTCCAACGACAATTTCATTGTCGCGGGGTTCTTCCGAATCATACACAACAGGAAGGATCTTACCGCAAACGAGACGGATGTTGTCTCGTATAAACGCAGAAGCTCTCAGTTCATTTTCCGAAGCATTCCGTGACACGACAATAACATAATCAACAACTTTTCTCATACGGACTACCTCAATCGATATCAAGCGCTACAATCTTTGTTGCACCGAAAAATTTGCCAAATATGTATTTATTGGATGCACTTTCCGTAAGTGTTATTATCTTACCGTCGTAATAATCAAGATCCTCGCCCATAGCGGGGCCGTGGATCTCTTTTTCAAGTTTATCGAGATAATAAACGGGTGCGCCATCGAAGATTTCACCCGAATCGGTAGCCTCATAGAGGTTATAAACATAGTAGATCGTATCAGTCAAGCCGTATGAAGTTGAGAGGATGACCTTGCCGTCAGGGGTAAAGCAGATGCCCTGGACATTATTTCGTAGCGTATATATTGCAACGGGAGCAGAGAGATCAGTAAGAGCATACTTTGTGCAGATTGCGTAATGAGTTCCTTCTGCCGTCTCATTCTCATGTCCTTTGATAACGTAGCTTCCGCCGTCGTGGAATTCGCCGACATAAAGATATTCTTCATCGGTGTAAACGAACGATGCGTTTGTATTTACCTTTGTACCGCCTCCGATATCAATAACGTCACCATTCTTTGCAGCAAGTACATCACTCAGAGAGAAGGAATATATCTTCTTTGCATTTGCTATATACACGGTATCGCCTGTGATCGCGAGACCACCTGCATGCCCCGTATACTTCCCGCCTTCTCTTGTGAGCTCAACATAATATGAATTACTATCGAAGTCAGTAACGTAAATTCTCGAATTTGATTTATCCTTCATATAACCGCAAACAAGAACTACTCCATTATCCTCTGACACGGCAATCCCCTGGCAAATAAAGCCGTCATCAAGTCCCGGATTCTTGCAAACATTCGTCTTGATCGAATAATAATCATCGTAAATGAAGAATTTAGCGATATTCAAGCCGATCAGCGCAATCAAAACAAGTGAAATTACTGAAATCAGAACGATCAAAAGTACCTTTAAAATAATCATAATGGTTTTCTTCATAATAATTCTCTTTCTTACAATATGGATTCTTCATGCAGAACAACGCAATTTTTCTCAAGCTTAGTCTGAAGTTCAGCAATGTCCAATACGGTGAAATCATTAGTCATGGCGGCGGCGGTCCCCGCAGCCTGTCCTGTCACGGCACAGCAAGGAATTACTCGCATGACATCCCAAAGCTCATCAGTGACAGAAGTGCATCTGCCTGCGGCTATCAGATTCTTAACTTTAGTGCTGTAAAGGGTTCTGAACGGAATTTCAAAAATCGGTCCTCGCTTACGCCAGTCTGAAACCATACCGATTGAATCGTCAAAACGCTTATGCATCTCGTCGTAAGACATTGTATATTCACCGACAATCCGGCGCGTCATTCTGACCTGAGGAATCGTTGCAATTGTTGATATAACCGCACTTGGATTTGCGGTTCGTCTTTCAAGCCAATCGCAGAGGAGCATGCTGTGCGAATCACTAACCATTTCCGAAAGCTCTTCGGCATCGATTCCTGTATAGCGTTTCTTATAAAACTCGCGAAGTTTGCTGTCTTCGGGAAGATCCTTCGGAACACGCGAGTTGCCGAGGATCTTCAGATCGTAGCCGCTGTCGTCGGTAAAGTAATACCATGCGGCAAGAAGATTTCCGGCTTTATATGTATCTGTCGGAGCACCTGCAAATTTCGCGATATCGGCGTCACCGGTTGCATCAACGACGGATTTCACATAATAATCGGTAATGCCCGATTTGTTGGCAACAGAAAGGCTGTTGATCTTCTCATCAGAAACATTAGCACCTATAACGTAGCTTCCGTACATTATGTCAACGCCCGATTCCGCGAGAATCTGTTCAGCGAGAATTGCAAAGATCTGAGCATTGTAACGTACCTGAAAGCGCTTGTCCTTATCGGTTCTTGTACCGATACCGTCAAGCCAGTTTTCGGGATATTTAGCCTCGGCACCATACTTGATCGAAAGCCTGAAAAGTTCTTCGGCAATACCGAAGGAGACCTGATGCCCCATACCGTCACAGAGCGGCAGATATATCGTAACAAGTCCCGCTGTACCGAGACCGCCGAGCATGTATTCTTTTTCAAAAAGAATTACCTTTTTGCCTTCTCTCGTCGCAGCAAGCGCAGCAGAAATTCCTGCAAAGCCACCGCCACAAACGGCGATGTCGTAATTGTGGTTTACTAATTTATTCATTATCTTCCTTTAAGAAAATACGACATTTTCATCCGTAAATTAATTTGAACAGCAAAGTTCAATACCAACTACACCGAATTTCTTCTGCTCTTCTACAGAATAATACTGTTCCATATCAGAGGGATGGGCCTTGTGAACATCTTCGGTTGTGTAACCACATTCTAAAAGAGACAACGATTTGTATAATTCTTCGAAGTTATCAAAACGGTGCAATTTCACAACTGTTGTGCTGAGTGCTTCGCCGGTAGCGGTATTAGTGAAAACAATTTTATCGCCTGCTTTGATTTGCTGACGTTTTTCATCGAACAAGCGTAATTCTATTGTTTTTTGCCCGCATTTTATCATCTCAAACGGTGAAGGTTGGAGCTTCATATTGTGCACACTGCTTTGCCGACTTAAACAGACAACAGATTCAACGTGCCCTGTTCTCGGGAAAAGATCTACAGGACGCACCTCTCCGATCACCCAACCTTGCTTTGCAAGATGTGCGCAGTCGCGTGCAAGTGTTGAGGGATTGCAGGAGATATATACGATCTTGGCTATGCCTGCGTTTGTAAGCGAATCGAGAAGTTCGGACGCACAGCCCTTACGAGGCGGGTCGAGAACTACGACATCCGGGAGCTCGTCAGTCTTGGCCAGAATATCCGCCGCTCCGTCTGCGGAGTCTGCGCAAACGAATCTTGCGTTCTTTATTCCAGCGCGCTCTGCATTTCTGACAGCACATTCTACTGCTTGCGGGACGATCTCAACGCCCGTAAGTCTACGCACCTTATGCGCCATCGAAAGTCCTACGCTTCCTATGCCGCAGTAAAGGTCAAGAAGATGTTCGATGCCTTTAAGAGCAGCCAACTCGGCAGCCTTTTGGCAAAGAAGCTCGGCGGCATCGTGATTTACCTGATAGAATGCCGCGGGAGAAACATCGAGTTCAACTCCGCAGAATTTGTCGGTTATTCCGCATTTTCCGCTTACCGTTATAAACTCGTCTCCGAGAATGAGATTCGAATTTTTGCGGTTTACATTAAGTACGACCCCCACGACTCGGACAAAGTTTTCCGTAAGCTCTTTGGCTAATTCATCCGAATTCGGGAGTTTGTTTCCGTTGATAACGAGGCAAACACAGATCTCTCCGTTATCGCCCGCGCCGCTTCTGATATAGAGATGCCGCAGAAGACCTTTTCCGCTTTCCTCATCGTATACTGAGATGTTATTTTTCTCAGCAAAATCGCAGACAGATCGAGCGATCTTGCCGAATATTTCGGGTTGAAGAGGACAAGCCTCATTGCCGATCACTCGATGCGTCCCGAAGGCGTAAAAACCCGCTGTAACGCGGTCGCCGACCTTAGCAAAGCGATACTGAGCCTTGTTTCTGTAATGCCATACAGCAGCTTCTCCACGCTCATCGCAGACGAAAGCAGTATCAAGCACAGTCACATCCGAAAGTCCAGCCTTGTCAAATTCCGCTCTTACATTTTGGCGTTTAAGCTCAAGCTCATGCTCGTATTTGATAAATCTGTATGCGCATCCACCGCATGTAGCGGGGGCGGTGCACTTATTGCCGCAGTCGCGCAATTCGGACGGTGTTAAAACCTTGATAAGCTTTCCGACAAGATAACCCTTTGTGATCTTGATTATCTTGACTTCTGCTCTCTCGCCTGTAACGGTACCCGGAGTAAAGACGACCTTTCCGTCGTCCGTTCTTCCGACACCGTAACCGAGATTGCTGACGGCTGTGATGTCAAGCTCAAGAATATCGTTCTTCCTGATATCAGACATAATATTCCTCGCCGTTATCAAGGCAGAAGCATGCGAGCTTGCCGCCTCGTCCCGCGCCGCAGTCTATAGCGACAAAACCATCACCCTTGAAAATCTTACCATCGCAAGAATGATTTTCAGTTGTCGGCAAATGACCGCAAACAACGGTATAACCGTCAATCTTACGGACACCATCGTCGGCTGAAAATGCATCGGGCTCATAATCCTCAAAATCGGTATCGGCGTCATATCCTTCAATTCCCGAATGAACAAGTAGCCATTCTTTTCCGCCGGCAGCCATCATTTCATAAGCAGGAAGCTCCTCAAGATACTCAAGGACTCCTTCTCTCATATCATTATCGAGAGTACGAAATGTGTCGAGAGTCGACTTGCCGCCCTTTGTCATCCAATCGGTCATTTCGGAAATATATTCCGCATCGGGAGTACTGCCGCTTTTCAGCATATCGTCAAATCCCTTGAGCATTCTGTAAGCCAATCTGTCATGCTCGCCTGAAATAGCCCAAATATTCTCTCTGAACGAAAGATCGCAAAGAAGGTCTATCGGTTCGCTTCCGTAGTCGACGATATCTCCAAGAACGAACATAACATCATCCTTTTTGAAATTTATTACTTCAAGAAGCCTAACAAACTGAGTATAAGAACCGTGCGGATTTGCAATTACATAAGTCATGATAATTCCTCCAAAATTAAATAGTATAAGTATTGTTGCAGGGTAAGATATTGGTTTCCGCCTCGGGAAGCAATACTTTTACAATATCAAAAAGCTTTTGACAAACTGGATATTCGGTATGATAATGTCCCGCCTCAATGATGGCTATACCTCGCCCGCCGCCTTCAAGAGCGGCATAACCGTAACTGTGATGCTTAAATTCACCGCCAACTATAGCGTCAGCTCCCGCCAATGCCGCACAGGTTATCGCGTCCGAAGCAGAACCGCCCAACACTGCAACACGCGATATCTTTCTATTATCGGGTAAACAAGTATAAGTCACAGTCGGTGCATTAAGTGCTGACTTTACATATTCCGCAAAATCTTTAACGACCATAGGAGACTCGAGATTCCCGATACGTCCCAGTCCGTCGATCTCGGGTTCGTCAAACGGCACAACGTTTTTAAGATTTAACTTTTCGGCGAGAATATCGTTCACGCCTCCGGCTATTCTATCAAGTCTGATATGGAATGAGAAGCAAGCAATACCGGCTCCCATTAGTCTATTATACCAATTTTCGGGAGGTGTATTCGGCAAAGGTTCGCCCCAAAACAAAGGATGGTGAGTTATCAGCACATCGTAACTTCCGTCTATAGCTTCAGTAACTGCTTTTTCGTACGGGTCAAGTGCAATCAGAACTCTTTTTACCTGCTTGTCGGGATTCGGCAATGTATGAATTCCGTCACTGTCTATACCTTCGATATCCAAGGGCGGCAACAGTGTCTCTAAAAGATCATAAAAATTACGAACTGTCATCTCTCAGCCCTCCCCGCTTCAGCTATGACTCGGAATTGCTCATACAAATTTTCGGTGTCATGATCGACAGCTCCCAAGTTCGAGCGTCCGTCGATTTTCTTTTTCAATGCTCTGGCATATGTAGCGGCAATCTCAGATAAATCTGCCCCGCCTTTTTCTATATTCTTTTTTCCGAGCCAAAGCTCTGCATCGGAAGCCGTGCGATTAATGCCATCAAACTCGGCTGCGATGATCTGATATACTCTGTCACGATCCCGTACAAGTGTTTCATCAACAATATTAAAACCGTTTGAATATAATCCCAATCTTAAATCATGAGCATGTGTCATAGGCTGTAAAATCAAGCGAAGGCCGGCAGATCTTGCGTATTCCGAATCATCAATAATACGCCAGATCAATTCTCCACCCATACCAAGAATATAAATATCTTCAGGGGTATAAGTTTCCACACCTTTTAATCCATCTGTCAGCAACACATCTATTTTATCAGAAAGAGATGCAGCGGATATATTACGTTTCGCGGCATTAAGAGGTCCGATATTGATATCGCATGCAACAGCGTAAGGCGAAAAACCGTTTCCGACGAGATAGATCGGGAGCGAAGCATGATCGGTACCGATATCTGCAACTCTTTTTCCGTTTCTTCCGAATGAAGCAGATACGGCAAGCCTCAAATCGGCAATTTTATATTTAGTCATTATTACAATCCATTTTCGTTTCTGCAGCTACCGCATTGGCGGCAGCTGCTTTGATAATCAGTTATTCTTGCTTGCAAGAAAATCGTTGATAGACTTAACAAGTTCGTCAGCATTGGTTCCATGAACCGCACATGCCTGCTCGATGCTTTCGCCACGAGAGCAAGGACAGCCGAGACAATGCATTCCGATAGCAAGGAAGAACTGTGCAGTTTCTACATCGTAGTCGAGAATATCGCCGATGATAGAATCCTTGGTTACTGTCATTGTTTTACACCTCCATATAGTTATACATTATAATTATACCCATTAAATCAACATTTGTCAAGTAAATGTTATATAATAATTTAAATAAATACAAATTAATAATTTTGGTCAAAAAATAATTTCAAAAATTCACAAAAAGTTCTTGACAAATCAAGTCCTTTATGATATAATCTGTAAAGCAATTTACTTTACAGCAAATTCGGAGGATCGGTATGTTTCAAAAGTCACTTGAAATAGGCTATCTTTTGGATTTTTACGGCGAATTACTCAATGAACGCCGCAGAACAGTTCTCGACATGTATTACAACGAAGATATGTCTTTATCCGAAATTGCCGAAGCGCTGAGTATTACGCGGCAAGGTGCCCGAGACCTTATTAAAAAAGCGGGAGATGAACTGCTTCATTTCGAAGAGAAACTCGGAGTTGCGAGAAAGTTCCGCGATCTGTGCGAATGCGCAGACTCGGCGGAAAAGATCATTCGTAAAAGCTCTGACGAGAATTCCGACAGACTACTCCATATCCTGTCCGCAATCAGGCAGATCATAGAAAATTAAACATCGACAGGAGGCTATTTTATGTTTCAAAGCTTAAGCGATAAGCTGTCAGCCGCCTTTAAACATTTCCGCAACAAAGGTAAACTTACCGAGGCGGACGTTAAAGTCGGAATGCGAGAAATCAAGCTTGCCCTTCTTGAAGCCGATGTCAACTTTAAAGTTGTACGTGAATTTGTTAAACAAGTAACTGAACGCGCTGTGGGTTCCGAGGTTCTCGAATCCCTCGTTCCCGCTCAGCAGATAGTCAAGATCGTTAACGAAGAGTTGACCGCTATTATGGGCGGCTCTCAGGCCAAGCTGACAATCTCCTCTGCACCGCCAACCGTCATTATGATGTGCGGTCTTCAAGGTGCAGGTAAAACAACTCATGCCGCGAAACTTGCGGCAATGTATAAAAAGCAGGGCAAACGGCCTCTGCTTGTAGCATGTGACATTTACCGTCCTGCGGCAATCAAACAGCTTCAGATCCTCGGTGAACAGATCGGGGTTCCCGTTTTTACAATGGGCACCAACGTTTCACCTGTTAAGATTGCAGAAGAAGGTATGAAATATGCTAAGGACAACTTCTGCGATATGGTCTTTATCGACACAGCCGGCAGACTTCATATCGACGAAGTGCTGATGGAAGAACTTCGCGCTATTAAGGAAAAGATCAATCCCATTGAAATTCTTCTTGCAATCGACGCAATGATCGGTCAGGATTCAGTTAATGTTGCAGAGCACTTCAACGGTCTTCTTGACATAACCGGTGTAATCCTCACAAAGCTCGATGGCGATACCCGAGGCGGTGCTGCTCTTTCGGTCAGATATGTAACCGGGAAACCTATCAAATTCATAGGTGTCGGAGAAAAAATGGATGCCATCGAACCTTTCCATCCTGACAGAATGGCAAGCCGAATTCTCGGAATGGGAGACGTTCTATCACTCATAGAAAAAGCCGAGGCCGCTTACGATGATAAAAAGGCTGCGGAACTCGAAAAAAAGATGCGCGAGCAGACTTTTACCCTCGACGATTACCTTGAACAGTTTGAGCAAATCCGAAATATGGGCAGCATGGAACAGCTTCTCGGTATGATGCCGGGTGTTAATACCTCCGCGCTTAAGGATGCACAAATTGACGAAAAAGCAATGGGGCGTGTTGAAGCTATAATCAAATCCATGACTCCCAAAGAGAGAGCCAAACCGGATATCCTAAACTCTTCCAGAAAACGCAGAATAGCCGCCGGAAGCGGAACTTCCGTTGAGGAAGTCAACAGACTTCTCAAGCAATTCGAACAAGTCAAAAAATTAATGAAGCAATTTGCTTCAATGGGCGGCAAACGTCGCGGTAAAAAGATGAAATTCCCTTTCTGACGGGATTCATATAAAAAATTATTTTTTCACATAAAAAGGAGAAAAACAAAATGGTAAAAATGAGACTTCGCAGAGCGGGCGCAAAGAAGCAGCCCTTCTATCGTGTAATCGTAGCTGACGAGCGCAGCCCCAGAGGCGGCCGCTTCATCGACGAGATCGGTTACTACAATCCCCTTGGAAATTCCGAGATCAAAATCGACGCTGACAAAGCTAAGGACTGGCTCGCCAAGGGTGTTCAGCCTACCGATACCGTTAAGGCTCTTTTGAAGAAGGCCGGCATCACCGACTAATTTAAGTGGTGCAAGATGGATCTCGAAAAGCTTCTTGTAGACATCGTCAGCGCTATCGTTGACACTCCCGAAGAGGTCAAGGTAGTTTGCAACGAAAACGGTAACAACATTGAATTCACGCTCAGCGTTGCACCGGACGAAATGGGTATGGTTATCGGCCGAGGCGGCAAGATTGCTAAAGCGATCAGAACCGTTGTTAAGGCTGCCTCTGCCTCCACCGGCAAAAAAGTAACCGTAGATATCAGATAAGCGGAAATGTCCGCAGATAGGGGCTGTCGCCGATAGGTATCAGCCCCTATTCTCACAACATGGAGTATATTGTATGTCAACTAACGAATCACTGAGAAATATTGCTTCCAGACTATACAAAGAAAATATATGCTTAACTCCACTTGACGAAAGATCGCTGGAGACAATTTCAGATTATATGAACCATTATTCATCATACAACGATCTCTGCCGTAGATTTGCTGATGTTGAATTAAATTATGTCCAAATTTCATCAGACGCAGACGAAGCGTGTCTCTCTGTAATTGAAGCTCAAAACGCTGTCATCGAAGTTTGCAGAAAGGTTACCGATCAATGGCAACAGAAAGGTTACTTACAGAATTATTTTTTCTATTCGGCTGAAATCCACAGTAGTGACATACACTCAATATACTTAAAAGCTCTTGATTTCATACGTAACCAATTGAAAATATTCAGTGATGCGCTATTGATTATAAGCGAAACCGCTGCGCAGATACGAGCGTGTTCTGCTTCCTTTGGAGAAATATACAAAGAATCCAAACTGGCTATTTACGCCTCAATGTTAAACCGGGATATCGAAGCGATTCTGGACTGTCGCTCAACCTCACTGCAAGCACACGCGTCAACAAAAGAATGTGAAAAGCTTTCCTCAAAACTGATGGGAAATGCGAGAAATTGCACAAAAATTATTAATTGTATCAATAACATGATTATTGACGTAAATCAATCCCTCAATATTGATAATTATGAATACGAAATCAACCTCAAGATGTCTCCAATGAAAGCAAACTATTCAATCTGTTCTGCAATTACCGTTCTTGAAAACATTAATATCGAAAAATACAACTATTAATTTAATATATTTTCTCTCCGGTGCTTGACGCCGGGGAGATTTTTTGTTAAAATATATATAAGATTTATTTTGTTGTATACTTTTACAACGGAACGGAGTTATAATGTCAAAATATTTACTTGCTCTCGACGCCGGCACTACAAGCTCACGCGCCATAGTTTTCTCTCCTGCAGGAAAAATTATTTCTATGTCACAATCGGAATTCCCACAAATATTTCCCAAAGAAGGATACGTCGAACATAATCCCGACGACATTTGGGAAAGTCAGATAGCTGTTGCCAAAAAAGCAGTTTCAGATGCAGGATTAACACACAAGGACATCGCGGCAATCGGAATCACAAATCAGCGCGAAACGACAGTTATTTGGGACAGAGCCACAGGAAGACCCATTTACAACGCAATCGTATGGCAATGCAGAAGAACCTCCGATTACTGCGAACAGCTGGCAAAATTTGGTTTGACTGATATGATCCGCGAAAAAACCGGACTTGTAATAGACCCCTATTTTTCAGCCACCAAGATCAAATGGATACTCGATCATGTTGACGGAGCGCGCGACCGTGCAAAACGCGGAGAACTTTGCTTTGGAACTGTAGATTCCTGGTTAATATACAACTTAACCGGCAAAAAAGTTCATGCTACCGACTATTCCAACGCATCAAGAACAATGATATTTAATATCAATACTCTACAGTGGGACGACGCTCTTTTAAGAACATTCGATATTCCCAAAGAGATACTGCCCGATGTTCTTCCCTCCTCCGGTATATTCGGATATACAACTCCCGAACTTTTTGGCGGAGCAATACCTGTAGCGGGTGTTGCTGGAGACCAGCAGGCGGCACTTTTCGGTCAATGTTGTTTTAATCCCGGAGAAGCTAAAAATACATACGGTACCGGCGGATTTTTACTTATGAACACAGGTGAACGTCCCGTATATTCAGATAACGGTCTCGTTACAACTATTGCATGGGGTATCGACGGTAAAGTATATTACGCTCTTGAAGGTTCGGTGTTTATATGCGGAGCTGCGGTTCAGTGGCTCAGAGACGGCTTAGGGCTCGTCAGCTTTGCTGCACAAACCGAAGAAATCGCTTCAAGTGTTCCTAATAGCGGCGGCGTATATTTTGTTCCCGCATTTGTCGGACTCGGTGCACCTTATTGGGATCCTTACGCAAGAGGTTCAATATCGGGATTAACACGCGGAACCACAAGAGCTCATTTCGTAAGATCAGTTCTCGATTCAATGGCATATCAAACTTATGACGTACTGTCTTTGATGCAGAAAGAAGCAGGTATTAATTTCAATACCCTTAATGTTGACGGAGGTGCATCTGCCAACAATCTTCTTCTCAAAATTCAAGCAGATATTCTCGGAAAGAACGTTTTAAGACCTACTTGTATTGAAACTACCGCTCTCGGTGCGGCATATCTTGCCGGGCTCGCTGTCGGAGCAATCAAAGATACATCCCAAATTATTTCTAACCGCGCGGTAGATACTATCGTTTCTCCCGACATGGATGAGATAACTCGTGCCGAAAACATCTACAATTGGCATAAGGCAGTAGACCGTTCCCGCTCTTGGATCGACAATTAAGTTTACCGCGCTCTTCTGCGTATTACATTGATTATTTTGCAAATAATAATACCGTAATTCTAATGGAGGTATATAAATGCAAAATAATAAAAAATGCGCGATCATCGGTTGCGGAAACGTAGGTGCCACAACGGCATACACATTGATGATTTCGGGCTTATTCAATGAACTTATTCTTATAGATCTTGACAAAAAACGCGCGGAAGGTGAAGCAGAAGATATAGCCCACGGAATACCGTTCAATTCACCCGTAGATATCTATGCCGGTGACTATAAGGATCTGAACGATGCAGGAATAGTGATAATTACCGCGGGAGTATCTCAAAAGCAAGGCGAAACAAGGATCGATCTTGTTCAACGCAACACAAAAGTCTTTTCTAACATCATTGATAATATATCCGCGACACGCTTTAGCGGCATCATTCTGGTAGTAACCAATCCTGTTGATATACTCACCTATGTAACTATAGCTCTATCCAAATTCGATCACAGGAAAGTAATAGGCTCAGGAACCGTATTGGATACAGCCAGATTGAAACAACTTATGGGGAACAAGCTCGGCGTTGATGCACGTAATATTCACACGTTTATTATTGGTGAACACGGAGACAGTGAACTTCCCGTCTGGAGTAGCGCAAATGTTTCGGGAATTGATATTTCCTCGTATTGCACCGATTGTGCTGCCGATTGCAGTAACAAAACATTCGACTCAATTTTCTGTAAGGTACGAGATGCCGCATATAAAATCATTGATGCCAAAGGTGCGACTTACTACGCAATTGCAGAAGCTGTAAAACGGATCGTTTCAGCTATTGTACGAGACGAACACGCGATCCTTCCCGTCTCTGCTTATCTTGACGGTCAATACGGAATTAGCGGGATCTGTCTCGGCGTTCCTTGCGTAGTCGGAGCAAACGGAATAGAACAAATTCTTGAAATTCCTTTAGACGAATCAGAAACGAAAAAACTCTTATATTCTGCATCTATTATGCATTCCACATTGGATAATTTAAAGATTAATATCCCTGTATAAAAATAACGTCACCGAGATCGGTGACGTTATTTTTATCTATTATTCATGGAAAGGATCGTATTGCAAACTGATTGCGCATCAACGCCTGCTGCTTGCCATACGCTTTCACCCTTTTCAGGTATTGCAAAATTATCATCGACAGCCACAAACCTATGTCTTGCACGGTAACCAATACCCTGACGTTTCATTTCAGCCGAAAGGTTCATTCCGAATCCGCCCGACATTATTTCCTCTTCAAGGAAAACAATATTCTTTGCATACTCCGGCAACTTCTCCGCGATAATACGTGCAAGAGAATCATACGGCTTAATAAATTCACAAAGCAAAATACCTGCACTTACGCCTTCATCCTCAAGCATTGCAATTGCATCAAGAGCAACGCTCGCCATTCTTCCGTGAGTGATTATTACATTATCAGTGCTGTCGCTGACACCAAATGAACGAACCGTAAAGCTATCAACTTCATCAGAATAAAATGCAACTTTAACCAATTCATCTTCTACAGCATTAGGATACCTTATAGCAACCGGAGAATCCATCGTCATCGCGCTTCGTATTGACCTTTCAAGACACTCGTAAGTTGCGGGAGTGAAGATGGTCATATTGGGAATAGACGATAGGAAAGCAACATCAAATATTCCGTGATGAGTTGCGCCGTCGCTTTGGTTCAGTCCCGCTCTGTCAATAGCAAAGACAACATGCAGATTCTGCAATGCAACGTCATGAATTATATTATCATACGCTCTCTGCAAAAACGTGGAATATATTGCACAAACAGGTTTGATTTTTCCTGCTGCCAGGCCTGCTGCAAAAGTCACAGCATGCTCCTCGGCTATACCAACATCGAAAAATCTGTCGGGATATTCTTTTTCAAATTGACCCAATCCGGTACCTCTGCCCATTGCAGCAGTAATCGCGCAAACAGTTTTGTCATTTTGCGCGCATTCGGAAAGTATATCGCCAAAAACTTTAGAAAAACCGCCCGCTTGCTCCGCGTCCTTGGCAGCAACGGAATGGTACTTATCCGGACGTTCTTCTGCAGGAGCAAAACCTCTTCCCTTTTGAGTCTTGACATGAACAATAACGCTCTGTTCGCATTTTCTCGCCTCGGAAAGCATGTCCTCAAGTGCAGAAATATCATGACCGTCAACCGGCCCAATATAATATAAGCCAAGGTTCTCAAAATAGTTTGACCCGTAAAGTATATTCTTAACTGCCTTTTTAACCTTAATAACAAAAGACACCAATGGCTTGCCTATAAGCGGTATCTTGTTAAGAACTCCGCGGGTTACAGCTTTTGTCTTAAAATAACCGGGGCGGTTTCTGATCTTCGAGAGAGTTTTTGCGACAGACCCGATATTTTTCGAGATCGACATCTCGTTTTCATTCAAAACTATAATGAGTTTGATTCCTTTTGTTCTGTCACAATTGTTCAGTGCCTCATAAATCATTCCGCCTGTAAAAGCACCGTCACCGACTACTGCAATTGAATACGAATCATCTCCGGCAAGATGAGATGCCTCAGCCAATCCCAATGCCGCTGAAATCGAAGTCGAACTGTGACCGGCACCGAAAGCGTCGTATTCGCTCTCCGACATTTTAGTGAATCCCGAAAGACCGCCCGGCGTTCTTAAGGTATCAAAATCATCAAGCCTACCGGTTATCATTTTATGCACGTAACTTTGATGCCCAACATCCCAAACGATCTTGTCATTCGGAGTATCAAAGACACGGTGCAAGGCAAGAGTCAGTTCCACGACCCCGAGATTTGATGCCAGATGACCTCCCGATTCGCTTACATTGTTGACAAGGCAATCACGAATTTCTTCAGCTAATTTGCATACATCTTCACGATCAAGTGATCTGAGATCTACAGGTGACTTGATCTGCGATAAAATTGTATATTCGTTATTAATCATTTTCACTCCAAATTAAATTTTAATCTTAAATCAAACGAACTTCTTGTTTCTCCGTCTTTAATGCCGAAAAAGCATAATGTAGAATCATCCGGAACAAGTTTATAAACTGAAAACACATCGCCTTCACAAAGTTCATAATTGAACCAAATATCCATACCACATAGATTACCCAACCGATTTCTTTCATCCATAGTCATGGCATCATATACATAATCCGCATATTTGGTATTATTAACATGGCCTACACCATCCGTCATACTGGGGCGGACCTCGCGTGATTCTACAAAAATCGGATTACCATTGCGTTCCATTTTTCTATCAAGCGACTCCAATGCGATATCGCCCGCTTGCAAATCAACCACAGAAAGCTTTTTTCTGTCAAGACAAAGTTTTCGAGTAACATTATCAAGCAAAGTTGACACAGTAGCGCCGACCGCAATAGGATCACCGGTTTGATCGCAAAATGTAAAATCTCTTCTGAATGAAGGGATTCTGCCTCCGGAATGCCAAGTGGTACCGGTAATAATATCATTAGGAGAAAATCTCTTTATGATTTTAATAGAAGACGACAAAAGAACCCACGAGATGCCATGTTTTTCCATAAGCTCTTTTTCACCTATCTTTAATATGTCAAGATGTTCTTCGATCGTCGACATTATCATGCGCTGATATGCGGAAGGCACAAATGCTCCGTCTGTATTATACATAGAAATATCGATCAGAATATTATGTTTTATATCCTTTTCGTTCATAACAACCTCACATAAACAATTATCCTCATCTATTATACATCACATTGCAAAAAAAATCAAGCGTACTTAAAACTTATACTTGAAATTTACTCAAAAATGTTATATAATATTAATATAATAGAAACAGGAGTCAAAATTGATTAAAATATGTATTTTTGATCTCGACGGCACTACCGTTAATTCTTTGAGATCTATAGCTTATTTTGCGAACGAAACACTTGTCGCGTTCGGGCTCGAGCCCTTCCCTACCGATGACTATCGCACGTTAGCAGGCGGAGGAGCGCGCAAGCTGATGACAAATCTGATTAATGCAAGAAATGCTGATCCTTCCTTACTTGAAAGCATGGTGGAAGATTGGCTGTCAAGATACGAGCAAAACGCTTTTTACCTTACTGAACCTTATGAAGGCATAACAGAAATGCTTTCGCAATTGAAGGTAATGGGCGTTATCACAGCTATTGTCACTAACAAAAGTCAAAGAGTAGCCAAATCTATAATTGAAAATTCATTCGGTAAAACCGGAGAACTTATTGATATCTCTGTAAGCGAGCATCCGGGAATGGTCCTTAAGCCCGAGCCCGATGAAATCATTAATCTTTGCAGGATGTTTAAAATATCACACGAAAATGCTATGTATATCGGTGACCATACAATTGATATGACTACCGGAAAGAACGCCGGTGTCAAATGTTGCGGCGTAACGTGGGGCTTCCACTCCGCCGAATCTTTAGTTGATGCAGGTGCTGATTTCATCGCAAACGTTCCCGGTGACATTATTAAATATATAAAAAATGACATATAAGGAGAATCAAAAATGAAACGAAAAAACGTCTTGATGATCTTCACCGATCAGCAACGCGCAGATACGATTCATGCCTTAGGCAATGACAACATCGTTACCCCTGCGCTTGACAGTATCGCAAACGAAGCGGTTGTTTTTGACAAATGTTATACTCCTTCCCCTGTATGCGTTCCCGCGAGACTTTGTATGAAGGCGGGACAGTACTGTGCAAGAACGGGTAACAACAATAACAACCCCAACATTGCATACGAAGGCGAAGGCTTCTACAAGCGTTTTACCGATGCGGGATACAACACCTGCGCAATCGGAAAGATGCACAATTCCCCCGTTCTCTATGACGGTATGGGCTTCAGAAAGAGAATTTCTCAGGAAGAGCTCTCCCATCCCGATGACGATTACACTAACTTTATCTGCAATTCTCAGTATAAATACGTATTTGACTATATGGGACAGAGATCGGATATGTACTACATTCCGCAGATCTCACAGCTTCCCGCTGAGGTACATCCCACCCAGTGGATCGGTGACCACTGCGTTGACTTCGTAAAAAATGCAAACACCGAAGAGGAGCCCTTTTTCCTCGTAGCTTCGTTCATTCATCCGCATCCTCCGTTTGCTCCGCCCGCTCCATGGAACAAGATGTACCGCAAGAAGGTCCGTGAGCCTTTCGTTCCCGAGGATCCAAATTCCTATGAGGATATGCTCAGAAATAAATATACTTGCGATGCGCTCGGCATTTCGCCCAGACGCCTCGAACTCCTCAATCAATATTATTACGCTTGCATTTCCTTTGTGGATTACCAGATTGGCAGAATTATTACCGAATTGAAGGAAAAAGGAATTTACGACGATACCGTAATAATGTTCTCCTCCGACCACGGAGATATGATGGGTGACTACGCATCTATGGGTAAGCGCACAATGCTCGATGCGGCGGCAAATATTCCCTTCCTTCTCCGGATTCCCGGCAAGGAGCACGAGATCAGACACGATCCTGCCTCCTTAGTAGACGTCGCCCCCACGCTTCTCGCCGCTTGCGGAATCGACTATGATCCCGCAGACTTTGACGGCGTAAATCTTATGACCAATTCGCACGAACTCGTATATTCTCAGTACGGAAACGGTACCCTTGGTATCTATATGGTTGCTTCCGGAAAGGACAAGCTTGTTTACTCCGCTGTGGGTAACAGATATTTCTACTTTGATTCCTTCCCCGACGCCGTTGACAAATACGACGAAAGCAACGATAGAGTCATGTATCTCAAGCAGAAGCTCGATGAATACATTGCAAGCGATGTGTGCACGGAAATCGAAACCGAGCCCAAGGTAAGTCCTGCAAGACAGCCAAAATACTCCTTCTATCCTCCGCTCAACGATCATATAAGAAGGATGGACGAGGAGAAAGGCAGAATGCCCGAGGGATACGATATCGTAGTTGGTTCAAAGCAGACCGATTTCTGGTGAGCCATATAACTTAATGTAACAAAAACTACCGACAGATTCAATCTATCGGTAGTTTTTTGTTGTAAGATTATCAGAAAAGTCCGCTGATCTTTCCTGTTTCATCAACATCTATGCGCTCTGCCGCGGGCGACTTAGGAAGTCCCGGCATGGTCATAATATCTCCGGTAAGCGCTACGATAAATCCTGCGCCTGCAGAAAGTCTGAGAGCACGTACGGTAACAGTAAAGCCATCGGGCGCACCGATCTTTGTCATATCGTCCGAGAAGCTGTACTGGGTCTTTGCCATGCAGATAGGAAGATTGCCGTAACCTGCGGCAGCAAGTCTATCGGCCTCTTTCTTAGCAGCTGCCGTAAGAATAGCACCGTCTCCTCTATATACATTGCGAACAATAGCGTTAATTTTATCTTCAATAGTTCCGTCAAGCTCATAACTGAAAGTGAAATCATTTTCTTCTTCACACAGTTTAACAACTTCGTTCGCTAGCTCGATTGCACCGTTTCCGCCAGCAGCCCAAACTGTTGAAAGAACTGTCTTTACACCAAGCTCAGAACACTTTTCAATAATGAGTTTGATCTCGGCGTCGGTATCTGTCGGGAATTTGTTGACAGCAACAACGCAAGGAAGCTTATATACGTCCTTAATATTGGAAACATGGCGAAGCAGGTTAGGGATTCCGGCTTCAAGCGCAACAAGGTTCTCCTCTCCCAACGCTGTCTTGGGAAGACCACCGTGCATCTTGAGTGCTCTGATAGTCGCAACTATAACAACCGCATCAGGTTTGAGTCCGGCGTAACGGCACTTGATATCAAGGAACTTCTCTGCTCCGAGATCTGCACCGAATCCAGCTTCGGTGACGCAATATTCGCCAAGTCGGAGAGCCATCTTAGTTGCAGTGACAGTATTACATCCATGAGCGATATTAGCAAAAGGACCGCCGTGAACAAGCGCAGGGGTTCCCTCAAGGGTCTGAACAAGGTTGGGGCTCATTGCATCCTTGAGAAGAGCAGCCATGGCGCCTACAGCCTTGAGATCACCTGCCGTTACAGGTTTATCATCATAAGTATATCCGACTACAATACGTGAAAGTCTTTCCTTTAGGTCTGTAATCGAATTTGCAAGGCAGAAAACTGCCATGATCTCCGACGCAACGGTTATATCGTAGCCATCCTCACGCGGGATACCATTAACTTTGCTTCCAAGTCCATCTACAATAGAGCGAAGCTGACGGTCATTCATATCAACGCAACGCTTCCAAGTAATCCTTCTGGGGTCAATATTGAGAGAGTTACCCTGATAAATATGGTTATCAAGCATAGCGGCAAGAAGATTATTTGCCGCTCCGATTGCGTGGAAGTCGCCTGTAAAATGAAGATTAATATCCTCCATAGGAACTACCTGTGCATATCCTCCGCCTGCCGCGCCACCTTTGATTCCGAAGACGGGACCGAGAGAAGGTTCGCGGAGCGCCGCGATGGATTTTTTGCCTATCTTACGGAGACCGTCAGCAAGACCGATAGAAGTGGTAGTTTTTCCTTCTCCTGCAGGAGTAGGAGTAATTGCCGTAACAAGAACAAGCTTACCATTCTTTTCGGGAGTATCGGCAAGAAGATTTCTGTCTATCTTTGCCTTATATTTTCCGTACTGATCGAGATATTTTTCATCAATGCCTGCTGTCTTTGCAATTTCTGTGATAGGACGAAGTTCAGTTTGCTGCGCAATTTCAATATCGGTTAAGTATGCCATTTTTCTTCTCCTTAAATTTTATGAACTATTATACTTTTCCGCCGAAACAGTGTCTGTCGTACTGACCGCCACCGGTTACAGCTTCATTTTTTCCGTCAAATTCGGGATTTACGTATTTAGCGAACCAATCATCAAGCTCATTTGCCAGATCAGCAATAATGCTTGAATAATCGAGATCATCATAAAGATTGTTATACTCATCGGGATCCGCCTTAAGATCATAAAGCTCGCAGGGAGCGGGATAACGAAGAATAAGCTTGTAATCCTTGTTACGGATCATTCTACAAGGACCGTACTCATCGAAAACAACAACGTTATCTCTTGCGCGCTCTTCTCTGCCCTCAAGTAGCGGTTTAAAGCTTATTCCGGGCTGTTCGGGATCGGGAGTGTTTTCGACCCCTGCAATATCAAGAAGAGTCGGGAAAAGATCGTAGTGGCTGAGCATTTCCTCCGAAACCCTCTGTCCTTCAAATCTGCCGGGCGCGGCAATGATAGCAGGAACCTTTACAGATGTATCATACATATTAACCGGTTTGGTACCGTTGCCCTTACCCCAAATACCGTGGTGTCCCATATTCATGCCGTTATCAGCAGTAAATACAATAACTGTATTGTCCAGGATTCCTTCTTCTTCGAGTCTGTCAAGGAGTCTTCCGATATTCTCATCCATGGCACTGATAGCGGCATAATAACCGGTAAGACTCTCTCTGCGGTGTTCCTGCCATGTTTCGGGAATAGGCGGATAATTCATTTGAGAATATCTGATTCCGGGATGCGACTGGGAATTCCATTCGTCGAGAGTTATCTTACCGAATCTCGTCCAATTGTGAGGAGGAAGATTGGGTGTAGAGTCAAACGGACAGTCCTTGTACATATCGATATACTCTTTCTTATGATGTACAGCAGACCAAGGAGAATGAGGAGCTGTATAGCTTACTGAAAGATAAAAGGGCTTATCTTTATCGCGTGTATCAAGGAACTCTATGGCATTATCGGTAATAACATCCGTAACATATTCGTTTTCAAGCATGTTGATCTTGCCGTCAACGAGCATCATCGGATAGAAATAGTTGTCGCCGCCAAGAGCAATAGTCTTCCAGTAAGTATAACCTGCCTGCGGTGTTGCACTGTCACCGATATGCCACTTGCCGGAAAGCGCGCACTCATATCCCGCCTTCGCCATCTCGCCCGTAATAGTTCTGTGAGGTGCAAGATATTGTATAGGTGTATCGCCGGTTATCTGACTTTTGCCCCATGCATAGTACCAAGGCAAACCTTCTTTTTCGTAAGCTTTGAGAAGGTCTTCGTTGATCTTATCATCTGACAAATTTCCCTTTGCAAGCCAATCGTGAACACCGTGTGCAGAAGGCATTTTACCGCACATAATGGATGCGCGTGCAGGGGAACATACGGGAGAAGCGCAGAAGAAATTCTCAAATCTGACGCCCATATTGGCCAGTCTGTCAAGATTGGGAGTTTTTAATTCCTTATTGCCCGCACACCCCATTGCCCACGCGCCGTGGTCATCGGACAAAATAAACAGAAAATTCGGTCTCTTATTTTCCATACTGATGCTCCATCTTAAAAAATTTTAAATCTTCTTTTTCAAAACGTATCTTTTGATGATCGGAATGATCCCATCGAGTATAGGTTTAATATTGAAGAAAACAATTACTGCGAACATTATGCACTGATAATAAATCCAGCCTTCGATCTCAAATACCATAATCAGTGCTTGTGCAATCAATAGCAGACTGTTAATGATCAATTTAACGGGCCTGGTATTGAATCTGACGTATGCCTGAGCATTTATCGCTCTGATAACATAAACAACTAAATAACCCGCAATAGCGCCAAGTGCCGCACCTTGTGCAGCAACAAGAATATTATAACGTGCAATGAAAATCGGTATCGTTACAATAGTTACCGCAACATTTACAACCGCGCCGGTCATAGAAGTAACAAGCGACATCATGCTTTTCTTTTTCACGAGATACACACTTCCCATGAAGGTTGCCAACGACAAAAATACGGTTGATATTATCAATGTAGGCATAAACTGCCATGCATCATAATACGAAGCATCCATCAGTAAAACCGTAAATATCTTTGAAAATGCTATCAAGCCCGAACCTGCCATGAAAATCAATCCAAGATAACTCTTGAATACCTCACTATAAAACGATCCTCTGTCGTTATCCTTAGAATCGGTTACAGCGGACAGTTGCCATGCTTCAGTAAATATTGTGGTAAGAAGCGTGATTGCTGTCGGTATTTTTAGCGCAGCGGCAAAAAGTCCGTTAACGTCATCTCCGCAATAATGTGCAACAATAAATCTGTTTGCAACGCTGTTGACCCAGATAAACACCGTATTCGGTATAAGCGGCACGCTGTATTTCAGCATCGAAACAATGGTTTCCTTTGTAACCAACCTGATGTCAAAATCGCGGTAAAGCTTCATTGATATTATCAAGAACAGTGTTACTATAGCATTTGCTACTACAACCGATAAAACGTATCCGAGAACGCCCATATCAAAGCATACGAGGAAAATTACGTTCAGTGCAATATTAAGCGCCGTATTAATGATACCTTGTAAAGCGTACATCTTTGTATATCCGAGTCCGCGGACACAGAATGATACGGCGCATTGAAGATTAGCTGTTATTACAAAAACAACGATAAGCCAATTATATCCTTCAAAATAATCAAACTGCCAGAGTATCGGAGATAATAGTGTAAACACTCCGCTTCCGATCAAAAGCATTGCTATACCCGAGGAAAAGATTTCTTTTTTCTTTTCACCTGCATCTATAGCAAATCTGAATATGCCATCGTACATACCGATAGCAGCCAGGGGCATAAGAAGGTTAGCGGCTTGAGTTATGAGATCTGCAGTAGAATATTCTGCTTTCGACAAAAGAGCGGTATATAGCGGCATAAGCAAATATACCATGATTTTTGACGAAAACGTGCCAATGCCAAATATAAGCGTATTGGATAAAAGCTTTTTATATTTGTTCATTTACTGCAGACCTCTTTAACAACTTCCGATAAATCGGATCAATATCAATTTGCGTTCTCCCAGTTATGATAAACATTCATAACGTCATCATCGTCCTCGAGCTTTTCGAGAAGAAGCCCCATGAATTTAATGTCATCTTCACTTGTAAGTTCAACAGTATTCTGGGGAACTTTGGTTTTTTCTGCGGATTCGAGCTTGTATCCCGCAGCCTCAAGTGCTTCGGAAACAGCATAAAGATCGTCGGGCTCGGTATAGATCTCGAATACATCCTCATCTGCCATAAAGTCGGCAGCACCTGCTTCGAGCGAAGCTTCCATGAGAGTGTCTTCGTCAATATCGCCGTCTTCATTGTTGATGACGATTATACCCTTATCGTCAAACATAAAGCTGACACATCCGGAGTTACCGAGATTTCCATGATACTTTGAGAAATAAGAACGTACGTTACCTACGGTACGGTTTCTGTTATCGGTAGTTGTTTCAACGATAACAGCTACACCGGAAGGACCGTAGCCTTCATATGTTATAGCCTCAAAGTTTGCGTTATCTGATCCCATCGCCTTTTTGATGGTGCGCTCGATATTGTCGTTAGGAACGTTATTCGCTTTTGCCTTCTGAATAAGATCGCGAAGTTTGGAATTGGATGTGGGATCGGGACCGCTTTCCTTAACCGCAATTGTGATCTCTTTACCGATCTTTGTGAAGACTTTCGCCTTCTGCGCATCAGTCTTTTCTTTCTTGTGTTTGATGTTACTCCATTTGCTATGTCCTGACATTTTTATATACCTCTTTGTTTAATAAAATTCAATTCAGATCTGCTCGGTCTTCTTCATACAGATAAGCTCGAATGCAGTGCCGAGAATAGACTTGGTTGCTGCAGTAAGTGCAACACGGGTAGAAACTACCTCGGGATCGGACTCCGTAAGAATTCCGCAATTATGATAAAATCTATTGTAAGCTGCCGCAAGATCGAGAATGTATCTCGTAACATAGAAGGGCTCATAGCTTTCAATAGCGGCCTCAACTCTCTCGGGGAAGATCGAAATTACGCGAAGAAGCTCATGTTCTTCGGATGTTGTAGCCTTGTAATTACCGCCAAACTTAATGTCGGATGCTTTTGAAAGGACGGAACATGTGCGGGCATATGTGTACTGTACGTAAGGTCCTGTGTTACCGTCATAAGAAAGTGCGTCTTCAAGCATAAAATTAATATCCTTGATTCTATTATTGGAGAGGTAATAAAATACAATTGCCCCTACTCCGACTTTCTCTGCAATTTCGTTCTTCTTCTCTTCAGACATATCGGGGTTCTTTTCACCGGTGATCTGATATACCTTTTCTATTGCCTGAGCAAAAAGATCCTTGAGAAGAATAACGTTACCTGTTCTGGTTGCAAGCTTGGCGCCGTTTATGCTTACTGTACCGTAAGGAATGTGTACAAGATCCTTTGACCATGCGTAGCCCATGAGCTCTACAACCTTGAACAATTGCGCAAAATGAAGCGACTGGCCTGCGGAAGTTACATAGATGCATTTATCAAAATCATAAGTTTCCTTACGATAGAGAGCTGCTGCAATATCACGCGTATGATATATAGTTGAGCCGTCACTCTTCAGTACCAGACAAGGCGGCATATTGTATTGGGAAAGGTCTACAATCGTAGCGCCGTCATCAATCTTTGTTATGCCTGCATCCTTGAGTTTCTGAACAACGGGAGCACATTTATCGAAGTAAAAGCTCTCGCCCGCGTAGCTATCAAACTCAATATCAAGCTGGTTATATGTCTTTTTGTACTCCTCAATACTGATCTCAATAAACCACTTCCAAAGCTCACGATTCTCTTCATTACCGGCTTCAAGTGCGGTAAACTCTGCTCTGGCCTGATCCTCCAATGTAGGATCGTTTTCGGCTTCTGTATGAAATCTTACGTAAAGTTCAACGAGCTTGTCTATTCCGCCCTGTTCGATATCTTCCTTGCATCCCCATTTACGGTATGCTACGATAAGCTTGCCAAACTGCGTCCCCCAGTCTCCGAGATGATTTACACCGACACATTTGTATCCTGCAAATTCGTGAAGCTTTTTGATGGAATGACCGATAACAGTCGTTCCCAGGTGACCAATATGAAAGGGCTTTGCAACATTCGGAGAGGAATAGTCAAGCACAACCGTCTTACCGATGCCGTTTTCCGGAGAACCGTATTTCTCGCCTTTTTCAAATACTTCATTGATAGTCTCATTTGCAAGTGCTGTGCTGTCTATTTTAAAATTCAAATATCCGTTGACTGCTTCAGCGGTAATCGTATCTCCGTCGTTGAAGGATTCCGCGAGCATCATTGCAATCTGAACCGGTGATCTTCTTAAGATCTTGCTGAGCTTAAAACACGGAAGAGCTATATCGCCCATAGAAGTATCGGAAGGATACTCAAGCAACGTGAGAACATCTTCAATCGAAATCTGAGAACCGGGAAAAGCAGATACAACCGAATTTGAAATAGATTCAGCAATTCTGTTTTTAAATTTTTTCATTCTATATTACCTTTCGAAAATTTTATTCATCGTCATCGTCGTTTTTGTCTCTTTTAGACATAAGCAACAATACTACAGAAAGTCCTACCACACCGATTCCTATTCCGATCCAAAGCCACGGTTTTGCTTCATCTCCTGTAGAGGGTGCGGTCATTAAATAATAATTCAAACAATTTATAAAAGTCATTGAAACGGCTCCTTTCAATATGTTTTTCCTTCTGTTATCATGTCAATGGCGGCCAAGCGCTGTGCTTCGGATACGTTTATACCGCCAAGTATGCGTGAGATTTCGTCAATTCTTCCGGAAGCATCAAGCTCCTCAATGCGAGATTCGTGTCTGCCGTTGATCTCGTCTTTAGATACAAGCAAATGATGATGTGCCAAAGACGCTATCTGTGCCGAATGAGTAACTGCAAGTACCTGCGCAGATCCGGAAGCTTGCTTTAACTTGATGCCGATCTTTCCGGAAGTTTTACCAGACACACCGGTATCAACCTCGTCGAAAATCAATGTATCTGTTTCATCCGCACCGGCTACAGCGCATTTTATTGCAAGCATAACTCTCGAGAGCTCTCCTCCGGAGGCAGATCCCGACAAAGGTTTGAGAGGCTCACCTGCATTCGCAGAAATCATGAAATCAATATTGTCTTTTCCGTTATCATCAAACTGCTCCTTCTCGGATATCGAAACTGAAAACAATACTTTGGGCATATCCAAAAATCTCAGCGTATCAGCTACTTCTTTTTCAATTTGTCGGGCACCTTGTGTGCGTAATTGCGAAAGCACGCAGGCCTTATCAGCCAATTTATCACGAAGAAGTTTTTCCAACTGAGTCAACTCAGAGAGTTTGTCATCCGATGTATCCAATATCTCTAACTCCAAATTTACTCTCTTCTCGAAATCCAAAATTTCTTCGATATCGGTGCCGTACTTACGCTTCAAACTGCTGATAAATGCCAACCTGGATTCAATATCATCCAATCGTTTTGAAGGATCGGCGGGAATATCCGCATCCGCAATTATCCGTTGCAGCTCTGAAGATATATCATCAAGTTCGTAAGTGCAATTTCTCAATCTTGCTGACAGCTCATTCAACTCAGGCATAACGTCGGCAATCTTGGAAAGTACTTCAGCCGCGTGTAATGCCATTGAAGAAGCAGTGATGCCCTTTTCATTTGAATAAAGTGTACGGGCTGCTGCATCGGTATGCTTCTTGATCTTTTCCGTAGACTGGAGTTTTAAACGTTCAGCAACAAGATCATTTTCTTCATTAGGCTTAAGCTTTGCTGAAGCAATCTCCTTTGCCTGGAATTCAAGCATATCTTTTCTTCGGGAAAGTTCTGCGCTATCGTGAATCAGGGAAGAAATCTGAGATTTTATTTCTCTCCACGAGGAATAAGCTTCTCTGTACAAAATTAAAGCATCCTCGGTTTTTGAAAAAGTGTCAATTAAGCCGAATCGTTCTTTTTCATCAGAAAGCCTAAGACTTTCGTGCTGACCGTGAACTGTAATTAAAATATTACCGGCTCTGCGCATTATCTGTTGAGAGACGCCTCTGCCCTCGATTCGGCACGAGGATCTGCCATCGGAATTAATTACTCGTTCAAGTGTAACCTCGTGTTCACATAATTCAAAGCCCAACTCGGCAAATCTATCAACAACAATATCCGAAAGTTCCGAGAAAACAGCACTGACAGTTCCGCGAGTTTCGCCGGTTCTCAATAGATCTCTGGAAATTTTGTTGCAGATCAAAAACTTTATGCTGTCAGTAATGACGGATTTTCCGGCACCGGTTTCACCGGTGAAAACAGTAAGTCCGCGGTCAAAATCAAATTCAAGACTCCGGATCACAGCCATATTTTCAATATGCAAAGACTTTAGCATATTTAACCTCTGTCAAATCGTATCAAGCAATGCATGGATACGTGCACTGATATCTTTTGCGGAATGTTCGGTTTTTACCACCATAATAATTGTATCGTCCCCTGCAACGCATCCTAAGATATCGTTTGAGTCTATAGAATCCAACCCTGTGGCTACAGCGGTCGCCAATCCCGGATAGGTTTTAATAACAATATTGTTGACAGCATAATCAACGCTGACTATTGAATTAATAAGAGCACGGTTAAACTTAATTGCAGGTCCGTTTTCGTTGTTAGAAGATACTGTATAACGGTAAGAACCTCTTCCGGTAAGAACTTTTGTAAGCTTTAACTCTCGGATATCTCTGGAAACAGTTGCTTGGGTAACCTGAAATCCTTCTTTGTAAAGCATTCCGATGAGTTCTTCCTGGGTTTCTATTTCATATCTGGTAATCAAAGAAATAATCTTTTCCTGACGCTTGTTTTTCATTCCGTCACCTCTTAGTTACTGTACAGATGCAAGCTTTGTACATAGATCAGCATAAAAATTATGCTCTTTGATTCTTACAAGTCTTGCGATTTTATCCGATTTTGTTATTCGTACAATCTGATTCTTCATAACTCTGATATTGATTCTGCCGTCTATACTTAAATATAAATAAGGTTCTCTCTCACAAATATTCTTGATCTCAAGAACAGAACTGTCTGAAAAAACAATCGGTCTGTCTCTGAATGAATGCGAACATACGGGAGTAACACAAAATGCAGAAACATCAGGAGCCATAATCGGTCCGCCTGCCGCCAATGAATATGCAGTAGATCCTGACGGAGAGGTCACGATAAGACCGTCCGCCCGGTAATTACCAACCAGTTTGCCGTTCGAATACAATTGCATATCAACGATCTTTGCCATAGAGCCGTTAGAAACCACCGCATCATTCAATGCTCGGCTGACATATAGCGGTTTTCCGTTATGCAGAAGCTGAACCTCCAGCATCGCGCGGTCGTCATAATAATAATTACCGCAAAAAACTTCATCCAACAAATCCAACTCGTTGATTTCCATCGCAGTCATATATCCGAGTCTGCCTTTGTTGATACCCAAAATCGGAATATTGCGTACCGCAGCACGTCTGGCAGCTTCGAGAACAGTACCGTCACCGCCGATAACAACTACAAGATCTATATTATCATATACTTTCTCGGGAGCAATGAATCTTGTGTACTCCCCTTCCTCTATTATACCTCGTGCAAAATTGGGTAATATCAAATTAGCACCGCATGCTAACAGGCGTGAAGTCACAAGCTTCGCTATTTCAGCCTTCTCGGCAACGCGGTAATTTGTTGTGATAGTTATGTTTTTCATGACATCTCCAAACGTTGAAGGATAATTCAACAGTTATAATTTACTTTACTGATAACAGTTTCAATAGGTACAAGAGCGGACTTTGAGAAGAATCCAAGAAACTCCGAATTACCATCTCCACCCAAAATCGGTGATTTGATAATATCTGTCAAATGCAAACCACATTCTTCTGCGGCGTAAGCGACTCTTCTGACAGCACCTAATCGATGCTCAGGCTTCTTTACTATACCACCTTTTCCGATAGCCTCTCTGCCGCATTCAAATTGCGGTTTTATCAAAGTAATTGCAATAGCATTCGTATCAAGTAAACCGGAAAGAGCCGGAAGAATCAGCGTTTGCGATATAAACGAAACATCCATGACCGCTATATCCATTAATTCGGGAATAATATCTGAATTAAGATACCTTGCATTGACGCCTTCAAGAGAAATAACACGGGTATCATTTCTCAAATCAAGATCAAGTTGATCTCTGCCGGAATCAACAGCATAAACCAAGGACGCCCCGCGCTTTAACAAGCAATCGGTAAACCCTCCTGTCGATGCACCAACATCAATGCACTTCTTGCCGTTAGGGTCTACTCCGAATGCATCAAGAGCTGCTTCAAGCTTCAGTCCGCCTCTGCCAACATAAGGTATTGCGTTTTTATATTCAATTTGATGGACAATACTGTCATCAATTTTCTCACTCGGTTTATTGATCTGCTTTCCGTCAACGAAAACCAAGCCGGCTTCGATTGATTTTCTTGCCGCTTCTCTGCTTTTTGCGTAGCCGTTAGAAAACAGATAAATATCAATTCTGATCATTTTTTTCTGGTTAATAGATAGTCAGCAAGCGCACAAAGCATATCACGATTTTCAAAAGCTTTGATATCATCTTTTGCTTCGGCAGTCAGCTTTTCTGCGTATGCGTACGCTGCTTCAATACTCATGAAAGTCAAAAATGTCGTCTTGTTTCTGTCTGCGTCCGTACCTGTGTTTTTTCCCAACACAGAAGCATCGGCAGTTGCGTCAAGAATGTCGTCGATAATCTGAAAAGCAAGACCGATTTTGGTTGCATAGTTTCGTGCAGCCTCAAATCTGCTATCCAATTTATCAACACCCGCGGCAAGGCATCCAAGCAAAGCAGATGCAGAAATCAAAGCACCGGTTTTCTTGGCATGAAGCTTCAAAAGAGTTTCAAAATCCAGTACTGCTTTTTCTCCGCGCATATCTATTATCTGTCCGCCTATCATACCTTCGCTTGAAACGGCTTCAGACAAAACTCTGACGGCTTCCAAATTCAATCTTGCATCTAAAGAAGAATTATCTGCAAGAACGTTAAATGCTCTGACCGAAAGCGAATCTCCCGCGAGCAAAGCAGTTGCTTCGCCAAAAACTTTGTGAGACGTAGGTTTACCTCTCCTGAGGTCATCGTCATCCATACACGGCAAATCATCGTGAATCAACGAAAAAGTATGGATCATTTCCACAGCAAGAGCGTATTGTATTGAATCGGAAGCATTGCCTCCGCAAGCGCGGCAAAACTCATTTACCAAGAACGCGCGTATCCGCTTGCCTCCGGCATTAAGGCTGTATTGCTCTGCAGTTCGCACTTCTTCTGTATCCGAATCATTATATTTCGAATAATGCGCTTTAACCGCCTCTTCAATCAACTCGGAATTATGCTTAAGAGCAACAATCAATTTATCATTCATCAGTTATAACACCACTCACACTCATTAGTTTGCTTTTGGCATCCGAAAGAAGCGCATTGGCTTCTCTTACAAGTTTCACTCCTCTTTCATATAGAGACAACGACTCTTCCAATGAAACTTTTCCGCTTTCCAATGCGGCGACAATTTCTTCTATCTCTTTTAGTGCTTCTTCAAAATTAAATTTGTCTTTATTCATGTATAATCACACTCACAAATGATAATTTATTCAATAACCGCATTTACAGTTCCGTCAGTAAAAGTCAGATTAATACGATCTCCGGTTGTAAGTTCGGAAGATGAAGTAATCACAGACTCTTTTTTTCGAACTATTGAAAAGCCGCGAGATAATACGGATAAAGGATTAAGATCTTCAAGTCTGGCAACCAAGCGGAAAAGACCCGACTCGGAATCTTTTAATTGCATATTAAACGCATTTTCAATACGCTTTTCAAAAAAGATCAAATCGTTTTCTCTTTCCTCCAAATAGCGCATCGGCTGTTTCAAAACAGAAGAAGACGATAAACTGTGCAATTTCAAAGCGTAATACTCGATCTGCTTATTCATTGCGCTTGATGCGCGGTTAAGTGCGGAAGAAAGGCGAGCAAGATATTCGTCCATATCAGGCACAGCCAATTCTGCGGCAGCGGAAGGTGTAGGAGCTCTTAAATCAGCAACAAAGTCACTGATGGAAGTATCAGTTTCATGTCCAACTCCGGATATTATCGGGATTTGGGATTCAAATATCGCTCTGGCAAGCGCTTCGTCATTAAACGCACTGAGATCTTCTCCGGATCCGCCGCCTCTTCCAAGAATTATTACATCAACATCGGAAGTTTTATTGAAGTATCTAATTCCGTCAATAAGACTCGCTACTGCACCCGAACCTTGCACCAACGCGGGATACAATTCTGTTTCAGCGATCGGCCAACGTCTGTTAAGAATATTCAAAATATCCCTTACCGCTGCTCCCGTAGGTGATGTCACAATACCGATTTTTTGCGGATAATGCGGAATAGGGAGCTTTTGAGAGTTGTCAAACAAACCTTCATTTAAAAGTTTGTTTTTAAGCATTTCAAAAGCCGCATGCTGGTCTCCCGCACCCGAAGGTGACATAAATCCCGCATAAAGCTGATACGCACCATCACGAGGAAACACCGATACTCTGCCCCAAACAGTTACTTGCATGCCGTTTTCGGGTTCAAATCTCAATCTTGCCGCCGAACCCGCAAACATTACACACTTGACAAGCGACTTTTCATCTTTAAGAGAAAAATACAAATGCCCCGTAGCATAATGATTCTTAAAATTTGATATCTCACCGCTAACAACAACCGTTTGTAGCAATTCGTCCGAATCAATCAACATTTTAACATATTCATTTAACTGTGATACGGTAAATGATTGTTCGTTATTAAACATTTTTATTTATTAAACTCCGACAGATATTTATTTCGGCATATCAATGCCACTCCGACAGCATTATCAGCGGAATACTGCGGTTCGGTAAAATATACATTACTAAGTTTAGAAAGACGAGCTTTAATTATTGAATTACTCATAACACCGCCCGCCCATACTATAGGCAGATCTCCGTAATTCTCTCTAACGTTCTCGGCAATTCTATATAATGTTTTAGCAACAAACTCGAAGGTAAAAGCCGATACTTCTGCAGAGGAAGAACCGTTAGCGATCATTTTCATAGCCATATTCTCAAGTCCCGAAAGATTGCAATTGCTGTTTTTGACAGACGTTTTAATTCCTTTGACAACGCCGTCATAAGTAAGAGCCAGCTTTTCCATTTTGGGACCACACGGAAACTTCACGCCCAAAGCGACACCGATTCGGTCTATTGCTTGTCCTGCGTTGAGATCCGAGGTTCCTCCGATCAATTCGATATTGAATTCGCATCCGTTCGGTTTTACCAATAAACATTCAGTTGTACCGCCGGAAACATGGAAAGCTATGAATGCATTATACTTCCCCAATAAGTCATCTGCCATCGCTCCCGAAGTAGCATACGCAGCCATAACATGCCCCTGCTGATGTGAAGTTTTGTACAAAGGGACTTTTGCTCCTGCAGCCAACATTTCAGCAGCAGAAACGCCTGAAAGAAAGCATGGCATATAAGAATCTTCCGAATCCCGCGGCTTGGATGAGACCGCAACTGCTGTGACAACGCTATCCCCGATAGCTTCTTTAAGCATCTCGGTTAATAACGGAAGATTCTTGACATGAGCAAAGACAGCATCCGACTGACGCAGACCTCGCTCACCGTCCTTAACCGGCAATGGTATTTTTATATTTGCAATTATCCTGTCGCCTTCATCACAAAGAGCAACGGAGGTAGTATAATTGCTGGTATCAATACCGCAGAAGAGCATCAGCCCTCTCCTCCGGCAGTTTTTTCTTTATAAACCGCATTCAGGACACCGTTTACGAAGGGTCTTACCTTATCGGCATCATCGTACTTTTTGATAAGCTCAATTGCTTCATTGATTGACGCAGTGTCAGGAATATCATCGCAAAAATAAATTTCAAAGATAGCAAGTCTTATAGCTGCTCTTGCAACGGGAGAAATTCTTGTCTTTTTCCAGCCCACAGAATGCTTTTCAAGCAATGCATCTATAAATTCAATATTTTGGAAAACTCCGAAATACACTTTTTTTGCAAAATCATTGACCTGAATCTCGCGCATTTCAAGCGCTCTATCAAATATGGCCTCGGGGGATTCCTCGGGATGAAATCCGCTCTCGAAAAGCAATTCCAGTACAGCTTCACGCGCTTCTCTTCTTGTCATATTTAGACCTCCGTGTTGATATGTATTTTGTTTTGGCAACAATAACCCATAATACATATATTATAACTCAAAACATTGAAATAGTCAATAATAAAATGAATAAATATCATAAATATTCACAAAAATATTCATTTCGAACGACAAATATTCAAGGACAAAGTAATTTTACAAGTTTTTTCTCAAAAAGACTTGAAAAAAATCTTTATTAGTGATATGATATAAACAATAATTTGCAGAGGTCGCTCAAAATGAATCAATTTTTCAAAAACGTTGTAAGCAAATCAACATTGTACTATACCGTCATTGTCGCTTTGTTCAGCTTTATTGTACTTATATCCAATTCATCCGAAGAAACGATATCTGTCGATCCCGCGCGAATATTATGGTTCTTGCCTTTCTGCATTTGTTTTGCGATTGCCAACACCGTATTGGAATATAAAAGCATTGAAGCGGTAACAAGATGGCTGGTGCATTTTATCTCAACTGCCGGCGGTGCCTATCTATTCATAATCCTTCCTGCTGAACTCGACACCGGATCCGGTAATTTCATGGGTCTTGTATTTATTCTTATAATTTATCTTGTAGGAGTATTCTTCTCTGCATTACTCTCATCGAGAATCAAGAAATCACTGAAGCAAGACCGCGAAATCAAATCAAATGCAAACAAATCTCATAAGTAAGAAAACGCCCTGCAACGGGCGTTTTCTTACTTATTATAACGTTATTTCAAATTAAAGTCTACGTAAACCGGCGAATGATCGGAAGCCTTCCATACATCATCACCTCTTACGATTGCATGAACAACAAAATCAACACCGTTAAGTCCGAAAATGTGGTCAATGCTAAGTCCGCTTCCGGGGGCATTACCGTATGAATAACTTGTTTTATATCCGGTCATTCTGCTTATACGTGCTGTGATTTCAGCATCTGCAAAGCCTTCTGCAGTAATGTTCTTATATGGTTCAGATGAACTGTTAAAGTTATTGTCGCCTGAAACCATAATCGGAATATTGCCGAACTCTGCAATTATGGCGTTTTTGATTTCAGTAACTTGAACAACGTTATCGAGCTTCCATTCAAGCGCCTGCTGGGACAGCTGAGAGCTTGTGAAATTTTCAAATCCCTTATAGCTGTTTGAACATACTGCACCGTGATAATTGATCAAAGCGAATTTTGCTCCTGTAGCATCCTCTAATACAGCCCAGTTCAGCGACTTTGTGTTTGTTCCGGTATATCTTCCGCGAAGCCATACTATATCAGATTTGATGAGAGTAAACAGCTCGGTGTTGTATATGATGGGAGTATAATTGACGGTAGACGATCCGTTATGTGTTTTATTGGCAAAAGCATAAAAGGAAGGAAGGTTCTTCAGAACTTTACTGTGAACTGCGGAATTACACTCCTGAAGACCGATAATATCGGGCAAATAACGCAGAAGAATATCAATGCACTCGACTTCACCCTTGTTAGCATCACTTACCATGCACCCCAGATTCCAAGTCATAATTCTATAAGTAGATTCGTTATTAAGAGCAATTTTTCTGAGACTTGCTTCACCGCGAAGTTCAAGAGTGTTCTCGAGTTCAAGTTTATCGGATATTGGTGAAGCAATATATGTAGCAATAAAGAATTCCACCGCACTCGCAGTTGCATATTCATCATAACCGACGATGACAAGTTTTTCCCCAACAACTTTAATGGCATATTCATCTTTTTTGAGAGTTTCGTGTACGGCATGGGATTCTTTTCTGTTTGTAAGTCCGACTAATATCTCTTTACCTTCAATCTCATATGCCTCTCCCCTAACCTGTCCCTTAAAGAAATCGTCCCCGATCGTAGCTCTCCATTCGCCGGGATATGCATTTCTGAATGCAACGTTAAGGGCAACAGCAGCATTAACTTCGATTTCGGAAGCATATGTGCCGCGAACTATAGAA
This sequence comes from Eubacteriales bacterium, assembly GCA_045535915.1. GTDB lineage: Bacteria > Bacillota > Clostridia > Oscillospirales > CAG-272 > CAG-390. The sequence goes on along the minus strand of JAZSMP010000347.1, from coordinate 4,866 downwards.
TAGTGTATTTCATTAGTATCAAAGAGTATTATGGAGGTACTTTCGATACCCTCTTCGGTTGTTTCAGCTGAAGGCTCGTTAGTATCAACAGCCTCTGTTGTAATTTCACCTTCCTCATTACATCCAATCATGAGGAGACTCATTGACATCGTCAGTGCAATAAATAAGCATAAAATTTTATTTTTCATTATTCAATCCACCTTTTTAATTCGAGCAATTTTTACACGCTCTTTCTTTGCCAGCCGCAAGCGCTTCCGCGACAGAACCGTATATTAATTTAGCAGGATCAGACCTTGAAAGACTTGAACAGTATCTGCTCTCATGCCAGACCTTACCGCCATCCAGCCAAAATACAACAATTTCGCCGTCTTCACCATATTCTTTAGGGTATTTCTCCGTTTCGTATTCAGATACGACTTCAGAATTATTATAAATGGTAACAACTCCTGTGTTTGTCTCAGCGCTCTCGGTGTACTCTGCATTTTCGCCACATATTCTGCAAGGACGTTCCTTTCCACTTTGAAGAGCATCTTCCGCAGAACCGCTTTTTACTTTTGAGGACTCTGCCTTTTTAATAGTTGAACAGGCCCGGCTTACGTGCCATACAGCTCCGCCTTCAAGCCAAAACACAATTTCAGATCCGTTTGCATCAGTTTCAGTCGGATATTTGTCTGTTACTTCATTTGAGATGGCTGCAAATATTGATTCAATTTCTTCGGGAGTGATGACTTTCAAAGAATCCGGTTCGGTAGATACTCCCAAACAAGTATCAACACATCCTGCGGAAAACATCAACAGAAAAGCAGCTAGAAAAACGGCGCCAAGCTTCAAAATGTAAGTTTTCATGCTTTAACCCAAGAACTTCTCAAGCATACCGGTCTTGTCACCGGAATACTCATATGCTCCTCTGTAATCCGAAAGTTCTCGGCAACAAACTTCAAGATCACAGAAAATAAAATACAGCATCGGTGCGGGAATATTATAATCCGACGAAAGTAAGCCTTTTAAAATATGATACGCTTCGTTATGATTGCCGTACTTGATTTTTACTCTTGCGTTAATATGCTCTGTGTAATGACTTTTGCTCCACCCTCCAACAAGAAGCCGCCTTATGGAAATTTCTGCATTGCCTTTTTCTTCAATAACTTTCAAAACAGTAAAATATCTGCAAAAATCTTCACCCAATGAAGCGGGCGACGGATTGGCAACAACATCAATGTCTGATACCAGTAACGGAGAAATATAACTGATCCCGCCAATGTAAGTATCGCACTCAGCAATTACATTAGCAAGAGGATAAGCGGTATTCATGCATTGCTGTTTAGCGGTGTCAAACATCTGTGCGGCATGTTTAAGATCGCCCGAAACAAACATTTCTTTACCGCAGTTGTACATACACAATGCAAGTATGTAATTAATTTCATCATCCACTCCGTTCAATGCATAGCAAAGATCCATGCATATCTGCCACTCTCCGGCATGGAACGCTCTCATAACTTCGGGCATACCTATAAGTTTTTTATAAGCAAAATCATCATTTTCGTCTGAAAGAAGGTATCCGGCAGGCACACCAAGCTTTTCCGAAATGTACATAAGAGTCTGAAGCGATGGAAGTGCAAAACCGTTTTCTATGCGGCTGAGCATATTTCTCGTAATGCTGTCTCCCGCAAGTTCCTGCTGAGTCAGCATTTTTGCGATACGTAAACTTTTAATCTTTTGTCCGATATTCATTTACCATGCCTGCTTTTTCTAAAAATCGACAGAAGCGACGAAATATCCGTACGTTTCTTTTGATTATTGCTTTCAAGAATTTTCTTTGCAAGTACTTCAAATTCAGTTGCTCGCTTAAGTTCGGATTCTTTCTCTGCCAGTTTCGATTTCAAATCAGCGATTTCTGTTTTATAATCTTCTATAGCCGCAGACAGAATAGTTAACTCGGCTTCGGCATTTTCTGCCCTCAAAGAGGATGAGTCAACGAGCTTAAGATAAGAAGAAGCTCTGTTTTCAGAGTCTGCAAGTCTATCTTTTTGCGAATTCATTGCATTTGTCAGCTCAGCCAACTTCTTATCATATTCCAATGTAATTTTCTTGATTCTTTCTTGCGTAGCCAGTCTTTCTTTATTCATGAGTTCTTCTGTCTCTCTGATCCTGGCTTCTGTTTCATTCAGTCTGTTTTGTAAGATTTGTTTTTCGTCGCTTATGCGCGAAACCTCATCAGCATGTTCTGAATCTACGGTTCTTATATATTCGATAACATCCTTACGTCGGTATCCGAACAAAGATTTTGAGAAAACTGTTCCGTTTTTCTTACTCATATCAAACCTCCGTGTTAAATTTAATTTACTTTATTTTATCATAAAATGACCGAGATTTCAATACATTTAACAAAAAAATATATTTTTTCGATTATTTTCGCAAAACCTCTTTACCGCTTGCGAAAAGTGTAGTATAATATAAAAAATAACAAGCAAGGAGAAACGACATGCAACTTCTTAAAGATATGATCAGCGCAAACGCAGATATCAAACCCGGGGGTGTTGTAATAGTTTCCGGATTTCTGAATCATAGAATGAATATTGATCTTATCGATAAAATCGGAGAAGAGTTTTACAAACTCTTCAAAGACACCGAGCCAACATTGATTCTTACCGTAGAGGCATCAGGCATAGGTATTGCATGTCTCGCAGCGCGACATTTTGGTATTGATGTTTTGTTTGCCAAAAAATCAAATTCAAAGAATATTACGGGAGAAACATATTCTTCTCTGGTGCGTTCATTTACCAAAGGTACTGTTTTTGATGTACGTGTTGACAAAAAATATATTGACAAAAACGACAGAGTTCTCGTAATAGATGACTTCCTTGCAGACGGAGAAGCTTTGCGCGGCTTGATAGATATTGTTAATCAAGCAGGTGCCAAAGTCGTTGGTGCGGGTATTTGCATAGAGAAAGCATTTCAGCCCGGAGGGGACAAAATCCGTGCCGCCGGGATCAATCTCCATTCGCTTGCAATAGTCGATCTTGACAAAGACGGCAACTTAATTTTTGTTCAAAAGTAAATTTCAAACGCCTGCGGAAAATTCCGCAGGCGTTTGAAATTATCAAAGCAAAATACAGATCAAGCCACCGCTGCCTTCGTTTACGATTCTTTCCAGTGTTTCGGAAAGCTTGGTTCTTGCATCATCGGGCATATGTTCAAGTTTGGCATGAAGACCTTCGTTAACAAGCTCATAAAGCGACTTACCAAAAATATTCGACTCCCAGATACTCGCCGGAGATTCTTCGAATTCGCGAAGTAAATATTTGACAAGATCTTCAGACTGCTGTTCTGATCCGACCATGGGATTGATCTCTGTTTCTATGTTAGCACGAATCATATGAATTGACTGCGCCGATGCGCAAAGCTTTACACCGTATCCGTTTTGTTTTCTGACTATTTCGGGTTCTTCAAGCCTGAGTTCGGACACATCCGGCATGACAATACCGTAACCGCGTTCTTCAACATCTGATAGAGCTTCAGCAACTTTGTTGTATTTTTGTTTGATTTTTGACAATTCAACTAAAAGCGGAAGAAGATCGTTTTCTCCTTCTATGTCAAAACCGCTTTCTTCCCTAAGTATATCATAAAATAAATCATTATGCAATTCGATACATAGTTTTACTTTTCCGTTTCCCATGTTAATTTCATGTACAGAAATTTTCTCAACTATTTCATTCACTTGGAAGCTTTCCATTGCTTCGTTCAAGTCACAAACTTTAGTAATTTTTGATGCCAAACCAGATATTATCTCATTTATCTCTGCAATCAATCTATGATCATAAGAAAGTGAAGATGTCCACTGCGGTAATGAAAACTCTATCTCGGATATGGGGAATTCATTTAGTATCATTTCAAGAATGTGACCTATATCCTCACCGTCAAGTTCAAGGCAATTTACAAGTGCCACGGGCACACCGTATTTTTCTTCAAGTTCATGACCTAAATTAATAGATTCTGACGAACCAGGAAATGCGGAGTTCAATACTATTGCAAAAGGCTTACCCAAAGCCCTGAGTTCTGAAACTATACGTTCTTCTGCTTCTTCATATCCTCTGCGCGATATCTCACCGATGGTGCCGTCGCTGGTGACAACGACTCCTATGGTTGAGTGATCGCAGATAACTTTTCTCGTTCCTTCTTCCGCTGCAACTGTAAACGGAACGGGTTCATCGCTCCAAGGTGTCCTGACCAATCTCGGCTGGCCTTCTTCAAGGGCCCCCATCGCCTCGGGAATAAGGTAACCAACGCAATCGATCATCCTCACCCTCAGTTTTCCGCTGCCGAAAGGATTGATCTCGACAGCTTCTTCAGGAATGAATTTCGGCTCCGTAGTCATCACTGTTTTCCCGGCGGCACTCTGAGGAAGTTCATCGCGAGCTCGGTCACGCTTGTATCCCTCAGAAATATTTGGCAAAACCAAGGATTCCATAAATCGTTTAATAAAGGTCGATTTACCTGTTCTGACCGGGCCTACAACTCCGACGTAAACATTTCCGCCGGTACGCTCGGCAATATCTCTGTATATGCTTGTGTCTGTCATATGACATCCTCCGCTAAGAAAGTTATTTGTTAATTCATATGAAATATCTTCTCATTTTATGCGTACCTTTCATGACTGTTATTGATTTATTCACAAAAATATGATATAATATCTTGATAATTAATTGCGAGGTAGATCAATGTATCTCTGGAACTACCTTTCCCAAACCAACAAAACCGTTGTAATGTACGGAATGGGAAACGGCGCAGACAAAATCATTTCTGTCTGTGATAAATACGGAATTGAAGTTGCCGACTTTTTTGCAAGCGACGATTTTGTCAGAGGAC